>NZ_JBHWKX010000069.1:0-3545 GCF_042730885.1 Streptomyces sp. NPDC059909
GGTTACATTCCGAACCCGGAAGCTAAGCCTTTCAGCGCCGATGGTACTGCAGGGGGGACCCTGTGGGAGAGTAGGACGCCGCCGAACAATCATTGTGGGAAGCCCCGGACCTTGTGGTCCGGGGCTTTTCTGCGTTCAGCGGGATTTGGTCGCCGCTACCCCTCTGTACGGCCCCCGGAGACCTGAGGGTAAGGTCAGGGGGCATCGTTGGCACGTTCCACACAGGAGGCCCCCGGGTGGAGGTCCAGGAGACTCGCGTTCAGACGGACCGGGTGCTCACCATCCCCAACATCCTCAGCATGGCCCGCCTGGTCGGCGTGCCGCTCTTCCTGTGGTTGATCCTTCTACCGGAGTTCGGCGGGCCGAAGGCCGACGGCTGGGCTCTGCTCGTGCTCGCTCTGAGCGGTGTCAGCGACTATCTCGACGGCAAGCTCGCCCGGCGCTGGAACCAGATCAGCAGCCTGGGGCGCATCCTCGATCCCGCCGCTGACCGGCTTTACATCCTTTCCACCCTCGTGGGGCTCACCTGGCGCGAGATCCTGCCGCTGTGGCTCACTCTGGCGCTTTTGGCCCGGGAGTTGATGCTGCTGGTGATGGTGGGAATCCTCCGCCGGCACGGCTATCCGCCGCCCCAGGTGAACTTCCTGGGCAAAGCGGCTACCTTCAACTTGATGTATGCGTTCCCGCTGCTGCTTCTCAGTGACGGAAACGGGTGGCTTGCGTCACTTGCCGAGATTTTCGGATGGGCGTTCGCCGGATGGGGTACAACTCTCTACTGGTGGGCAGGGATCCTCTACGTGGTCCAGGTCCGCCGGCTCGTCAGGGCGGATGCCCCTGCCGATTGAGCCGTATGTCCGGAGCTGTGGTGAGACCGTCGGCCCGCACATGACATACCCAGGGCCTGCCCGGATGGGTGAAGTCGGCTAGACCGTGTCTCTTCAAGGAGGACGCTTCCGACATGAAGGCCGTCGTGATGGCTGGTGGCGAAGGTACGCGACTTCGCCCCATGACCTCGAGTATGCCCAAGCCACTGCTACCGGTGGCCAATAGGCCGATCATGGAGCATGTGCTTCGCCTGCTGAAGCGGCATGGGCTCAATGAGACCGTCGTAACCGTTCAGTTTCTCGCGTCCCTCGTCAAGAACTATTTCGGTGACGGCGAAGAGTTGGGGATGGAGCTCACCTATGCCCATGAGGAGAAGCCACTCGGCACCGCGGGAAGCGTGAAGAATGCCGAGGAGGCGCTCAAGGACGATGCGTTTCTCGTCATCTCAGGTGATGCTCTCACCGACTTCGACCTGACCGACCTCATCGCCTTCCACAAGGAGAAGGGCGCACTGGTCACGGTGTGCCTGACCCGGGTACCGAATCCGCTGGAATTCGGCATCACTATCGTGGACGAGCACGGGAAGGTCGAGAGGTTCCTGGAGAAGCCGACCTGGGGCCAGGTCTTCTCGGACACCGTGAACACCGGCATCTACGTCATGGAGCCCGAGGTCTTCGACTACGTCGAGGCCGACGTTTCGGTCGACTGGTCCGGCGATGTCTTCCCTCAGCTCATGAAGGAAGGCAAGCCGATCTACGGCTATATCGCCGAGGGTTACTGGGAGGACGTCGGCACGCACGAGAGTTACGTGAAGGCTCAGGCCGACGTCCTTGAAGGCAAGGTCGACGTGGAGCTCGACGGCTTCGAGATCTCGCCCGGTGTATGGGTGGCCGAAGGGGCCGAGGTGCACCCCGACGCGGTGCTGCGCGGGCCGCTGTACATCGGGGACTACGCCAAGGTCGAAGCCGACGTGGAAATCCGCGAGCACACCGTCGTCGGCTCCAATGTGGTCGTGAAGCGCGGTGCGTTCCTGCACAGGGCCGTCATCCACGACAACGTCTACATCGGGCCGCACAGCAATCTGCGCGGCTGCGTCATCGGTAAGAACACCGACATCATGCGGGCCGCACGGATCGAGGACGGCGCCGTCATCGGCGACGAATGCCTCGTGGGCGAGGAATCCATCGTCCAGGGCAATGTGCGCGTCTATCCGTTCAAGACCATCGAGGCCGGCGCCTTCGTCAACACCTCCGTGATCTGGGAGTCCCGCGGCCAGGCACATCTCTTCGGGGCGCGCGGCGTCTCCGGGATCCTCAATGTGGAGATCACGCCCGAGCTCGCCGTTCGGCTGGCCGGTGCGTACGCGACGACCCTCAAGAAGGGGGCGACCGTCACCACCGCGCGGGACCACTCCCGTGGCGCCCGGGCGCTGAAACGCGCGGTGATCTCGGCGCTCCAGACCAGCGCCATCGACGTACGCGACCTGGAGAACGTGCCGCTGCCCGTCGCACGCCAGCAGACCGCACGCGGCAGCGCGGGCGGCATCATGATCCGCACATCACCTGGAGTGCCGGACTCCGTCGACATCATGTTCTTCGACGAACGCGGCGCCGACCTGTCACAGGCCGGTCAACGAAAGCTCGACCGCGTGTACGCGCGCCAGGAGTACCGGCGGGCGTTCCCCGGCGAGATCGGGGACCTGTCCTTCCCGGCCAGCGTCTTCGACTCGTACACCGGATCACTGCTGCGCAACGTCGATACGACCGGGATCGCCGAAGCCGGCCTCAAGGTCGTCGTCGACGCGTCGAACGGCAGCGCCGGGCTCGTGCTGCCGAGCCTGCTCGGCCGGCTCGGCGTGGACGCGTTGACGATCAACCCCGGCCTCGACGAGTCCCGGCCGACCGAGACCGCCGACGCGCGCCGGAAAGGACTGGTGCGGCTCGGCGAGATCGTGGCGTCCGCGCGGGCAGCGTTCGGCGTGCGCTTCGACACCGTCGGCGAACGGCTGTCGCTCGTCGACGAACGCGGGCGCATCGTGGAGGACGACCGGGCCCTGCTCGTCCTGCTCGACCTCGTCGCTGCCGAGCGGCGCAGCGGACGCGTCGCCCTGCCGGTGACGACGACACGCATCGCCGAGCAGGTCGCCGCATACCACGGCACCCAGGTCGAATGGACGACCACGTCGCCCGACGATCTGACCCGCGTCTGCCGGGAAGAGTCCACCATCTTCGGTGGAGACGGCCGCGGCGGCTTCATCGTTCCCGAATTCAGCAGCGTCTTCGACGGCACGGCGGCGTTCGTGCGGCTCATCGGGCTCGTCGCCCGTACCCAGCTCACACTGAGCCAGATCGACGCCCGGATCCCGCAGGCGCATGTGCTGCGCAAGGACGTCGCGACACCATGGGCGGTCAAGGGTCTGGTCATGCGCCGGGTCGTCGAGGAGGCGGGAGATCGCTTTGTCGACACCACCGATGGTGTGCGGGTGGTCGAGGCCGACGGCCGGTGGGTGATGGTGCTGCCGGATCCCGCCGAGGCCGTCACCCACCTCTGGGCCGAAGGCCCCGACGACGCCTCCGCGCAGGCCCTGCTCGACGAGTGGTCGGGCGTCGTGGAGAGCGCAGGCAGCTGAGCCGGGAACGGACCCGGTAGAGGGGTGGGGGGGAGGGGGGGGGGGGAGGACGCGCTCCCCCCTCCCCCCCCCCACCACCCCCCACACAACC
>NZ_JBHWKX010000069.1:3555-39023 GCF_042730885.1 Streptomyces sp. NPDC059909
GGGGGGGTTGGGCTTGGGGGAGGGGGGGGGAAGGGGAGTGGGGGAGGGCCCGGGGGGAGGGGGGCGGGGGGGTGCTCTTCGCCTCCCCCCGCCACCTCGAAAGGGCCCCACCGGCATATTGGTGGGGCCATTCGGCGGTCGCCGTTGCGACGTGCGACGATGTGCGGCATGCCGCAGCAGCCCCCCGTTCGGAGCACCGCCTCACCGCCGCCGCGTCCCGATGCCTCCATGTCGTTGCTGAACAACGTCATGGACCACAGCCTCGACGACGGCTACGCGGAGGCGGCGGCCCGCAGGGAGGCCGAGGGCGGCGGACTGCCGAGGACGCTCCGCGCCAAACTGGGGCTCGCGGCCGGTCTCGTACTGGCCGCCCTGGTCGTCACCCTCGGGGCGGCCCAGGCGCGGATATCGGCACCGGTGGTGGCGAAGGAGCGCGAAGAGCTCATCGACCGCATCGACGCGGAGACGGCGGCGGCCGACGAGCTGGAGGCCTCGGTCGACCGGCTCCGCAAAGAGGTCGGGGAGCGGCAGCGCAAGGCGCTGGAGCGCCACGGCGGCGACCAGGGCCACCTGGTTGCGCTGCTCTCGGGCGCCACGGAGGTGCGCGGGCCCGGGCTCAAGCTCGTCGTCGACGACGCCAAGGACGCCGGGTCGGAAGGCGGCGGGCCGCGCGAGAGCAGCGGCTTCTCCGACACGGGCCGGGTGCGCGACCGGGACATGCAGCGGGTCGTCAACGGACTGTGGGAGTCCGGCGCGGAGGCCGTGTCGATCAACGGGCAGCGGCTGACGGCCCTGTCCGCGATCCGCGCGGCCGGTGACGCCATACTGGTCGACAACAAGCCGCTGGTGCCCCCCTACACGGTGCTGGCGGTGGGGGACGGGAACAAGCTGAGCACCGCGTTCCAGGACAGCGCCGACGGCCAGTATCTGCATGCGCTGCAGGAGAACTTCGGTGTCCGCACCAGCATTTCCGCACAGGAAGAGGTGCGGCTCCCGGCCGCGCCGAGCCTGATCGTACGTACCGCAGAGCCGAGGACCGCCGACGCCCGCACGGGCAGCGGGCAGGACGCGGCCGACACAGGGAAGGGCACATCGTGATCGCCGTACTGGGCCTCGTCGTGGGAGTCGTGGCGGGACTGTTGCTCCGTCCCGAAGTGCCGGCGGTGGTCGAGCCCTACCTGCCGATCGCCGTGGTCGCGGCCCTCGACGCGGTCTTCGGCGGGCTGCGGGCCATGCTCGACGGGATCTTCGTCGACAAGGTCTTCGTGGTCTCCTTCCTGTCGAACGTCGTGGTCGCCGCCCTGATCGTCTTCCTCGGCGACAAGCTCGGCGTCGGCGCACAGCTCTCCACTGGTGTCGTGGTCGTGCTCGGCATCCGGATCTTCTCCAACGCGGCCGCCATCCGCCGACACGTGTTCCGGGCGTGAAGCCGATGAGCGACAGCGAGCCGATGACCGGCAACGAACCCATGCGCGGCAGCAGGCCCATGAGCGGCGGCGAGCAGGCGTGCGAGGACAAGCAGACGCCGGCAGTTCCGCAGGCAGGCGCGCACCCGCACGTCCACACGGACCACCAGGGCCGCACCGCCGGCACCGACCGGCAGGACCTCACCGACCGGATCGACGGCACGGGTCGGATCGTCGGCACTCCTAGAGCCGACGGAACTCCTAGAGCCGACGGAACTCCTCGGGCCGACGGAACTCCTCGGGCCGACGGAACTCCTCGGGCCGATGGTTCCGGCCGTGACGACCACGACTCCCCGGAGCAGCCGGACCACACCGCCCCGCAGGAGAACCGGACCCCGGACGGCCTGACCGGCCGGCAGCGGCTGATCGCCGGGCTCTGGCCCCCGCGCGTCACCCGCGCCCAACTCATCGTCGCCCTGCTGCTGTTCGTCCTCGGCCTCGGTCTCGCCATCCAGGTCCGGTCCACGAGCGACAACAGCGCGCTGCGCGGAGCGCGCCAGGAGGATCTGGTGCGCATCCTCGATGAACTCGACGACCGCACCACGCGTCTGGAAGATGAGAAGGCGCGTCTCGAGGACCAGCGCACCGAGCTGGAGACCAGCTCGGACCAGGCCGAAGAGGCGCGGAAGCAGACCCAGGAAAAGGAGCGGCAGCTGGGCATCCTGGCCGGTACCGTGGCGGCCGAGGGCCCGGGCATCACGCTGACCATCGGCGACGCGTCCGGCGCCGTCGAGTCGGACATGCTGCTCGACGCGATCCAGGAACTGCGGGCCGCGGGTGCCGAGGCCATCCAGATCAACGACGTCCGGGTGGTCGCCGACTCGTACCTCTCCGGCAGCGGCGGTGACATCGAGGTCGACGGGCAGAAGATCGGCGCGCCCTACCGGTTCAAGGTCATCGGCAAGCCCCAGGACCTCGAGCCGGCCCTGAACATCCCGGGAGGCGTGGTGCAGACCCTGGAGAAGGAGCAGGCCACCGCTTCGGTGACCCGGTCGGAGAAGATCGTCGTGGATGCCTTGCGACCGGCGGAACGGCCTGACTACGCTCGGTCGTCCTCCCGATGACGCGGGGACGGCGAAGGGGAGCCGGACAAGGACAAGAGGTTGCGGGGGGTCGACGCATCGTAAGCATGCTGCGTGGTGGAAACTGTCCGGAGGGTACGGACGTTGTGATGATGTCCGGGTCGGCAGGTGTGTTCATTCAGGGTTCCTGCCCCACGGGCGGGTCTGTTTCGGTCAAGGGGAATCGCCCGTGAAGTTGTTTGGGAAGTTGTTCGGCAAGAGCGCACGCGAGGACAGCGGCACCGCCCGCCATCGCGCGACGCGCCATGGCCAGGAGGCGGAGCAGGGCGGGGAGCGGCCGCTCTTCCGGGACGAGGTCGCCGGGCCGGGCGGTGACATTCCCGGCGGTCAGGGCGCGTCTGCTGTTGACCCTGCCGGTCCCGGCCGCATAGGTTTCGGGACACCGTCAACCTCAAGTACGGGTGGAGGGTTTACCCCCGACCCGTATGCGTCCCAGGCCCCCGCGGGGCAGCCGCGGCAGGAGGATCCGTCCATGCCGGTTTGTACGCGGTGCGGGCACCGCAACGCCGAAGCGAGCCGCTTCTGCTCCAACTGCGGCGCGCCGCTGCGGGCCGGAGCGCCGGCCGAGCGCGCTGCGGAGACGACCTCGACGATCTCCATCTCCGGGATCGAGGCCTACGAGGCCGAGACGACCGGCCAGACGCCCGTGCCCTCGCTGTCGCCCGAGGCCCAGGCGGCCGTCGACGCCCTGCCGCTCGGCTCGGCGCTGCTCGTGGTGCGCCGCGGGCCGAACTCGGGCAGCCGCTTCCTGCTGGACGGCGAGCTGACGACCGCGGGGCGCCACCCGCAGAGCGACATCTTCCTCGACGACGTGACCGTGTCCCGGCGCCATGTGGAGTTCCGCAGGTCGCCCGACGGCAGCTTCACCGTCACCGATGTCGGCAGCCTGAACGGTACGTACGTCAACAGGGAGCCGATCGACTCGGTCGTGCTGTCGAACGGCGACGAGGTTCAGATCGGTAAGTACCGGCTGGTCTTCTACTCGAGCCAGCGGGGCGTGTGACCCTCAGGGAAGGTCCATGCTGCGAACACCCTCGGGCGGTGCCGGTCACGGCACCGCCAGTGGCGACAGGCTGTTCAGCATCGGCACGGTGCTGAACCAGCTGCGCGACGAATTTCCCGAAGTCACCATCTCCAAGATCCGCTTCCTGGAGGCCGAGGGACTCGTCGAACCGCGGCGCACGCCTTCCGGCTACCGCAAATTCAGCCCCCAGGACGTCGAGCGGCTGGCCCAGGTGCTGCGCATGCAGCGGGATCACTATCTTCCCCTGAAGGTCATCCGGGAGCATCTCGACGCCGCGGAGCGCGGTGAGCAGCTCCCGCTGCCGCCCCAGGGCGGAGCACCGCGCGATCTGGCGGAGATCAGCGGCGATCCCGACCCGGACCGTCCGACGGCGGCCCGGGTCGGCAGGTCCGAGCTGATCGCCGCCGCCGAGGTCACCGAGGCGGAGCTGGAGGCGTGGGAGTCGTACGGGCTCATCGCTCCCGCGGCGGACGGCGGTTACGACGCCGAATCCGTGACCGTGGCCAAACTTGTGGCGGACATGGGCCGATTCGGTCTGGAACCGAGGCATCTGCGCGCCATGAAAGCGGCCGCCGACCGCGAGGCCGGACTGGTCGAGCAAGTGGTCGCTCCCCTGCGACGGCACCGCAATCCGCAGACCAGGGCCCATGCCGAGGCGACCACGAAGGAACTGGCGGCGCTGTCCGTGCGGCTCCACGCCGCCCTGATGCAGACGGCGCTGGGCGTCCGACTGCGCTGATCTTGCGCCCGCCCCGGCGGGCCCCGCGCCCGCATCGGGCCTGCCTGCGCACCCGCCTCGGGCCCGCCTGACGTCGGCCGTGTGCCGATCCCGGGGGAGCCCGACTACCCAAACCTGCCGGGCACGTCCTAGGGTTGCTGTGTGAACGAGCTCGACGTTGTGGGTGTCCGGGTGGAAATGCCCTCCAACCAGCCGATCGTGCTCCTGCGCGAAGTGGGAGGCGACCGGTACCTCCCCATCTGGATCGGCCCCGGGGAGGCGACCGCGATCGCCTTCGCCCAGCAGGGCATGGCGCCTGCCAGGCCGCTGACCCACGACCTGTTCAAGGACGTGCTGGAGGCCGTCGGGCAGGAACTCACCGAGGTCCGCATCACGGACCTGCGGGAAGGCGTGTTCTACGCCGAGCTGGTCTTCGCCAGCGGGGTCGAGGTGAGCGCCCGGCCGTCGGACGCCATAGCCCTCGCGCTGCGCACCGGCACGCCGATCTACGGCAGCGACGGCGTACTGGACGACGCGGGCATCGCGATCCCGGACGAGCAGGAGGACGAGGTGGAGAAGTTCCGCGAGTTCCTCGACCAGATCTCGCCCGAGGACTTCGGTTCCAGCAGTCAGTGACCTGCCGCCGGCGCCACCGCATCGGTGCACCGGCATATTCGAGAAGCCGTTCCCCGGATCGGGGTACGGAAAACCACTCTCAGGGTGATTATCACTCGGCGTGCCGAGTGTGGCGATCGTTGACGCACCCCGAGCGACTGCCTACCGTCGAGATGGCAGGTCAAGGACGGAGGTCGGCGTGAGAAGCAGCGGCGACGGTACGGCAGGGGGTCCCCTCGGAGTGAGTCCGGGGCAGGGCGGGCCGTATCCGCTTCACATCAGTTCGGCCGACTCCTCGACCGAGACGATCGGCTACCGGGGTCCGACCGCGTGCGCAGCGGCGGGCATCACCTACCGGCAGCTCGACTACTGGGCACGCACCGGGCTCGTGGAGCCGAGCGTGCGTCCCGCGTACGGGTCCGGCACCCAGCGGCTGTACAGCTTCCGGGACGTCGTCGTCCTCAAGATCGTGAAGCGGTTCCTGGACACCGGCGTCGCGCTGCAGAACATCCGGGCGGCCGTGCAGCATCTGCGCGACCGCGGCTTCGCGGACCTGGAACGCATGACGCTGATGAGCGACGGCGCGACCGTCTACGAGTGCTCCTCGCCCGACGAGGTCGTGGACCTGCTGCAGGGCGGCCAGGGAGTGTTCGGCATCGCCGTCGGCGTGGTCTGGCGGGACGTCGAGGCGGCGCTGTCGCAGCTCCACGGCGAGCGCGTCGACACCGGCGAGACACTCGTCGGGCACAACCCGGCGGACGAACTGGCCAGGCGCCGGCGCGACCGGGCCGTCTGAGCGCCGCCCCGCCCGCCCCACGTGGCCGCACGCCGCGCATCCCTTCCGAGAGGCTCCGCGGGCCATCGCGGCACCCTCGTGACGGGCGCAGCGGCGGCAGCCGGACGCTCGTACGCGCGTACGGACGATTGTCAGTGGCGTAAGGCAGCATCTGAGATGTGAGATCCGCGCCGACGATTCTGCATCTGGACATGGATGCGTTCTTCGCCGCCGCCGAGCAGGCGGCGAAGCCGAGCCTGCGCGGAAAACCCGTGATCGTCGGCGGGCTGGGGCCCCGCGGAGTGGTCGCCACCGCGTCCTACGAGGCGAGACGCTTCGGCGTGCACTCGGCGATGCCGATGGCCCAGGCACGGCGCCTCTGCCCGAACGCCGCCTATCTCGTGCCCCGCTTCTCGCTCTACCGGTCGGTCAGCGACCAGGTGATGGAACTGCTCGGCACACTGTCACCGCTCGTGGAGCCGCTGAGCCTGGACGAGGCCTTCGTGGACCTGGAAGCGGGGGGTACGGCCCAGGACTCGCGCTCGGCCCGGGAGGCCGGTGAGCGGCTGCGCAGGGACATCCTCGCGGTCACGGGCCTGACCGGGTCCGTGGGCCTGGCCGGATCGAAAATGCTCGCCAAGATCGCATCCGAGCAGGCCAAGCCCGACGGCCTGGTGCTCATCGAGCCCGGCACGGAAAGGGAACTGCTGGGCCCGATGCCGGTGCGGACCCTCCCCGGAGTCGGACCGGCGACCGGTGAGCATCTGCGGCGCGCGGGAATGACCACGGTCGCCGACCTCGCCGAGGCCGGCGAGGACGAACTCGTACGGCTGCTGGGAAAGGCGCACGGCGCCGCGCTGTTCCGGATGGCCGTCGGCCACGACGACCGGCCGGTGGTCGCCGAGCGCGACGCGAAATCGGTGTCGGTCGAGGACACCTTCGACGTCGACCTGCACGACCGGGTGCGGATCAGGCTCGAGGTGGAGCGGCTCGCGGACCGGTGCGTACGCCGACTGCGCGGATCCGGCCACTCCGGCAGGACGATCGTGCTCAAGGTCCGCAGATTCGACTTCTCCACGCTGACCCGGTCGGAGACGCTGCGCGGGCCCACGGACGACCCGGCGGTCGTGCGGGAGGCCGCCGGACGGCTGCTGGACTCGGTGGACACCACCGGCGGGGTCAGACTCCTCGGAGTAGGCGTCAGCGGCCTCACCGACTACACCCAGGAGGACCTCTTCGCGCAGGCCGCAGCAGGGGAGCAGACCCTCGGCGACGGGCCCGAGAACCCCGGGCACGGCACCGCCGCGGACGAGCCGGAGGAGCAGGAACCGCAGCCCCCGGCCGAGCGGCGCTGGGCCGCCGGGCACGATGTGCGCCACGCACAGTACGGGGCGGGCTGGGTGCAGGGCAGCGGGCTGGGACGCGTCACCGTCCGCTTCGAGGAGCCGTGGTCGGCCGCTCCGGGGCGAGTGCGGACCTTCCCCGTCGACGACCCCGCACTCGAACCGTCGGAGCCGCTGCCGCTCGTCCGGCAGGAACAGGAGGCGTCGCCGGCAGCTCAGTCGCCCCCGGACGAGCCCTCGCCCCCACGGTCGTCCCGGCCGGCCAGCCGGCCGAAATCACGATCCCCCGAAGACCCCGGCCCCGCGGCCGGGCCACCGGAGTCCGAAGGCGGCGACGGAGCCCGCTTCTCCGGCGGAGCGGGAAGATCGAGACCGTAGTGGTGGTACAGCTGCAGCTCCTGCTCGGGCGACAGATGCCTGCCCACACCGAAATCCGGTGCGTCCTTGATCAGCGCCCGTTCGAACGGGACATGGAGGCCGTCGCCCGCCAGCTCACTCGGCTCCAGCGGCACGAACGCATCCCTGCTGAACAGCCCCGTGCGGACGGCCGCCCACTCCGGCACCCCCGTCGCGTCGTCGAGATACACCTCGTCCACGGTCCCGATCTTCGTGCCGTTGCGGTCGAACGCCTTGCGGCCTATCAGGCTGCGCGGATCGATATCGGTCTGCACGGTCCCTCCAACTGGTCGCACCACCCCGTAAGTACTACGAAAGTGCACATCTGTGGCCTCGGCCACTCGACGGTACCGGCCAAGACCGCGCTGGTAGGCTGGCAGACGGCCGCTGACCCCGTGCGGGAGAGTGCTCCGGTTCCGTACCGGAGACGCCGAAGGAGCAAATCCTCCCCGGAATCTCTCAGGCCCCTGTACCGCACGGACGAGGTCACTCTGGAAAGCAGGGCGGGCGTCGGTCGGCATCCGCTCTCACCGACGGTGAAAACCGGCACGCCCACCCGCGGCGGACCGGTGAAGCTCTCAGGTTGAGATGACAGAGGGGGAGGCCGTCCGGGCACCCACGCCGTGGTGCCCCTCGCAGGTCGTATCGACCAGGAGGCCTCAAGCATGACCGCCAACCCGACTCCGCTCACCCAGCTGGAGCGAGGCACGCCCTTCGAACAGCGCCACATCGGCCCCGACGCCGCGGCCCAGGCGAAGATGCTCGCGCAGGTCGGCTACGGCTCGCTCGACGAGCTGACCGCCGCCGCCGTGCCGGACGTGATCAAGAACGCCGAGGCGCTCGGGCTGCCCGACGCCCGCACCGAAGCCGAGGTCCTGGCCGAACTCCGCTCCCTCGCGGACCGCAACGACGTCCTCGCCCCCATGATCGGCCTCGGCTACCACGGCACCTTCACCCCGCCGGTCATCCTGCGGAACGTCATGGAGAACCCGGCCTGGTACACGGCATACACGCCCTACCAGCCCGAGATCTCCCAGGGCCGCCTCGAGGCACTGCTCAACTTCCAGACCATGGTCGCCGACCTGACGGGCCTGCCGACCTCCGGCGCCTCCCTCCTCGACGAGGGCACCGCGGCCGCGGAAGCCATGGCCCTCTCCCGGCGCGTCGGCAAGGTCAAGGACGGCGTCTTCCTGGTCGACGCCGACGCCCTGCCGCAGACCATCGCCGTGATCGAGACTCGCGCCGAACCGACCGGCGTCGAGATCGTCGTCGCCGACCTCGCCGACGGCATCCCCGCCGAGATCGCCGAGCGCGGCGTCTTCGGCGTCCTGCTGCAGTACCCCGGCGCCTCCGGCGCCGTCCGCGACATCAAGCCGGTCATCGAGCAGGCCCACGAGCTCGGCGCCATCGTCACCGTCGCCGCCGACCTCCTCGCCCTGACCCTCCTCACCTCCCCCGGAGAGCTCGGCGCCGACATCGCCGTGGGCACCACCCAGCGCTTCGGCGTCCCCATGGGCTTCGGCGGCCCGCACGCCGGCTACATGGCGGTCCAGCAGAAGCACGCCCGCAGCCTCCCCGGCCGCCTCGTCGGCGTCTCCGTCGACGCCGACGGCAACAAGGCCTACCGCCTCGCCCTCCAGACCCGCGAGCAGCACATCCGCCGCGAGAAGGCCACCAGCAACATCTGCACCGCGCAGGTACTGCTCGCCGTCATGGCCGGAATGTACGCCGTCTACCACGGCCCCGAGGGTCTGCGGACGATCGCCCGCCGCACCCACCGGTACGCCGCGATCCTCGCCGCCGGGCTGCGCGCCGGCGGTGTCGAGCTCGTCCACGACACGTACTTCGACACGCTGACCGCCCGCGTCCCCGGCAAGGCCGCCGACATCGTCGCCGCCGCCCGCGACAACGGCGTCAACCTCCACCTCGCCGACGCCGACCACGTCTCGATCTCCTGCGACGAGACCACCGGCCGCGCCCAGCTGACCGCCGTCTGGTCCGCCTTCGGCGTCGACGGCGGCATCGAAGCCCTCGATGCGACCACCGCCGACGCCCTCCCGGCCGCACAGCTGCGCAGCGACGACTACCTGACCCACCCGGTCTTCCACCAGCACCGCTCCGAGACCGCGATGCTGCGCTACCTGCGCCGCCTCGCCGACCGCGACTACGCCCTCGACCGCGGCATGATCCCCCTCGGCTCCTGCACCATGAAGCTGAACGCGACCACCGAGATGGAGCCGGTCACCTGGCCCGAATTCGGCCAGATCCACCCCTTCGCACCTGTCGAGCAGGCGGAGGGCTACCTCAGCCTCATCCACGAACTCGAGGACCGCCTCGCCGAGGTCACCGGCTACGACAAGGTCTCCATCCAGCCGAACGCCGGCTCCCAGGGCGAACTCGCCGGCCTCCTCGCCGTCCGCGCCTACCACCGCGCCAACGGTGACGAGCAGCGCACCGTCTGCCTCATCCCGTCCTCCGCGCACGGCACCAACGCCGCCAGCGCCGTCATGGCGGGCATGAAGGTCGTCGTCGTCAAGACCGCCGACGACGGCGAGGTCGACGTCGAGGACCTGCGCGCCAAGATCGAGCAGCACCGCGACGAGCTGGCCGTCCTCATGATCACGTACCCGTCGACGCACGGCGTGTTCGAGGAGCACGTCGCCGACATCTGCGCCCAGGTCCACGAGGCCGGCGGCCAGGTGTACGTCGACGGCGCCAACCTCAACGCGCTCGTGGGCCTGGCCAAGCCCGGCAAGTTCGGCGGCGACGTCTCCCACCTCAACCTGCACAAGACCTTCTGCATCCCGCACGGCGGCGGCGGCCCCGGCGTCGGCCCCGTCGGCGTCCGCGCCCACCTCGCCCCGTACCTGCCCAACCACCCGCTCCAGCCCACCGCGGGCCCCGAGACCGGCGTCGGCCCGATCTCGGCCGCCCCATGGGGCTCCGCCGGCATCCTGCCCATCTCCTGGGCGTACGTCCGGCTCATGGGCGGCGAGGGCCTCAAGCGCGCCACCCAGGTCGCCGTCCTCGCGGCGAACTACATCGCCAAGCGCCTGGAGCCCCACTACCCGGTGCTCTACACCGGCCCCGCCGGCCTCGTCGCCCACGAGTGCATCGTGGACCTGCGCCCGATCTCCAAGGCCACCGGCGTCAGCGTCGACGACATCGCCAAGCGGCTCATCGACTACGGCTTCCACGCGCCGACCATGTCGTTCCCCGTCGCCGGCACGCTGATGATCGAGCCCACCGAGAGCGAGGACCTCACCGAACTCGACCGGTTCTGCGACACCATGATCGCGATCCGTGCGGAGATCGAGAAGGTCGCCTCCGGCGAATGGCCCGCGGAGGACAACCCGCTGCGCAACGCCCCGCACACCGCGGCGACGCTCGGCGGGGACTGGGAGCACCCGTACAGCCGCGAGGAAGCGGTCTTCCCGGCCGGCGTCCAGGCCGCGGACAAGTACTGGCCGCCGGTGCGCCGGATCGACGGCGCCTTCGGCGACCGCAACCTGGTCTGCTCCTGCCCGCCGCTGGACGACTACGACAACTGACCCACCTGCCAAAACGCGTCAGGGCCGGTTCGGAGGACTTCTCCGAGCCGGCCCTCTGGGTACCGGTCCTGCTCCGGGTCCTGGCCTGCGCCTGCGGGACGGCCTTCTTGCGCTGCCCGGTCCTGCCTCTGCCCGCGCGTCCTGCCTGCCGTCGAACCAGGCTCCGCCCGGCTGCCGAACGCCGGCCCGCGCCGCTCAGGCAGCCTGCGCCACCTGCTGCGGCCGGTGCGGGGCGATGATCTGCCCGTCCGGAAGCAGCTCACCGGTGTCCTCGAACAGCAGGACGCCGTTGCACAGCAGGCTCCATCCCTGCTCCGGGTGATGCGCCACGAGGCGGGCGGCCTCCCGGTCGGAAGAGTCGGCTGAGGGGCAGGGTGGCTGGTGCTGGCACATGGATGGGTTCTTTCGCTGCGGTGTGGTGAGTGTGCTGCGGCTCGATGCGGTGTTCATGGCCGCCCCCCGATCTGTCGGTCCGGTCCCAGTGTTGCCCCACGGGCGTCAATCCGCAGGGATTTCACGGCAGCTCGTCTTACCACTTAATGACGTATCACCCGCGCGGACGGTTCAGCTCAACTGCACTGCCTGATCGGGTGGTTTCGGCTGACCGTACCGGACTAGTCCGGACGGGGCATGGCATCGCCCCGTGACACAGATGTCACGGGGCGAAACACTACGTGGCGGGCGTCAGGCAGGTGACCCGAGCAGCGGCGCCGGCGTGACGCGCAGCGTCAACACCGGCAGCAGATCAGCCACCCGATGCGGCCGGTGCGCGGCGATCCCCGGCGGCGCCGGCGCCAGCGGCACCAGCAGATCGGCAGGCGCGGGCACTCCGCCCGACGCATCGGCCGCCGTGTCCCCGTGCAGCCACAGCGTGAGCATGTACAGCTCGGGCACGGACAGCAGCCGCGGCTGGTAGTCCTCCGGCAGCGCCTCGGCCTGCAGCAGCGCCCGCTCGGTCGACGCGATGTAAGGGCCTTCGAAGAAGTGCGAGAAGGCCCAGCCGTCCGCAGTCAGCATCGTGTCCGCGGCGGCGACCGAACGCTCACCCCCACGGATCAGGAACCTCCACCCGGCCAGCCGGGTACGCGGCGCACGGCCGGTGCGCGGGACGACCTGGTCCAGCACATGGACAGGAAGCGGGAGTTCGGGACTCAACGCACCTTGGACGGAACGGAGAGCGGGAGTACGGGCCTCGCGGACTGCGGCGGGGGAACCGAGTGCCGCGAGGACGCTGCGCAGGGCAGGCGCGGGAGCCGGGGGAACATGCAGCGGCATGGTGGGTCGCCTCTCACTCAAGAGACAGGGTGACGCGAGGGCAGGGCAGGTGCGGACGGCGCTGTCAGCGTGGGCCAGAGGGGGGCTTGAAGGCCATGGCCTGGCGCCAACTCTCTGCCTCGCTCGCGGAGTTTATACGACGCGTGTTCACGCAGTGTTTCTGCTAGCTGTCCCCGGCATTGCCGGCAAGGCCGAATCCAGACTTTTTCATGGGGAGTTCCTGGTGCTTTCCTCTGAACGCAGGCGCGACACCTGGGGTGTTACCCCACCAGCGGACGGCCGAATCTCGTCGGCGTTTTTCACCACGCACCGGGCAGTGGTAACTGCGTACCGCTCCATGCCGACGGAATGTGCCTCGCGAATACGGAACCAGACTAGCGGCCCACCGCCACACGCGAGGCGTTATGGATCAGTCGGTCTGGGCATTATCGTCCGTGACGCGGTCGGCCGACGCCGCAGGCCGCCCACCCGAGGAGGGGTGCTTCGATGGGGGAGAAGGTCGTGGCAGGCGGGTTCGACCTGTCCGATCGGCAAAGGTACCGGAGAAAGTTGCAGCAGTGCCTGGCGGGACTGGGGAGACTCCTGGCGGAGAAGAGGTTCGACCGGCCCAAGAACCTCATGGGCCTCGAGATCGAACTGAATCTCGCCGGCCCCGACGGCCGGCCGCGCATGCTCAATGCCGACGTACTCGACCGGATAACCAGCCGTGATTTCCAGACCGAACTCGGAATGTTCAACCTGGAGGTCAACATAGCCCCCCACCGACTCGGCGGACGGGTCCTCGACCACCTCGCCGAAGAGCTGCGCACCGGACTGGGATATGCCCACCGCAAAGCCACAGAGATCGACGCGGGCATCGTGATGATCGGAATTCTCCCCACCCTCGACCGCAACGACCTGATCTCCGCGAACCTCTCCGACGTCGACCGGTACGCCCTGCTCAACGACCAGATCGTCGCCGCACGCGGCGAGGACTTCACCCTCGACATCGAGGGAGTCGAACGGCTCAGCTGCACCTCGACATCCATCGCCCCCGAAGCCGCCTGCACCTCCGTACAACTCCACCTCCAGGTCACACCCGCCCGCTTCGCACAGGTGTGGAACGCAGCACAGGCCATCGCAGCCGTCCAGATCGCCGTCGGCGCCAACTCACCCTTCCTCTTCGGCAGAGAACTGTGGCGCGAATCCAGGCCGCCCCTCTTCCAGCAGGCCACCGACACCCGCCCGCCCGAACTCCAGGCCCAGGGCGTACGGCCCCGCACCTGGTTCGGCGAACGCTGGGTCGACTCCGCGTACGAACTCTTCGAGGAGAACCTGCGCTACTTCCCGGCCCTGCTCCCGATCTGCGACGAAGAAGACCCACTACGCGTCCTCGACGACGGCGGCGTGCCACGCCTCCAGGAACTCGTCCTGCACAACGGCACCGTCTACCGCTGGAACCGCCCCGTCTACGGACTCGCCGACGGCGTCCCGCACCTGCGCGTCGAGAACCGCGTCCTCCCGGCCGGGCCCACCGTCACCGACGTGGTCGCCAACGCGGCCTTCTACTACGGCCTCGTACGCGCGCTCGCCGAGGAATCACGACCCGTCTGGACGCGCATGCCGTTCGACGTCGCCGCCGACAACTTCGACACCGCATGCCGCCACGGCATCGACGCCGAGCTCCTGTGGCCCCGCCCCGGGCGCAACGGCGGCATGACCCGCGTACCCGCCGTCAAACTCGTACGGGACGAACTCCTGCCCCTCGCCGCAGCCGGACTCGACGCCTGGAACATCGAGCCCGCCGACCGCGACCACTACCTCGGAATCATCGAAGGACGCTGCAGGCGCCGCACCAACGGCGCATCCTGGCAGGCGGACGCCTTCCACCGCGCCGTCGAATCCGGCCTCGACCGGGAAGCCGCCCTGGCAGCCGTCACCCGCCGGTACACCGAGCTGATGCACCTGGGCGAACCCGTACACACCTGGCCCGCCGGCCCGACAGGCTGATCCCCGCCGACCGACAAGCTGATCCACGCCGCCCCGGCAGACCGAACACAGCCGGCCGACCACCCCGGCCGGCCGAACAGCCCTCCACGCCGGCCGGCCCCCACACCGGCCGACCATCCCGCCACCGGCCCCCTGCCTTCGTCCGCCACGCCCACGTCGGGCAAGCTGTGACGGCGCCACGAGGCAAGGCAACGGGAGGCAGCTGTGCAGGCGGAAGCGGGACACATGTCCGGTTCGCTCCCCGAGGGGGGCATGTCGCGGAGGATCCTGCGATCCGAGACACTGCTCGTCCTGGCGCTCTCCCTCGGCGCCAGCGCCCTCTCCTCACTCATCAGCTTCATGGGCTCACTCACCAAGCCGGGCGGCCTCAAGGACCAGGCAGCCACACTCAACAGCTCCTACGCCCCCGGGCGACCATGGCTCGACCTCGCCTGGCAGCTCTTCGGAATCGCCACCGCCCTGGTACCGGTCGCGCTCGTCGCCCACCTGCTCCTGCGCGAGGGCGCAGGCGGACTGAAAGCCATCGGATTCGACCGCACCAAACCCTGGCCGGACCTGGGCCGCGGCGCACTCGTCGCGGCAGGCATCGGCAGCGCCGGCCTCGCCTTCTACCTGATCGCCAGAGCGGCAGGGTTCAACCTGACCGTGGTGCCCGAGGCACTGCCCGCCGTCTGGTGGAAATTCCCCGTCCTGATCCTCTCCGCGCTGCAGAACTCCATCGTCGAGGAAGTGATCGTCGTCGGATACCTGCTCCGGCGGCTCGGACAGCTCGGCTGGACCCCCACGGCGGCGCTCGTCGCCAGCTCCGTGTTGCGCGGCTCATACCACCTCTACCAGGGGATCGGCGGCTTCGTCGGCAACATGGTCATGGGCGTCGTCTTCGTTCTGCTCTACCGCCGATGGGGCCGCGTCGGCCCGCTGGTCGTCGCCCACACACTCCTCGACATCGTGGCGTTCATCGGATACGCGCTGCTCGCCGGGAAAGTCAGCTGGCTGCCCACGATGTGACCGCGCGGCAGACCTTGACGACACACAACGCGGGACAGACGGGGGACAGCCGCGTGTCGGGCTTCGACACGGAGCGCGAGACGGACCTCGAGAGGGATCTCTAGGGGCGTACGGCGACCGCCGTACGCCCCCCCGCACATCACGGCCCCGGCCCCAGGGCCTCGCCTGTCAGGGCTTCGCGGTTCAGGGCTTCGCGTAGAGCTCGCCCTCGATCACCGTCACCGCACGACCCGTCAGCAGAACGCGGTCGCCGCGCAGCGCCGTACGCACCAGACCCGAACGGGCGGAGGCCTGCAGTCCGGTCAGTTCGGACCGCCCCAGCCGAGCCGACCAGAACGGGGCGAGCGCCGTGTGCGCGCTGCCCGTGACCGGGTCCTCGTCGATACCGACGTTGGGGAAGAAGCAGCGCGAGACGAAGTCGTAACCGCTGCCCGGATCCGCGGCCGGAGCAGTGGTGATGATGCCGCGCTTCGAGTGGGCCGCCAGCGCCGGAATGTCCGGCTCCAGGCCGCGCACGGTCGCCTCGTCCGCCAGCTCGACCAGCAGGTCGCCGATGTGCTCACCGGTGTCCAGGACCGACAGGGGAACCGCCCCCAGCGCCTCGGCGACACCGTCCGGAACGTGGGCCGGAGTCAGCGGGGACACCGGGAAGTCCAGGGTGATCGTGCCGTCCTCGTGCGCCGTGGCGGAGAGAACCCCGCACCGCGCCGCGAAGCGCACCGTGCCGGTCGCCGCGCCCGTGGTGTGCAGGACGTGCGCCGTGGCCAGCGTGGCATGGCCGCACATGTCCACCTCGGTGGCCGGAGTGAACCAGCGCAGCGCCCAGTCGGCCTCGCCCCCGGCGGGCAGCGGGTGGGCGAACGCGGTCTCGGAGAGGTTCACCTCCCGCGCGACCTGCTGGAGCCAGCTGTCGTCCGGGAAGGCGTCGTCGCTGTCGGGGGAGTCGGTGCCCAGGAGGAGGACCCCGGCCGGGTTCCCGGCGAAGGGGCGATCGGTGAAGGCGTCCACGATTCGAATCCGCATGCCGCGACCGTAGAGGTCCGGCAAACCGGCAGGCCAAGGCCAATCCCCGGGATCTGGACCGATTCGCGATTGTCAAACGATGGGGTTCCGATATATCGTTGACGCATCGCGACAGATCAACGATGGAAGGAGCGTAGCGATGCGTTCACATGGACATGGCAACTGCGGGCCCGGCCATCAGGGTCGGGGCGACTTCGAGGCGCGCCGTGCCGCCTTCGGTCCCTTCGGACCGGGGTTCGGCGGGCCGCCGTGGGCCGGCGGACGCGGTCGAGGGGGCGGCAGGGGGAGGGCGCGGCGCGGAGACGTGCGCGCCTCGATCCTGGCGCTGCTCAAGGACCGCCCGATGCACGGCTACGAGATGATCCAGGAGATCGGCGAGCGCAGCGGCGGGGCGTGGAAGCCCAGCCCCGGCTCGGTCTACCCGACGCTCCAGCTGCTGGAGGACGAAGGGCTGATCACCAGCGAGAGCGAGGGCGGCAAGAGGCTGTTCACGCTCACCGACGCCGGGCGGGCAGAGGCCGATTCGGTCCCGGATGCCCCGTGGGAGGAAGCCGGCCGCGGTATCGACTGGGACGCCATGAACGAGATCCGGCAGGCCGGCTTCGGTCTGATGGAGGCGTTCAGCCAGGTCTGGAAGACCGGGAGTCCGGAGCAGCGGCAGAAGGCGATCTCCGTGATCAACGATGCGCGCAAGAAGCTGTATCTGATCCTGGCCGACGAGCACTGACGACTGACAAACTTCGACATCTGTCATTCGTCAGCTGACATCCGTCAGTTGTTGGCTGCTGACCGTCCGTTGTCGACCGCTGCATGACAGGCGCCATCTGCAGGCTGTTGGTGGTCGGCTCTCGGCGGTCGCCCCGGTGAGGCAATGCGAACGGCCCCGCGATCCATGGTCGCGGGGCCCTTCGCGTGTCGCGCCGCTCAGGTCACCAGCCCGCCCAGCTTCCGGAGCGACTCGTTGAGCGCGGCGGTCGCCGAGTCCTTGAGTTTGCCCGCCATCAGTGACACGGCCGCGCCCGTGAACTCCCCGTCGATGCGTACCGTCGTGGCGTCGCCGTCCGGTGTGAGGCCGTATCGCGTGGCGACGAGGACGCCCATGGGGCCCTTGCCCTTGATCGCGAAGACGCGTTCCGGCTCCAGCTCCTCGACCGTCCAGGTCACTTCGGCCGGGAAGCCCATCAGCTTCATGTTCTCGTCGAAGGTGGCACCCGTCTCGAGCGTGTCCGGGCCGCCCTGCGGGAAGTTGGTGTGGGTGGAGTTCCACTCGCCGTACGAGGCGAAGTCCGTCAGCTGCGCCCAGACCTTCCCGGCGGGCGCCTCGATACGTGCCTCTGCACTGACTTCGGCCATGCGACCACCCCTTCTCGACGGGTTCCGGTGTCGCGGAACGTAGCCGCGTGGCCTCGAACATTCAATACTGATGAACCGTCAGAACCAGGGGAATCTCCTCCGCAAGGAGGAGAGCCGGGGCAGGGGTGCCCAACTTCGGTGGGATGCCCAAATGCTCCCATGCGGGGATGTTCGGACACGAGGAGGCTGATGAGGTGGGAGGGTGCAAATCCCTGTCCCGCGGGTGCCTCGGCAGCCCGCACCCATGCGTGCCGAGACCGACGCCCGACTCACCGCCGAGCTGGCGTCGGTCGTCGCGGGCGCACGCAGGCGTGCGCTGCGGGACGGCGACCGGCAGGTCGACACCGCCCATCTGCTGCACTCCCTGATGGAGGCGGACGCCGAGGTGCGCGGCGTCTTCGACGGTGCGGGTCAGGTCGCTCGCGTGCTCGGTTATCTCGTCCAGCGCAGCATCGGGTACGGGCTGCGCTGGCAGGGTTCCGTCGAGGGCTCCGGCAGGGTCCCGATGATCCGTGACACCGAGGTCGCGGGCTGGTCGCCCTCGGCCTCCGCCGCCATGGAGGGCGCGCTGGAGCGGGCCGCACGGCGCGGCGAGCCGCGCGCCACCGGCCTCGATCTGCTCGGCGCCATCGCCGCCGACCGCGACTGCCGGGCCGCTGAGGTGCTGGAGCGCGCGGGAGTGGACCCCGCCTGGCTGGCGGGCCGCATCGGGGAGCTGTCTCAACAGGTGTGACTGATGTGACGCTCCTGACGCGGCCTGTCATGATGTGCCGATGCGTGCGTCTCAGGGAAGGAGCGCCGGCCTGGGACTCGCCCTGGCATCGGCGTTCGCGTTCGGTGGTTCAGGTGTGGCGGCCAAGCCGCTCATCGAGGCGGGACTCGACCCGCTCCATGTGGTGTGGCTGCGGGTGGCAGGCGCCGCCGTCGTCATGCTTCCCGTCGCCTGGCGCCACCGTGACCTGCTGATACGTAAACCGGCGCTGCTCGCCGGCTTCGGCCTGCTCGCGGTGGCGGGCGTCCAGGCGTGCTACTTCGCCGCCATCTCCCGCATTCCGGTCGGCGTCGCGCTGCTCGTCGAATACCTCGCCCCCGCCCTCGTCCTCGCCTGGGTCCGCTTCGTCCAGCGCCGTCCGGTCACCCGCGCCGCCGCGCTCGGTGTGATCCTCGCCGTCGCCGGACTGGCCTGTGTCGTCGAGGTGTGGTCGGGGCTCAGTTTCGATGCGCTCGGACTGCTCCTCGCGCTCGGCGCCGCGTGCTGCCAGGTCGGCTACTTCGTCCTCTCCGACCAGGGCGGCGACGGCGACGACGCCCCGGACCCCCTCGGTGTGATCGCGTACGGACTGCTCATCGGCGCCCTCGTCCTGACCGTCGTCGCCCGCCCGTGGGGCATGGACTGGTCGGTCCTGGGAGACAGCGCGAGCATGGGCGGCAGGGCCGTCCCGGCGGCGCTGCTCCTCGGCTGGATCGTGCTGATCGCCACCGTCGTCGCGTACGTCACCGGTGTCGTCTCGGTCCGCAAGCTCTCCCCGCAGGTCGCCGGTGTCGTCGCCTGTCTGGAGGCGGTCATCGCGACCGTGCTCGCGTGGGTGCTGCTGCGGGAGCATCTGTCCGCGCCCCAGATCCTCGGTGGCGCGGTGGTGCTCGTCGGGGCGTTCATCGCCCAGTCGTCCACGCCGAAGGCGCCGTCGGGGCCGGTGGCAGGCGCGACGGTACCCGCGCCCGCGATGCCCGAGGCGCAGTCGCTGGACGCCGTGGTGCCGGACACGGAGTTGTCGGCCGGCCGGGCCGCGACATAAGGTGACGATCATGCATTCGACCGTTCTTCCGCCGCCTGCCGCGTAGCGCGGGCGGCCATTCGCTGACGAAGACCTGGTCCGGGGTGTCGTGTCCCCCGGACGGTTCGTCGCTGCCCGCGTGTGGAGCCGAGCGGCCAACCCGTCAGTCTTCTGCACACGGAGCATTCACGTGTCGAATCCTTCCTCGTCCGCTGTTTCCGGCCTGCCCGTCGGACGCAGCCTCTTCTATCTCGTCGTGGCCGGTGTGGCCTGGGGGACCGCCGGGGCGGCTGCCTCGCTGGTCTTCGGTGTCAGTGACCTCGGCCCGCTCGCCCTCTCGTTCTGGCGCTGCCTGGGCGGACTGGTGCTGCTCGCCGGTGTGCTCGCGCTGCGCCCGCGCCGGCCGGTCGCCGAGGCCGAGCCGCGACGCCGCCGGCTGGTGCGCATCCTCGGCACGGGCACAGGCCTGACGGTCTTTCAGAGCGCCTACTTCGCCGCCGTCGAGCAGACCGGACTCGCGGTCGGCACGGTCGTCACGCTTGGCGCGGGCCCTGTGCTCATCGCCCTCGGGGCACGGCTGACCATGGGGGAGCGGCTCGGACGCGGCGGTTTCGCCGCCGTCGCGGGCGCGCTCACCGGACTCGTGGTGCTCGTACTGGGCGGCGAGGGCGGCACGGTGCGCCCGCTCGGCGTGGCCCTGGCCGTGCTGTCGGCCGCGGGCTACGCGGCGATCACGCTGCTGACCCGGTGGCTGGGGCGCGGCGGCAAGGGCGGTGACGCGCTCTCGACGACCGCGTGGACGTTCGCGGTCGGTGCGGTGGGGCTGCTGCCGTTCGCGCTCGTCGAAGGGCTGCTGCCGCACACCGCCGAGCCGATGAGGGTGATCTGGCTGCTGGTGTACGTCGCCGCAGTGCCGACGGCGCTCGCGTACGCGCTCTACTTCGCGGGGGCCGCTGTCGTCAGGTCCGCGACGGTGTCCGTGATCATGCTGCTGGAGCCGGTGAGCGCGGCGGTCCTCGCGGTGACGGCCCTCGACGAGCGGCTGACGGCGGCGACGGTGGCCGGGACGCTGTTGCTGCTGGTCGCTGTCGTCGGCCTGGCCTGGCAGGAGGCTCGGTCGGCGGCGATCGGGCGGGCGGCCTCGCGGGCGCTCGCCGGCTGACGTACGAAGGCGAGGGGCGGGGGGGGGGGGGGGGGGGGGAGGAGGGGAGGAACTACGAGGAGGAGTCGGGGGGGGGAGGGCCTCCTTGGGATCCCCTCGCGTGCCGCCACAGAGGGGGGGGTGGCGCTTGTCCCCCCTCCCAGCCCCCCCGCCCCCCCCCTCGACCGCTCCTGCGGAGCGGAGAGCCGGGGATCGGGCACCCCGTGCGCGTCCGTCTGCGCGGCGCCGCTACAGCACGGACAGGTAGTCGGGGAGCGGCACACCCGCGTCGAGGCCGTCCGCGGGGATCGGCGTGCCGTGGCCGTGGACCAGTGGGACGACGCCCGTCCAGTACGGCAGGGACAGGTCCTCGGGCTCGTCGTTCGGCCCGCCGGTGCGCACTTTGGCGGAGACCTCGTCGAGGTCGAGGCGGAGCACGGCGGTGGCGGCGAGCTCCTTGTCGTTCGCCGGGCGGGAGTCGTGGGAGCGGCCGGGGACGACATGGTCGACCAGCGCGTCGAGCGCGGTCCGCTTCTCCTCCTCGTCGGTGACCTGGTGGGCGGTGCCATGGACGACGACGGAGCGGTAGTTGATCGAGTGGTGGAAGGCGGAGCGCGCCAGGACCAGCCCGTCGACGTGGGTGACGGTCAGGCAGACCTCGAGGCCCGGATCGGCCTGCCCGGCCATGCGCAGCGGGCGGGAGCCGGTGGAGCCGTGGACGTACAGGGTCTCGCCGATCCGGCCGTAGAGCGTCGGCAGGACGACGGGGGCTCCGTCGCGGACGAAGCCGAGGTGGCAGACGTACGCCTCGTCGAGTATCGAGTGCACCAGCTCGCGGTCGTAGGAGGCGCGGTGACGGCCACGGGTGGGGTAGGTGCGCTCGGTCGTCCGGTAGGCGGAGTCCGTCGGCGGCGTGGTCATTGCCATCTCCATTGCACTAGTGCATAATGTGGTTTGTGCTAGGAGAGTATCGGATCACGGGTCGGCGTGCATCGGACATTGCCGCGAGCGTGGAGCGCGGGGTCGGCGCCGGGGATCTCGCGCCCGGTCAACTGCTGCCCCCCATGCGCGAGTTGGCGACGCGGTTGGGGGTCAACCCGAACACGGTCGCGGCCGCGTACCGCACGCTGCGCGAGCGCGGCGTCATCGAGACCGCGGGACGCAGGGGCAGCCGTGTGCGGTCGCGCCCGGCCAGCACGGCGCGCGACTCGCTCCGTGTCGACGCACCGCCGGGCGTCCGCCAGATCTCGGACGGCAACCCCGATGTCGCGCTGCTGCCGCGGCTGTACGACGCGTTCGCGGCCGCCGCGCGCCGGCACGACGAGCGGCCCGTGCTGTACGGGGAGGCCCCCGTCGACCCCGAGCTGGCACGGCTCGCCAGGGCCGGGCTGGATGCCGACGGGGTGCCCGACGGACCGATCGCCGTCACCTCCGGTTCGCTCGACGCGATCGAGCGCGTGCTCGTCGCGCACCTCAGGCCCGGGGACGCCGTCGCCGTCGAGGACCCCGGCTGGGGCAGCCTGCTGGACCTGATCCCGGCCCTGGGGCTGCGGCCCGTCCCGGTCGCCCTTGACGAGGACGGGCCCCGCCCCGACGAGGTGGCGCGCGCCCTGGACGCGGGGGCCAGGGCGCTGATCGTCACGTGCCGCGCCCAGAACCCCACCGGGGCCGTGATCACCGCGCAGCGGGCCGAGAAGCTGCGCGACATCCTCGCCCGACATCCGCAGGTGCTGCTCGTCGAGGACGACCACGGACACGCCATCGTCGACCAGCCGCTGCACCCGCTCGCCGGGGTGACGGACCTCTGGGTGCTCGTGCGCTCGACCGCCAAGGCGTACGGGCCGGACCTGCGGCTCGCCGTGCTGACCGGCGACGCCCTGACCGTCGACCGGGTCCTCGGACGGCAGCGGCTCGGCCCCGGCTGGGTCGGCCGGCTGGTGCAGCGCGCGGTCGTGGAGCTGTGGAGGTCGGGCGTCGTCGACCCTGCGGCGGTGGCGCGCGCCTACGGCGAGCGGCGGGACGCGCTGCTGCGGGCGCTGGCCGGGCGGGGGATCGAGGCGTACGGACGCAGTGGGATGAACGTGTGGGTGCCCGTCGCCGACGAGACCGGTGCCGTGGCCCGGCTGCTGCACGCCGGCTGGGCGGTGGCGCCGGGCGCGCGCTTCCGGATGTCGGCGCCGCCCGGGATCCGGCTCACCGTCTCCGGGCTGACCATGGCCGACATCGAGACGCTCGCCGACGCGGTGGCCTCGGCCGCCGGGCCGATGCCGGCGCGCAGCTTCGGCTGACGCGAGGCGCTGCGCCTGCCCGTCCCTACGACCGGCGTCTGCTCTGCGTGAGCGCCGCGCCCGCGAGCACGATGACGGCGCCGACCGGGGTGTTCCAGCCGAGCCGCTCGTCCAGCAGCGTCACGCCGGCCGCGGTGGCGATGACCGGGATGAAGTACGTGACCATCGTCGCGGTCGTGGGCCCGACCTCGGCGACCAGTCCGTACTGCAGGAGCATCGCGAAGCCCGTCCCGAGCGCGCCCAGGGCGATCACGGCGAGCAGCGGCACCACGGGGAAGGATGTGGGGAGCGTGGTGAACAGCGGGGTCACCAGGGCCAGTTGGAGTGTGGCGAGGAGCAGTTGGGCGCCGGTGAGCGAGAGGTTCGAGTGGGTGGAGTCCGCGAGCGTACGGCGGACGTAGATCCAGCCGACCGGGTAGCTCAGAGAGGCGAGAAGCGCCATCGCGGTACCGGTCACGTCCAGTCCGGAGAACCCCTGCCAGACACCGAGGACGGTCAGGACGCCGATGAATCCGATGCCCAGGCCGGCGACCCGGCGGCGGGTCGGCCGGTCCTCCGAGAGTGCCACGAGGGAGAGTGCCATGCCCCAGAGCGGTGAGGTGGCGTTGCAGATCCCGGCCAGCGTCGAAGGAATCGTCAGTTCCGCGTAGGCGAAGAGCGAGAACGGCAGGGCGTTGAGGAAGAAGCCCGCGACCATGAGATGACCCCAGGTGCGGAGCCCGCGCGGGAGCCTCTCCCGCCTGACCGCCATGGCCACGGCGAGTACGGCCGTACCGAACAGCAGCCGTCCGAAGGTCACTTGGAACGGTGCATACGCCTCGGTCCCGAGCTTGATCAGCAGGAAGCTGAAGCCCCAGATCAGGGCGAGCACCGCGAACCTGATGCGCCAGTCGAGGGCCGGGTGGCGCGGCGCTGCGACAGGCGGGGCGGGGAGGGTGGACGGGGTCTGGGAGGCGGGCCGGGGGTCCGGCCGGGAGGCGGCTGGGGCCGAGGTGCGCGACGACGGCGCAGTGGTGCTCATGGCATCCAGCTTCGCGGTCCGAATCTCGTAGGACAAGCGAGACTTCATTGATGGTTTGGCTTAGCATTGCTTACATGTTGAACCTGGAGCGCCTGCGGACCCTGGACGCGCTGGCCCGGCACGGCTCGGTGAGCGGGGCCGCCGACGGATTGCACGTGACGACTTCGGCCGTGTCGCAGCAGATGGCGAAGCTGGAGCGAGAGGTCGGGCAGCAGCTGCTCGCCAAGAACGGGCGGGGGGTGCGGCTCACGGATGCCGGCCGGCTGCTCGCCGATCACGCCGCGCGGATCCTGTCCCAGGTGGAGATCGCCCAGGCCGACATCGAGGCGCAGCGCGGGCAGGTGGTCGGCGAGGTGCGGATCGGTGCCTTCCCGACGGCGGCGCGGGGGCTGTTCCCGGCGGCCGCCGGGGTGTTGCGCACCGCGCATCCCGAACTGCGCCTGCGGTGCAGCGAGCTGGAGCCCGAGCACGGGGTGCGGCAGGTGATGC
Source organism: Streptomyces sp. NPDC059909 (assembly GCF_042730885.1). Classification (NCBI taxonomy): domain Bacteria; kingdom Bacillati; phylum Actinomycetota; class Actinomycetes; order Kitasatosporales; family Streptomycetaceae; genus Streptomyces; species Streptomyces sp. NPDC059909. Next base: position 27,888 of record NZ_JBHWKX010000069.1, read on the forward strand.
GCGGCGATCTCGACCTGGCCGTCGTGCTGGACTGGAGCAACAAGCGGCTGCCGGTGCCGGGCGGGCTCGCCAGGGCGCAGCTGCTGGACGACGCGGCGGATGTCGCGATGCCGGTGGACCACCCGCTCGCGGGTCGTGCGGAGGTGGACCTGGAGGACTTCGCGGACGACGAGTGGGTGTCCTGGCCGGAGGGCGAATTCTGTTACGAGTGGCTCGTCTTCACCCTGCGCTCCAAGGGCATCGAGCCCCGGATCGCGCACATGGCGGGCGAGCACCACACCCAGCTGGCGCTGATCGCGGCGGGGCTCGGCGTCTGTGTGACGCCGAGGCTGGGGCGCGGTCCGGTGCCGGAGGGGGTCAGGCTCGTCCCCGTACGGCAGAAGATGCTCCGGCACATCTACGCGATCTGGCGTACCGACGCGGACAGGCGGCCCTCGATCCGGGCGGCGGTGGAGGCGTTGCGGGAGGCCGCGGCGGCGGTCTGACTCCCTCGGGGCGTGGCCCCGTGGGCCCTTGCGCCCTGCGGGAGGGGCTGGGAGGCGTACGGCTCTCCCCGGTGCGCGGGCGGCGGGTCCCGTCCTCGATCGCCGGACGGGCCGGGAGCGTGCCGCCGCTGTGAGTGTGGCGGGGTGTCCCGTCCTCGACCGCCGGACCGGCAGAGAAGGTGCCGTCGGGCGCAGGAATGTGCCCTCCGGCTCAGAGTTTGCGGAAGTCCCACGACGCGATCGCGTCCGGTGTCAGCCGGATCCACGCGTGGCGGCCGTCGTGGGGCATCGTGTCCAGGTTGAAGTTCTTGCGGGCGAAGAGGCGCTCGGGGGCGTCGAGCTCGGGGCAGGGCTCGCCGGTGCGCGGGGACTCGCCGACGAAGACGGCCGTGCCCGAGAGTTCCACGCCGCGCAGGTCGCCGTACTCCTCGCCGGCGTCGACGACGACGGCGATCCGCGGATCGCCGCGCAGGTCCGTCCAGCGGCGGCTGCGGGTGATCGAGTAGAGCCACAGGGACGTGCCGTCCCAGGCGAACCAGAGGGCGCTGACGTGCGGCCGCCCGTCCGCGGACACCGTCGCCACCCGGCAGGTGCGCTGTTCGGCGAGGAACGCGTCCAGTTCCGCCGGTGTCATCATGATCCGGCGGCCACGGCGCTGAGTGACGGCCATGTCGGGCCCCTCCCGATAGCTGACTGGGTGTCAGGAATCATGGACGCTCTTCCCTCATGGCGCAATGCCGGTTACCGTCGCGCGCCCGGTGAACTGCCGGACACGTCGACGAGGAGGGCGGAGAGATGCCGTCGTTCGAACAGCTGGTGGAGCAGCTCGAGCCGGCCGGCACGGTGCTGCTGACCGTCGAGTGCCAGAACGGTGTCGTCGGCAAGGACAGCGCCCTGCCCGAACTCGCTGCCGCGGCACGTGCATCCGGTGCCCTGACCCAGATCGCCCGTCTCGTCGCCGCCGCGCACGACGCCGGGGTGCAGGTCCTCCACGCGGTCGCGGAGCGGCGGCCGGACGGGCGCGGCTCGAACCGCAACGCGCGCCTCTTCCGGGCCGCCGAGCGCCTGCCCGTGCAGCAGCACTCGGGCAGCAGGGCGGTCCGGATCGCCGAGCCGATCGAGGTCGCGGACGAGGACATCGTCGTACGCAGGCTGCACGGGCTGTCCCCGATCGCCGGGACCGACGTCGACGCGCTGCTGCGCAACCTCGGCTGCCGCACCCTCGTCGTGACGGGCGTCTCGGCCAATGTGGCCATCCCGAACGCCGTCTTCGACGCCGTCAATCTCGGCTACACGGCGGTCGTCCCGGCGGACGCCATCGCGGGGGTGCCTGCCGATTACACCCCCGCGATGATCCGCAACACCCTGTCGCTCGTCGCCACGGTCACCACCACCGACGACGTACTCGCCTGCTGGAAGCGTCCTCGGCGCACACCCGTCACGCGAGCTTGATCGAGTCCCCCTCCACCACGATCGACGCGGCCGGCAGGCCCGTGGTGGCGGGACCGGCCTTCACGCTGCCGTCCGTCGCGTCGAACTTGCTGTTGTGGCAGGGGCAGATGATCTCGCCGCCGGTGACGTTCTTCACCGCGCAGCCCTGGTGGGTGCACTTGGACGAGAAGGCCTTGAACTCGCCCGCCTTCGGCTGGGTCACCACGACATCGCCGACGACCACGCCGCCGCCCTCCGGGATGTCCGCGGTCTTCGCCAGCACCTTGCCCCCGCCGCCACCGCCCGTCGTGCCGCCGGAACCGCCGGTGGTGCCGCCGCTGCCCGCGGGCTGTTCGCCCACGGTGCCCGAGCTTTCAGAGCCGCCGCACGCCGTCAGTGCCGCGGCGAGCCCTGCTCCGCCCGCCGCCGCCACGACGGTGCGCCGTGCCACCTTGCGTGCCGGTCCCTGCGTTCCGGTCATGCCCGACTCCCCTTCAACGGTCGGCCCCCTGTTCAGGCCGCTCTTGATGTTCTGCCGCTCTTGATGTTCTACGGGACCGGGGGGCACCCCGTTCAACGGGCCACGCCGAAAACCGAGCAGTAGTACTGCCAGTGCTGCACAGGAGTCCTGCCCCGGCTCCCTCCCGGTGCCGCGGGACGTGGGCGGAAGGGCGGACGCGCGGGGCGAGGGCCGTCGCTGGTGAATGCCGTCAGGGCGCCGGGCGTGATGACGCCACCCGGGCGGTGTCACCCGTCCACCGGTAGGCCGTGCGGCTCCTTGATCCGCTTCATGATGATCTGCGAGTTGACCTCGGTGACGCCGGACAGTGCGGTCAGCTTCTCGATCCACAGCCGCTCGTACGCGCGCAGATCCGCTACCGCGACGCGCAGCAGGCACCCCGGGCTGCCGAAGAGCCGATGTGCCTCGATGACGTCAGGAATGTCCTGGAGGGCGGACTCGAACGCCTCGACCACTTCACGGTCGCGCTCGACCTCGATGGAGACGAGCACCTCGAAGCTCCGGCCGACCGCCTCCGGGTCGATGACGGCCCGATAGCCCTGGATCACCCCGTCCTGCTCCAGTTGCCGGACGCGGCGCATGCACGGCGAGGCGGTGAGGCCCACGCGCTGTGCCAGTTCCTGGTTGCTCAGTCGCCCATCGTTCTGCAGCTCGCGCAAGATATGCCTGTCGATCTCGTCCATGGAGCAATTATTCACCTCGAAGCCTGAGGGCTGAAGCTAAAACTGGCGATCAAATTGCGGGTAGATGTCCCTATCATTGCGTTCGGCTGCTCCGGCCATCCCCGGATCAGCCATGGGACGCAGCCCGGCCGGGCCAAGAGCGGGGCCGGGCCGCGTCCTGACGGGTTCGCCGCCTCGACCGCGGCACGGACGAGGAGTGGGCACTGTGGGACGGATCGTCGTCATCAGCACCGGTGGGACGATAGCCAGCCGGTGGCAGGGGTCGGGGTACGCCGCCGACGCGCACGGCCGGGACGTCATGGCGATCGCCGCGGTGCCGGAAGGCCTCGCGATCGAGGTCGTCGACCTGTTCAGCGTGAACAGCCCTCGCCTCACCACCGCCCACCAGCTCACCCTGCTGCGCACGGTGCACGAGGTGCTCGCCGATCCCGGCGTGGACGGCATCGTCGTCACCCATGGCACCGACACCCTGGAGGAGTCGGCGTTCCTGGTCGACCTCCACCACGACGACCCCCGCCCGGTGGTGTTCACCGGCGCCCAGCTTCCGCTCGACGCGGCCGACGGCGACGGATCAGGCAACCTTCACGACGCACTCCTGACCGCAGCCACCACGCGCGGTCTCGGCGTACTGGTCGCCTTCGACGGCAAGGTGTACGCGGCTCGCGGCACCGTCAAGACGCAGACGCTCGCCCGTGATGCCTTCGGCGACCCGTCCGGCGCCCGCGTCGGGAACGTCGGCTTCGGGCGGGTCTCCGTACTGCGCCCTCCGCGGCGCGCCGCCGCGCTCGCGCTGCCCTGGATGCCGGACAGCCCGCCCCGTGTCGACATGGTGATGCACCATGCCGACGGCGATCCGCTGCTGCTGAACGCGGCCGTGGACGCCGGGGCCCAGGGAATCGTCCTCGTGGCCACCGGCGCCGGCAACGCGACCCCCGAAATCGTCGAGGCCGTCGCCTCCGCCACCGCCCGCGGCGTGCTCATCGCGCTGACCACCCGTGTCCAGGCCGGACCGGTTGCCGAGATCTACACCCATGGCGGCGCGGTCGACCTCGTGGCCGCGGGCGCCGTGCCGACCGGCACGCTGCGCGCCGGCCAGGCCCGGATCGCCGTACTCGCCGCGCTGCTCGCCTCCCCCGATCCGCGGGAGCGGAACCGGGTGCTGCGGCATGCGCTCGGCGAGGCCGTGCCCGCCGACGACGACCCGGCCGTCGAACTCGTCCGGGCAAGGGCCTGATCCGGATGGTCCCGGAGCCCGCCGGACCTGCGCGGCACGCCGCCCTGGAACCCGCCCAGCCGCTCCCGCACCCACCTCTTCGTACACGCACCCGACAAGAGAGTCCGCACCTCCATGGCCACGAACGACCTTGCCCACTCCGAGTTCCGCGCCGAGCACGATCTGCTCGGCGAACGGGACGTCCCGGCCGCCGCCTACTACGGGATCCACACCCTGCGGGCCGTGGAGAACTTCCCTGTCACCGGCACCCCGATCTCGGCCTACCCGGACCTGGTCATCGCCCTCGCCTGCGTCAAGCAGGCAGCGGCCCTGGCCAACCGAGAGCTCGGCCTCCTGGACGGCCGCAGGGCGGACGCGATCGTGACCGCCTGCGAGGAGATCCGTGGCGGGAAACTGCACAGCGAGTTCGTGGTCGACGTGATCCAGGGCGGCGCGGGCACGTCGACGAACATGAACGCCAACGAGGTCGTCGCCAACCGCGCCCTGGAACTCCTCGGTCACCGCAAGGGCGAGTACGCCCAACTGCACCCGCTGGAGGACGTCAACGCAGGACAGAGCACCAACGACGTCTACCCGACCGCCGTCAAGATCGCCCTTGACTTCACCGCCCAGCGCCTGCTGGACGCCATGGAGGTGCTCCGCTCCGCCTTCGCGGCGAAGGCGGAGGAGTTCGCGGACGTCCTGAAGATGGGCCGTACCCAGCTTCAGGACGCGGTGCCCATGACCCTGGGTCAGGAGTTCGCGACGTACGCCGTCATGCTCGGCGAGGACCACAAGCGCCTCACGGAGGCACGCGAACTGATCCGTGAGATCAACCTCGGGGGAACGGCGATCGGCACCGGGCTCAACGCCCACCCCGAGTACGCGGCGCTGGCCTCCCGGCATCTGCGGACCATCACCGGACTGCCGCTCACGGTCGCCGACGACCTCGTGGAGGCCACGCAGGACGCCGGTGCGTTCGTTCAGCTGTCCGGCGTGCTCAAGCGCATCGCCGTCAAGCTCTCCAAGGTCTGCAACGACCTCCGGCTGCTGTCCTGCGGACCGCGCGCCGGCTTCGCCGAGATCAACCTGCCGCCGGTGCAGGCCGGTTCGAGCATCATGCCGGGCAAGGTGAATCCCGTCGTCCCCGAGGTGGTCAACCAGATCGCGTTCGAAGTCATCGGCAACGACGTGGCGGTGACCATGGCCGCCGAGGCGGGCCAGCTCCAGCTGAACGCCTTCGAGCCGATCATCGCCCACAGTCTGCTCAAGAGCCTGACGCACCTGAGGGCCGGCTGTCTGACCCTTGCAGAACGCTGCGTCCGCGGCATCACCGCCAACCGTGAGCACCTCGCCGGCCTTGTCGCCCGCTCCATCGGCCTGGCCACCGCGCTCAACCCGCACATCGGCTACGAGCAGGCCACCTCCGTCGCGCAGGAGGCCCTCACGTCGGGCCGCAGCGTCCATGACCTCGTCCTCGACAAGGGCCTGCTGACCAAGGACGAGCTCCAGCGCATCCTGCTCCCGGACAATCTCGCCCGCCCGCACATCCACGCGGCCGACCCGGCGTCTCACGCCCACACCGCAGGCCCGTCGCCGCGGTGAAGGCCCTTGGTCGGCTCTGCGGACCCCGGGCGGTGTCCGCGACCCTCGCTTCGATCGGCCGGCAACCGACGACCTGACCCGGCCGGGACGGCAGCGGCCCTGCTGCCGACGGCCGGGCCCGACGGCCTCGGGTGCATGCGCGACAGCTCGCGCAGCAGCCGCCCGGGCCGGAATGCGCGAATCGGCCGTCGCTCACGAGGTTCGCGGCGCAGGCCTCGAGCATCGGGTCGGTGAACTCGGGGAAGGGCGGCGGCGTCCGGGCAGCCGGCTTGTCGAACGCGACGACGGAGGCCCGGCGCTGCCACAGGCCGGGCGCCTTCGACCACGCGGCGACCGCGTGGGCTCGGGCCGCGCGCTCGGCAGCGTCCTGGCCGACGAATCCGTGCAGCGCCTCGGTGGCGTACCAGTCGCAGACTCCCCGGTCCGCGATGTGCTCCTGTCCAAGCCTGGCGGGCAGGTCACATCCACCGGTCGGGGCCTGGGTCGCCGCCCTCCGCCCGTACGGCGAGACGCTGCATGTAGTGCGTCCAGCCCTCCTCGTGGGCGGCGCATGCCGCGGGGGACGGCAGGCCGCTGTGGACCAGGCGCAACAGGGTGCCGTCGGCGACCGGCTCCAGGGTGATCTCGACCGTGGTGGAACCGGGCGGTACGGGCATGCTGCCCTCGGCCCAGCCCCAGGTGAGGACGAGTCGCTTGGGAGGGTCGATCTCGACGAAGCGCCCCTCGGCGACGTTCTCACCGGTGACGTTCGTCCGGTAGGCCCCGCCCGGCTCGAACGTGAACGCGCCGTCCCTGCCCATCCAGGACAGCCACTTCTCCCGGTCGGTGAAGAAGGAGAACACGGTTTCGGGCCGGGCGGCGATGCGCCGCTCCACCGTCACCACACCTGCGCCTGTGCTCACTTGGTCCTCCCTTCGGACGTCGCGTTACGCTCGGCCACCTCCGCCAGTCCGGCGAGGGCGTCGAGCTTGATGGCCCACATCGACTGCAGGTAGTCGTCCAGCGGGCCCATGCGCCGGCGGTCCGCACGGTAGAAGCGCTTCCTGCCGTCCTGGCGCAGCGTAACCAGACCCGCGTCCCTGAGCACCTTGAGGTCTGCTCATGCGAGAGGTTATTTTAGCGTCGGCTAAAATAGCGGCACGGCGCTTCCGCCCGACCCCCGACGAACGGACCCTCATGGCCGGCATCGCAGTTCAGATCCGCATCGACTCCGACACGGACACCGTCTACCGGGCGATCTCCACCGCCGACGGCGTGGCCGGCTGGTTCACCACCGGCGCCGAGATCGGCGAGGGCGTCGGCGCACCGGCTCGCCTTTCCCGGGGCCCCGATGACCTGGGACTTCCGCATCGAGACGGCGGAGCCGGGCAAGCGCCTGACGCAGACCGTGGTCGCAGGACCGCCGCAGGGGATCGGCATCGAGATCGTCCACGCCCTGGAGGCACACCCCGAAGGCGGCACGGTGGTGCGGTTCGACCATGCGGGCTTCGCGGAGGTCGACGACATGTTCCGCGAGGTCACCATGGGCTGGGCGGGCATGTTCATGCGCCTGAAGGAGTACGTCGAGACCGGCACCCCCGGTCCCGTACTTCACCGTCTGAACCCCGCCCTCCCCAACACCGCCCGTCCGGCCGCCCCACGGGGCCGGACCGGCAAGGAACGGCCCCGTATGCCATGGACACCCGTCGGCAGCGGTCGCTTTTCCCCGCGCAGCCGCCGCAGGCGGCGGGAATGCTGGGTGGAACGCAGGCCGGCCCGTCCCGGCACGGCCCACCCTCATGACAAGGCGACACGATGACGATCGACGCAACGGCGGAGCGGGTGATTCCGCTCCCGCCCGAACAGGTGGCGGCCTACGCCATGGACTGGCGCAATGACCCCGAGTGGACCCAGGGCATCCGCGAAGCGGCACTGACCCGGGAAGCCGACGCGGGCGGGTTCGGCGTCGGCGCCGAGGTGACCCGCACCGCGTACTTCCTCGGCAAGCGCATCGACTACGTGCTGCGCATCGCGGAGCACGAACCCTCAAGGCTGCTGGACATGGTGTCGGTGGCAGGCCCTGTGCCGATGCACATCACCTACACCTTCACCCCGCATCCCGACGGCACACTCGCGGGTATCCGCGTCCGGGGCGATGCCGGCGGCTACTACCGCCTGGCCGCGCCGATCATGGCCAGGAAGGTCCGCTCCTCCATCGGCAAGGACCTGCGCGACCTCGAGCGCAAGCTGCTGGAGTCACCGTCATGACCGCCGGTCCGCACCTGGGCGGTCCGGGCAAGGGAGGGAAGTCCGACATGGCATTCGACGAAGGACTGGCTGCGCGGATCCGCGAACGCCTGAGCGCGGATCCGGCGATCACCGAGAAGCACATGTTCGGCGGCCTGGCGTTCCTGCATCAGGGCAACATGGCCGTCGGCGTCATCGGGGACGAACTCGTGGTCCGCGTCGTACCCGACGGCACGGACGCCGCCCTCGCCCGGCCCGGTGCGCGCGTCTTCGACTTCACCGGCCGCCCGATGCGTGGCTGGGTCGTCGTCGCCGCATCCGCGCTCGCCGAGGACACCGACCTCGACGCCTGGATCGACGAAGGCCGCACCTTCGCGGCCCGCCTGCCTCCCAAGTGACCGAGCACGGGCCGGCACCGTGCCGTACGCCGACCCACGAGCTCAGGTCGCCCGTGCTGACGGGCCGGAGATGGCCACGCCGATCTCGGCCAGGATCACGTCCGCGGGGGTGAGGGTTTCCAGCCCCGGAACTACTTGGTACTGGCGGCCGTTGTGGGTCCTTTGCCGGCCGGGAGTCCACCGGAGAAGCGGGTGAGGACGGGCCCGGTGATGGCGCGTATGAAGACGTAGGCAGTGACCAGGGGGGGCGACGTCGTCGTGCATCGTGCCGACCAGGCCGATGATGACGAGGGAGAACTCGCCGCGCGCGACAAGGGCTGTTCCGGCGCGGAGCTGACCGGGGGGTCCTACCTGTTCGCGGGAGTCGGCCTAGCGGCCGGTGGCGATTTTCGTCGCGGTCGTGACCGCGGCCGGCGCGAGGGCGGCCGGCAGGAGCGGCAGCAGGTCGTCGGGGTTGACGGATCAGTTCGACGGCGAGGAAGAAGACGGCGGCGAAAAGGTCCCCGAGAGGGCTGAGAACGGCGCGGCTGCGGTTGGCGGTCTCGCCGGTGGTGTGCATCTCGGGCGGCGGCCGTAGCCGTCCGGTGCGTCGGCCGCTATTCAACCAGTCGGTTGACAAGGCCATAGGGTCGGCCGTAGGTTTATTCAACCGATTGGTTGAAGATGCGAGGTGCGAGATGGCCAGCGACCGGCTGTCCCGGGTGTTCTCCGCTCTGGCCGACCCGACCCGGCGCGACATCGTGGCCAGGCTGGCCGCCGGGGATGCCACGGTCAACGAACTGGCCGAGCCGTACGACGTGACCGTGCAGGCCGTGTCCAAGCACATCAGGGTCCTGGAAGACGCCGGTCTGGTCAGTCGCAGCAGGGACGCTCAGCGGCGGCCCTGCCGCCTTGAGGGAGAGGTCTTCGACCTGATGACGAAATGGATCGAACGTTACCGGCGCGAGGCGGAGGACCGTTTCCGTCAACTCGATGCCGTCCTCGAGCAGATGGAGGAACAGCCGGCGACGGGCACCCCGACGAAGGAGGCGGCATCATGAGCACCACGAAGGCGAACCGCCGGCACGAGACGCAGATCGTGGCCGACCCGGCTCTGCCCACCATCCTCATCGTCCGGGAGTTCGATGCTTCGCCGGGGCGCGTGTTCCGGGCGTACACCGATCCTGACCTGGTCGTCCAGTGGCTCGGCCCGCGTCGGCTCACCATGCGGATCGACGAGTACGACACGCGCAGCGGTGGGTCGTACCGCTATGTGCATCGCGAGGACGACGGGACGGAGTACGGCTTCCGCGGCGTGTTCCACGAGGTACGCCTCAACGAGCGCATCGTGCAGACCTTCGCCTTCGACGGCTTCCCGGACGGCGTCAGCCTGGAGACAACCGCCTTCGAGGACCTCGGCGGTCGCACCCGGGTCACCACCAAATCCCTCATGGACTCCATCGAGGCCCGCGACTCGATGATCAAGAGCGGCATGCAACGCGGCGTCCGGGAAGGCCACGAGCGGCTTGACGAACTGCTCAGCGGCCGCCAGAGCGGCAACGCCGACCGACGTACCGAGATGGAAGGCTTGAGATCATGACGAGGGCAGCCGATGAGCACCGCACCGTCGCAGGGGTATTCACGGACCGCGTGCGCGGAGTGCGTCCCGGGGCATGGGACAACCCAGCGCCGTGCGAGGGGTGGGTCGCCCGGGATGTGGTGCGCCACCTTGTCGAGTGGTTCCCGGACTTCCTGAAGGCTGGCGCCGGAGTCGAACTGCCGAAAGGGCCGTCGGTGGACGACGACCCGGTGGCGGCCTGGACGGTGCACAGCGACGGGGTGCAGGCCCTCCTCGACGATCCGGCCACGGCGCAGAGGATGCTGTCGAACCAGCACATCGGAGAGGTCCCGCTGGACCAGGCGGTCGACCGGTTCTACACCGCCGACGTCTTCATGCACACCTGGGACCTGGCGCGGGCCACCGGCCAGGAGGAGCGCCTCGACCCTGGCAGGTGCGCCCAGTTGCTCGACGGGATGCTGCCGCTCGACGACGTGCTCCGCAAGAGCGGGCAGTACGGACCACGGGTCGAGGTACCCGAAAGCGCCGACGTACAGACTCGCCTGCTCGCCTTCATCGGCCGTAAGCCTTGAGTGTGTCTCCCTGCTGCCCAGGAGGCGGGTGGTGGAACGGAGTAACTCGTGGACGATGCGGGCCAGGCGCAACGTAAGGGACTACGAGCGCAGATCTCCCATGCCGAAGCGCACATCCGGTGGGCGTTCATCACGCTCATCTCCCGCCGTCTGGCCGGCACCGGCGGCCCCAGCAGTCGTCGGCGTCCCTCGCCGCGTGAAGACCGAGGGTCTTCCGCTGCCGTTCGACGATCCGTCCATCGACGCCGCACCGAACGGCAAGCAGGTTCCCCACCTCCCTCATAACGCTGTGACCAGCGGAAAGAGGTTCAGACACAGCTTCTGACCGAGAGCGCGGCGGTAACGCAACTTGTTCAGCACGATCTAGCGCGGAACCCCGGGCGTTCACGCCCGGGAGGAAGCGCTTGTCTCGATTGCCCTGACCCGTGCTGGACCACGGGTCTGC
>NZ_JBHWKX010000070.1:0-35444 GCF_042730885.1 Streptomyces sp. NPDC059909
AATCGCGTCTCTAGGCAAATCCGCCCGCGTCACCAGCCCTCAACCCGCTGACCTGCACCTTCAGCCCGGGATGGACTCCAGACCCCCCGAATTACGCGGAACGCAGGCCTGGAGATCATTGGCCCGGCCGTCGACCCGGGACACAGCCGGTGCCGCTGCGGCGCCCAGGGCTGAACTCGCATCCGCCCGCTGGACTCGCGGCCCGAACAATCACGGCTTGCCGCGAAAGCTGCAGGTTCAGGGAGCAGCCGACTCGGTCTCGAATGAGCGGCGCTCGTCGGTCGGACGGGTGGTCTGGGCAGGTCCATGGCCAGCGCGCTCGTGGACGTGAGGTGCCGGGGTGCGGTCGATCTGCAGGCTGAGCAGCTCCGGCCGACTATAGTGTCCGCGCACATCCATCAGGCTCTTACGCATGTCGATCTGCGCGAAATCCAATCGGCGATGACTTCGCCCTCGCCGGACGTGAGCGGCTCGCCGATGATTCGGCCTTCGGGATCGACGATGGCGGTAAAGAAGCCACCGGAAATCACGCCGGCGGGGCTGCCGGTGTCCTCGGCGATCTGCGCCTGCTGCTCGGCATCGAGCCACGCGGTGGCATTGACCACGAAGCAAGCCGACTCCAGCGCATGCTGGCGAATGTTGACCTCGATCTGCTCGGCGAACTGATCGCCACCGAAGGAACCCGGGTACATCGCGGCATGGATCTGCTCGCCGTCGGCCATCAGGGCATAGCGCGCGAGCGGCAGGTAGTGCTCCCAGCACACGAGCTGACCGATGCGGCCGACAGCGCTGTCCACCGCGCGCAGGCCCGAACCGTCGCCCTGGCCCCAGACCATCCGCTCGTGATACGTCGGCGTGATCTTCCGGCGGCGCTGAATCAGCGTCCCGTCCGCGTCGAACAGCAGCTGCGTGTTGTATATAGTGCCGCCGTCACGCTCGTTGACGCCGATCGAGACGACCATCTTGGCTTCTCGGGCAGCTTCGGCGATCGCGTTGGTCTCGGCGGACGGAACGGTCACTGCCTGTTCGAGCAGGCGCAGGTGCTCCTTGGACATCATGTAGGCCGGCTGCACGAAGGAGAAGTAGGGGAAGTAGGGGACGACGGTCTCGGGAAAGACGGCGAACTGCACACCCTGCTTCCCCAGGTCGCGGATCTTCTTGACAACCTTATCGACGGTCCCGGCCCGGCTATAGAGCACGGGGCTGATCTGTACTGCGGCGGCTCGTACAACGGTCATTGGTATAGCTCCTTCTGCGTGCGCGAACTGCGCACTTTGCGGGGTAACTCCTCCCGGAAGGAAGGAGCAGGCTAAGAAACCGGCCCGAGCCGGCTCGGCGAAACACAGGGGCAGGATCGGCATCGATTCGAAATGCCGCTCGCCGCTCCCCCGTGCCTTCTGCTCGGTCGCTCCGCCGGTGTGAGCAACTTCCGGGGTCTGTGACGTGCTGGTGGCCTGACGGGACCAAACGGCGTCGCCAGCTGGCCCCTCAAACGCGCAGCCCACCACGTTGCAGACCACCCACGCGCCTGGGTCATCACCATCGTCAATGCCATCAAACCCAAACGCGTCAAGCGGACAACAACGCCCTAAGCGACGCATCCGGAGACAGGGTGTTGTTGCGACAGGTCCTTACAGGTAGATGGAGTGCAGATTCTGATAGTGCGCAAGGCCTTCGGGCCCCAGCTCACGTCCCATGCCGCTGGCCTTCACCCCGCCGTACGGCGCAGCGAAGTCGGGCAGGTAGTGGTTGATGCCGATGGTGCCGGTCTGCACCTGCTTGGCAACACGCTCCGCTCGCTCGGAATCGGTCGTCCACACGGTCCCGCCAAGCCCGAACTCGGAGTCGTTCGCGATCCGGATGGCCTCGTCATCACCCTCGTAAGCGATGATCGACAGGACCGGGCCGAAGATCTCCTCCTGAGCGATGACCGAGGCATTGTCGACGTCTGCGAAGATCGTCGGCTGGACGAACCAGCCGTGCTCGCGGTCCGATCGCGGACCGCCAGTCACCAGGGTCGCGCCATCGGCAATGCCGCGCTCGATGTAGGACACCACCTTGTCACGATGTGAAGAGCTGACCATCGGGCCGATGTGCGTGGCGGGGTCAAGCGCGTCGCCCACGACGGATCCCTCGGCCAGCGTCTTGTAGAACTCCACGACCTCGGCGTAGCGACTCCGCGGTGCCAGGATGCGTGTGCTGGCGAAGCACGTCTGTCCGTTGTTGAGCAGGGAGGCGATAAAGAGTGCCTCGGCATTCGACTCGAGGTCCGCGTCGTCGAGGATGAGTGCGGCCGACTTTCCTCCCAGCTCCAGAGTCACGGGACGCAACAGCTGCCCCGCCCGCCCGGCGATCTCGCGGCCGACAGCCGTGGAACCGGTGAAAGAGATCTTGTCGACGCCAGGGTGCCCGACAAGGTATGCCCCCAGACCGCGGCCGCTTGTGAGGATGTTGATGACTCCGGCTGGGATACCTGCCGCGGCAACCGCCTCCGACAGCAGGGCGAAGTCCAGCAGAGTCTCCGTCGACGGCTTGACCACGACGGTGTTGCCCGCGGCCAGCGCCGGAGCAAGCTTGAAGAAGGTCAGGGTCTGCGGGTAGTTCCAGGGCACGATTGCGGCGATCACGCCCAGCGGAGTTCGGTGGACCAAGGACGTTCCGCCCAGGACGCCGGGGCGGCGTTCCTCGGTGGGCATCTGCTCCGCCAGCGTCGCGTAGTACCGCAGCACTCCGGCCGGTACTGCGGCTTCGAAGTTGATGGAGGTCGAATATGGCATGCCGTTCTGGCTGCTGACCCGTCGGGCCATTTCTTCCTTGCGGGCGTCCAGTTGGTCGGCCAGGCGCTGCAGGGCGCGGGCGCGCTCCGTCGGGTGCCACGTGGCCCAGCCGGTGGGGTCGGCGAACGCCCGGCGTGCGGCGGCAACTGCCGCATCGGCATCCGTGTACGTGCTGACCGGGACGTGTCCGATGACCTGCCCCGTGCTCGCGGACGTCACGGAATGCGAATCCGATGAGGCGGGCTTGCGCCACTCGCCGTCGATGAACAGGGAGTCATAGAACAGGATGTCGCTCGTCGAGTCGGCCTGTGCTGCGTTGGTCATGTGTGGGTCTTCCTTTCGATTGTCTTGGGTTTTGTCGTGCTCAGAAGACGACGACGGGCTTCAGGGTTGTGCCCTGCTCGCTGTCCTGGAACGCGGTGTTGATGTCCGTGAAGGGGTAGGACTTGACCAACTTGTCGAAGGGGAACCGACCGTCCTGGTAGAGCGAGATGAGGCGCGGGATGAACGTATGGGGGACGGTGTCCCCCTCGATGACCATGCTGATTTTGGCGCCCGTCAGGATGGTGGTGCCGATGTCGATGGTCGCCTCGGTGCCCGGAGCGGCAAGCCCCACGAGGGCGGCGTGGCCACGGGAGCCGAGCGAGTCGACCATGGTCCGGAAAACCTTCTGGTTTCCGGTTGTGTCGACGGCGTAGTCCACGCCGCCGCCCGTTATTTCCTTGATGTGGTCCGTCGCGTTCTCCATCTGGCCGTTGATGATGTGCGTGGCGCCGAGTTCCCTCGCGCGCTGCAGTCGGCTCTGGACGATGTCCACGGCGATGATGGTCGAGCAGTTCGCCACTCGGGCCGCCAGGAGGGCGGACATTCCCACCGCGCCGGTTCCGAAGACGACAAAGGTGCTGCCGGCTTCGGGGTCGAGGACGTTGAGGACGGCTCCCGCGCCGGTTTGGACGCTGCACCCCAAAGGCCCGAGCAGCTTGAGCGGCACGGTCGGTGGGACCTTGATGACGCTGCGCTCGGCAACGTTGCTGACCGAGGCGAAGGACGACTGGCCGAAGAAGTGGGAGCCGACCGGTTCGCCGTTGTCGGAGAATGCCGCGGTTCCGTCTGACCGTCGGCCGGAGAAGTTGAGTGCGAGGAAGTGCGCGCAGTAGGCGGGGCGCCCGCTCACGCACGAGTCGCAGGTTCCGCAGGTGGAGAAGGTGAGCAACACATGGTCGCCGGGCTCTACCGCCGTGACGCCCGCGCCCACCTTCTCGACGACTCCAGCCCCCTCGTGGCCGAGCACCGCGGGCATTGGTGTCGGGTACCACTCGTCCCGGACGACGGCGTCAGTGTGGCAAATGCCGCTGGCCACCATCCTCACCCGGACTTCACCCGGTCCGGGCTCCTCAAGATCCAGTTCCTTGATCGCGAGTGGATTCCCCCTGCCGGTTGCAACCGCTGCGGTGACCTTCATGGGCGTGCCCCTATGGATGCTCAAGGCAATAGCCAGATGGGTGCACCGGCCTGTGCAGGCTCGGTATCTCCTTCTCCATCCCGGAGAGGTCCGGCCAGAGACCGGTCCGTTTTAGATTACATACACAATCTAAACGAGGCAAGTGCCGCCACCGAAGTGGGGCGACGCACCGATCAACCGCCGGGGAAGGGGCAGTCATCGGCGGCGGCATCGCGTCCCTCGACAGGTACCAGTCGATCAATCCTCGGCTATTGATGGCCCCCGCCGGCCGCCACAGCCGGCCACACCGCCGCAACTCGACAAGAGAGCCTGTGGATACCTGATCTGGCACTGGATCGGCCTCGCCGTCTTCCCTCTCACCCTGCTTCCCGCCGAGCGGCCACCAGCTTCCTGAAAAGGGCCGCAGCGTACTTCGCGAAGGATCCCCGGTAGCAAGCAAGTACGAGTTCATCGATGAGATGCGGCTCGACACCGAGGAGTACACATACAGCGTCGAGTTCATGTGCGGCCGACTCGGCGTGTCCAGATCCGGCTGCTACGACTGGCGATCCCGCCCGGAATCCGCGACGGCCCAACGGCGCGACGAACTGAAGCTGCTCATCACGAAAAGGACGTATACGTGCACCGCGTGCGGAGCCGTCTCCCCGAGGGACAAGAGCTCCGCCCGCGTGATGCTCGTCGGGGCAGGTCTCAACCCGGCTAGCCAGGAACGCCTCTGCCGCCGCGCGCTCGCCGATGCGGCCTCGGAGAGTGCGGCCGACGGGCCGTGACGAGGTTTCAGTGTCGGCTATTCGCTTGCCTTCTTGGTGTAGTCGAGCTCGAACAGCGAGCGGTACTCGTTGATGAACTCCTCGACCGTCGCGAGCGGCTTCCCGATGATGCGCGGCGCCGCGTCGCTGATACCCGCCAGGCGGCCCTCCTGCTGGTCGAGGATCAAAGCCTCGAAGTGCTTGAGCTTGGCGGTGTCGTGCTGGAGGCCGAGCATCTCCAGGAACGCCCACACCGTGACCCGCTCGAACGGAAGCTCCTTGCCCAGCACCCGGCTGACCTCGGCCGCCAGCTCCTCGTGGCTGTACTCCACAGAACCCGTGAGGGGGTAGGTCTGCCCACCGTGCTCGTCCGGCGAGGCGAAGATGTTGGCAGCGGTCAGGGCGATGTCGCGGCCGGCAATCGGGGCGAAGCGGCTTTCCCTGTCGAACGGCAGGACGTAGCGGCCGTAGCGGATCAGCCCGGAGATGTAGAGCAGCCACTGCATGAAGAACGTGACCCTGAGGTGAGTGGTGGGGACTCCGGACCAGTCGAAGACGTGCTCGGAGAGCCAGTGGTTCTGCGTGGTCTTGCTGTGCGCCTGGGGACGGGACTGGATGTGCGACATGTTCACGATGAGCTCGAGGTCCTGTTCCTTCGCGGCCTGAGCGAACATGACCGCGGCCTCGACCAGTCCGTCGCCGATCGGGTAGTTGAAGTAGGCGCGCTGGACGCCTTCCATGGCCGCACGCACGTCGCGGAAGTTGAGCAGGTCGCCGAATACGACCTCGGCGCCCTTGTCGCGCAGTCGCTGTGCCCGCTCGTCGTCCTTGCGAACCATGGCACGAACGCTGAAGCCTTCCTTGAGCAGGTAGTCGACCATCGGCCGGCCGGTCTCACCGTTCGCTGTCGTGATCAGAATCGTGGTCATTGGTTCTCTCCTCTTTTGCTTCGTTGGCATTGCTGGTGTACGGGGACCTGACCTCAATGGCGATGGCTCCTACGAACGGCCAGGAACGGGGAGCACAGGACCAGGTCCAGTCCCGCCGGTCCAGAGACTCCCGCCCTGCAAGGGGTCAGCCTGTGCGCGGGAGAACGCGTCGACCGCTTCTCGCCGTAGCTGCCAGCGCCCGACGGCGCCTCGCCCTGGTAGTCGACTTCGTGGTGCTGTCGTCGTGCCATCCCATCGCCGGTCCGGCCATGACGTGATCTTCAGCAGGTGAGGCCGTCTCGTCGTTCCATTTAGATTACTATTGACATCCAAGGTGTGCAAGTGCGCATCGGCAGCGCATCAGGCGGCACACCGGGAAGAGAAGATCGAGCCACGCAGCAGCAGGGGATCGGCGCCCCAGGGAGGCCAGGCCCGGACGCCGACGCTTACCGTACGCGCGAGGACACGGGAACGGATCCACGCCCCGAAGCGAACGGCATCCCCAGACAACCCCTGACCGCCTACCCGAACCTGCGACAAACGCCACGCCCGCCCGGTCGCTGGAGCCCAAAAGCCGCGCCATTTCCGGCCCAGCCGCCCAGACCGGCAGGATCGAGACCGCACCCCCAGCGCCTGCGGCCCCACACCTCGGCGCCAGCCCGTAGGGCGCGCGCCGCTCAGGCCTCCGAAAGCCCAGCAATGCCCGGCCGGGACCGGAGCAACCGCCATGCCCGCCAGCACTCCTGACACGCGCCAGCAAAGTACGCACCAACCGAGCCGCCCCCCAACTCGTGGGATGCATCTTGCATCGGTGTCGCGGCAAGCTCGAACACCTCTCCCTCGTCACCCCCTTGACGGGTGACGACACGCCTGGCATGCTCGTCACCATCTAAGCCGGTGATGAATTGTTGTCCCGGACCCACCCTCACGAAAGCAGAAGAAAATGGAACTGAAGCTGGAACTCGTCGTGGTTCCCGTCTCCGACGCGGACAAGGCCAAGGCCTTCTACGAGAAGGCGGGATTCCGCCTCGACGTCGACGTCGCCCCGCACGACGGCTGGCGCCTGGTACACCTCACACCGCCCGGCTCCGAGGCTTCGATCATCTTCGGCAACGGGCTCACCCCCGCCGCACCGGGCTCGTCACAGGGCCTCTACCTCATCGTCTCCGACATCGAGGAAGCCCGCGCGGAACTTCTCAGCCGCGGCATCGCCGTGAGCGAGATCTTCCACGA
The DNA here is from genome assembly GCF_042730885.1 of Streptomyces sp. NPDC059909. Taxonomy (NCBI): domain Bacteria; kingdom Bacillati; phylum Actinomycetota; class Actinomycetes; order Kitasatosporales; family Streptomycetaceae; genus Streptomyces; species Streptomyces sp. NPDC059909. Next base: position 7,151 of record NZ_JBHWKX010000070.1, read on the forward strand.
CGCCAACGGGCTCCTCTACCACGGCCACGCCAACGGCCAGGTCACCCACCAGCCCGAGGGAGGACAGGAGCGACTCGCCGGCCCGCACCCCGAGCGCGCCTCCTACGCCTCCTACGCCACCTTCAGCGACCCCGACGGCAACGGCTGGGTGCTCCAGGAGGTCAAGCAGCGAGCCCCCGGCCGCTGACACAACACCAACACCCAAGGCACAACGGACCAACACCCCAAAGCACAACACCTGGCCCCGTTGAGCCTCGAGGCGGTAAACCCGCCACGGACCGTGGGACGTGAGAACCTGCCTCACGCCCCACGGTCCGCCACCACGGGCTCCCCCGCCGAGGCCGCGTCCGTGGTGGCCCTTGCCCGTTTTAGATGTCACATATAATCTATGTGAGGGTTCGGCCCGGACATGGAGATTTGACCCATCACCGTGGAGGTTTGGATGAGTACCTACTCGACCGTCGAGACGCAGACTGTGAGGGCGGACAACGGCGTCGATTACGCCTATCGGAGCCTGGGTTCAGGCGCTGGAGCGCCGCCCTTGGTGCTGCTGCAGCACTTCCGTGGAAATCTGGACAACTGGGATCCGGCGCTCATCGACGCGCTGGCGCATGGGCGCCGAGTGATCACGTTCGACAACACTGGCGTGGGCGCCACCAGTGGGCGCACTCCGAACACGGTGGCCGCCATGGCCGGCGATGCCATCGAGTTCATCGACGCGCTGGGCCTGGACAAGGTCGACCTGCTCGGCTTCTCCCTCGGAAGTTTCGTCGCCCAGGAGATTGCACTGCACCGCCCCGACCTGGTCAACCGAATCGTCCTGGCCTCCGCCGCACCGCGGGGTGCAGCTGGAATTCACGGATGGCGTCGGGATGTCATTGAAGGGGTCGGTGGACGGGAACCGTCACCCGAGGGTTATCTGCACGCCTTCGTCCCCGCCACTCCCGAAGGGCTCGCTGCGGGCCAGGCCCTCCTGGGGCGCATCTACGGAGAGCGGACCGAGGGGCACGATGACCCTACGACCTGGCAGACCCGCCAGGCCCAGTACGACGCAGTGATTGAGTGGGGCATCCCGAACCACGCCCTGCTCGAGCGGCTTCAGGGAATCGCGCAGCCGGTGTTCGTCGCCAACGGCGACAGCGACCCGATGATCCCGCCGCGGTACTCCTACCTGCTTGCCGGCCTGCTGCCCGACGTGCAGATCAAGATTTATCCCGATGCTGCTCACGGGTTCCTCTTCCAGCATCACAAGGAGTTCGCCGCCGACGTCAACAAGTTCCTCGGCAAGTGACGCCCTTGGTCCCTCCCATGGGGCCACGCGGAACTCCAAGATCATTCCTGGTTGCCCAGCATCAGCCCGTCTACGTTCAGCGCAGTCAACCGGTCTCCTGTTGGCCCGTTCACCCAGGGATGGGACACGGTGGGCTTCGTTGAAGGAGTTGGGCTGCCCCTAAGCCTGTCCTAGCGCTTCCCTACACCTAATAGCACTGTTCTCCATTCCGCCGTCGGCATATCCCAGCGCCTTGCTGTCGCCGATTTGCTGCCGCCCCGGGGCGGCCTCAAATCGTCTCCGCGTGCACGGTAGCTGTCGAAACTTGCTTGACGAAGGGGACCCCCAATTCCAAAATTCGTCACCGTCTTGACGGGTGACGAACGATATGTAAACCTCTCGGCACGCTTTCAGTTTCGCGAAAGGAAATCATCATGAGCACGTCTCCGAATGAGCCCACCACTCCGGAAGGAGGCTGGTCCGAGCCGCAGTCAAGCGATTCGCGCACCGGCTTCTCGCGTCGCCTCTTCGTCGGCGGCGCGGCTGCTGCGGCCGCCAGCGTCTCGCTGCTCGGCGGAGCGGCCCTGCCCGCCGCCGCCGCCGGCAACCCCAAGTTGGGGAGGATCGGGTCGGTCGCCACCTCTCCGGAGCTGCCGGCAGGGTTCACGAAGACGTTCACCAGTCGGTTCATCCAGGCCGGTGGCCTGCTCCAGCACGCGGTCATCGGCGGCGACGGGCCGCCGCTGCTCCTGATCCACGGATGGCCGCAGAACTGGTATGCCTGGCGCCTGCTGATGCCGCAACTCGCCAAGAAGTACACGGTCATCGCCGTCGACCAGCGCGGCGTCGGCCTCACTGACAAGCCGCAGAGCGGATACGACACCCGCACCCTGGCCAACGACCTGATCGCGCTCATGGACGCGCTCGGCCACGAGCGATTCGCCGTCGTCGGCCACGACACGGGGATGCTGATCGGCTACGCCCTGGCCGCGGATCACCCCACCCGGGTCGAACGCGTGGGCCTTGCCGAGATCCCCGGCCCCTTGGGAGCAGTGCCTTCGCCGGAGCTGTTCGTCGAGGAGCCGCTCAATAACAAGGTCTGGCACATCCCCTTCAACCGGGTCAACGACCCGCTCACCGAACAACTCGTCAAGGGACGAGAAGACATCTTCTTCGGTTATGAGTTTGCCATCCAGGCCGGCCAGAAGAAGCTGCCCGACTACGCGCTCAAGTACTACTTCACCCTCTTCTCCGACCCCGACAGCCTGCGCGGCAGCTTCGGGTTCTACCGTGCTTGGGATGCAATGCTCGCGCAGAACAAGGCTCGAGCCCAGACTCCGCTGCCCATGCCCGTCCTGGCCATCGGGGGAGCGGAAGGCTGGGGCAAATACGTTGGTGACGGGATGCAGAAGGCTGCCGCCGATCTGCAGACCGTCGTCATCCCTGACGCCGGCCACTGGGTCGCAGAACAGGCCCCCCAAGCACTGCTGGAAGCACTGGGCGCATTCCTCGCTCCCTACCACGCTGCCGCTCAGGCCCGACGCTAGATGACAGCGCCCACATACTACGCATGTGCTCTGAAAGCTGCACCGTAACTCACCGAAGACTCGGCGGCGGCCAGTAATCATTCGGTTGTCCGATTCCTTGCCTCGCGGGATCACCTCAGGCAAGTATCGGGAGTCACCGGGTAAGCGACTAGCCCGGCGGGGCCACACACAAACCGCGTGGCCCCGCCGCACAGTCCGCGTATTTTCCCACACGCGAGTCTTCCAAACCGAGACTTGTTCCAGTGATGAGCAAAGAAGCCTGAGACGTCCTAGCTCAAGGCCATTTCTCTTACGCATCCGGCAACCAGGTTTCGACCGCTTCAAGAGCCTGACTTCATGCGTCCGCATCGCCAGGCACACTCACGAACGTGCCCCCCCGGGTAGCAGCACCTCACCCTAACCGCGACGGAGCGATCATTGCTCCTGGCGAAAGGAAATCAACGTGTTCGGTAAAATTGGCGCACCCGAAATTCTGCTCATCCTCGTCGTTCTCATCATGCTCTTCGGCGCCAAACGCCTTCCCGGCATGGCGCGCTCACTCGGGCAATCCATGCGCATTCTCAAGAGCGAGACCAAGGCGATGCGGGATCGCAACGACGAGGCCCATGAAAGCGGCGATTCTGTGAATGGGACCGCTATCCGGGCCCCATTCAATGCCGCGTCCCGGCCGCAGGGCCATGGACATTCCCAAGAAGCCTTCGGCACGCGCTGACGCCGGACGGCGTCTGCGGGAGAAGAACCGAGGTCTGCTCGTGCTCTCAGCCATATCCCGGGCCCCCGAGGGGCACATGCCCCTGGCGGGCCACCTACGCGAACTACGAAGCCGCCTGGTGAAGGCGATCGGCGCGGTCATGGTGACGACCGTTGTCGCTGGGCTGTCCTACAAGCAGCTGATCGATTTCGTCATCGCGCCCCTGCCGGGCTGTGACACGCTGGAGGGAAGCCCCGCAACAACAGACGGACGGTGCGGAGTCATCGCCACCAACGGTCTCCTCTCGCCCGTCACCCTTGCCTTGAAGGTGTCGCTGACCGCCGGGCTCATCGGCGCCAGTCCCGTCTGGCTCTACCAGCTGTGGAGGTTTCTCGCCCCGGGCCTGCACCGCGGTGAGAAGAGGTACACCCTCGCCTTCCTCGCCACCGGCATCCCCCTCTTCCTGGCCGGGGCCGCATTCGCCTACGCGGTCCTGCCCACCACAGCACGGGTGCTGATCTCCTTCACCCCAGAGCAGGCCACCAACATCCTGCCCGTCGACGACTTCCTCGACCTGGCCACCCGTATGGTCCTGGTCTTCGGTCTGTCCTTCGAACTCCCCCTGCTCCTCGTCATGCTCAACCTGGCAGGCATCCTCAGCTCCGCCCGCATGGCAGGCTGGTGGCGGCACATGGTCCTCGGCATCACCGCGTTCGCTGCCATCGCCACGCCCAGCAGCGACCCACTGAGCATGCTCGCACTTGCCGGCCCCATCACCGCTTTGTATCTGGTCGCCTGTGCCGTCTCCTGGCTCAACGACCGCCGTCGCGCCCGCAAGGGCACGGCAGACCTCAGCCCCGACGAGCCCTCGTCGCTTCCCGCCCTACATGACTCGTACCACGGCCGCTGAACCGGTACCGCACGTGAGTCGCACAGGAGGCCACGCATGTTCTTCGACATGGGCCCGCTCGAGATGCTCACCATCTTCGTGATCGCCATCGTCGTTCTCGGCCCGGAAAAACTACCCAAGGCGATATCGGAGTTGTCCGCCCTCATACGCAAGGGGAGATCTATCGCCAACAGCGCCCAAGCCGACATCCGCAGAGAACTCGGTCCTGAATTCTCCGACCTCCAACTCCGCGACCTCCACCCGCGAACGCTGGCTGAAAAGGCAGTACTTGCGGCCGAGAGTGAGATAGGCCTCCATGAGGTTACGGAATCTCTCACCTTGGATGAACTGACCGCCGACGAGGATGGCCAGCAGCGGTCAGCGCCAGTGAACCTCGCCAAGCTTCACCCAGATCCCCAGGCTTCGGCATAGTCGATTGATACCCGGTTTGGGATCGACCAAGGTCCGTTGAGTGCGAGGGAGCGAAGAGGGTCGCGGGCGTAGCGACGGGAGGCCGGCCGCGATGCCTTTCGCTGGGGCCGGCCGCGTGTCGACGGAGGCCGGGGGCAGCCGGTAAAGGATCAGTCGCTCTCCGACACGGCCTCGTGCGCAGCGCGGAGAATCTCGTCGGACAGCGGAGAGCCGTGCGTGGCCCGGGCGAGGAGAAGGGCTCCGACCATGGTGGCCAGGCAGACCAGGCCGTCCTCGCCCTCACCGGCGAGCCACTCGGCGAATTCGCCCACACTGTCGACATACACCCGATGTGCCGCCGAGTCCCCCGCCTCACGTGCCATGTCGACGGCGAGCCCCGCGGCAGCGCAGCCGTCGGCCGCGTCGTCACGATGACCGGTCGACAGGTACCAGTCGATCAGAGCCTGACGTCCGGCGTCGTACTGACCGCCGTGCGCGGCCACCGCCTGTGTGCGACGCCCCTCCAACTCGGCGAAGGCTCGAGCGGTGGCCTCGCCGACCAGAGCATCCTTGGAGGCGAACTGCTTGTAGAACCCTCCATGGGTCAAACCGGCCGCCTTCATCACGTCGACGACGCTCACGCCGGTACCCTGCTCCCGAAACATTCGGGCGGCAGTGGCCACCACACGCTGCCGGTTCTCCTGCGCCTGAACCTGCGACACACGTCCCATGGGATGCCCCTCCTTCGGTTTAGATTTCGAGTAGTACCTATTCTACGGTTCTCCCAGCCGACACCGGCCCAGGTACCGCATTGCTCTGCTGCTCCATCTCGCGGGACCGGCTGACCAACCACTACTCCTGGTTGCGCGCTGCGCAGTTACCCCTGTGGAAGGGTTGATCACCCCTGCGGCGCGGATGGATGCCCAACGTCGGCCCTTCCTTACCGCCTGCGACCCGCTGACCGGCCGGGTCACGGGCCAGCGGACCCCAAGGCTCGCCGCACGGGCGCGTTCGGTGACGGTTGTCGACGCGGCAGCTGAAGTGCTGGCGCTCGCTCGTGCGCTCCTACCTCCTCCCCTGCCGTCCAGTTCCTTGAAGCCGACCTGTTCCAGGGCGTCCGCCGCGGCGCTACGACACCGTGTTCTTCGCCTTCTGGCTCTCCCATGTCCCGTCGGCGCGGCTGCCCGGCTCCTGGAACACGGTCGCTGCCGCCCTCGCGCCGGGCGGCAAAGCGATCTTCATCGACGATGATCCCACCGCGGCCGCTGAACAGGAACTTCTCACGGACCGGCCCGCGGCCCGCCCCTGCGGCGCTGCGCCGGCTCGACGACGGCAGCCAGTACCGCATCGTGAAAGTCTTCCAGGACACCCAGGCCTTCACGGACGACCTCACAGCCCTCGGGTGGTCGGTACACATACGGACCGTCGCCCGGAACTTCATCGGCATCGCCGAACCACCAACCACCTGTGGCCAGACCGTGTCCCATGAGGTGACCGCCCGCTGGGCGGACGCGAGCGGGCGCCTCGTCTCCGCGTACACACTTGCGTCGCGCTCTGGACGGCTGGCCGCCCACCAAGAACACCGTTCGGCATTCGTCCCGGGAGCTGCCCACGCGCACGCCCGGCGCCGCGGTCATGACGTACTCCTGAGTAGCGTCAGCGCAACCACTGACGCAGCGGGAGGTCGGGTTCGGTACACGGACCGGCGCTTGCCGGAATGGATGACGTGCAGGTCAGGGGACGAGGACGGTCTTGCCGGGCAGCCGTCCGGCGGCGGCAGCGTCGTGGACGGCGGCCAGGTCGGCCAGCGGGCGCCGATGAGCGACGTCGATCTTCAGATCACCGGCGTCCACCCTGGTGACCAGGTCGGCGAGGCGAGCGGCGTCGCTGCGGATTGAATACCCGCACCGTGCGCACGCCGCGGCCTGCGCCCTCGGGACCGGGGGTGGTGGTGCTGACGAACCGCCGTCGGCGACCAGGTCCACCAGGGCCGCGGTCTCCTCGGGGCTGGTGGGCACGAGGTTCACCACCGCGTCGAACCGCTCTCCTGCCACCGACTGCGGCAGCGGGGTGGCGGTGTGGTCGACGATCCGATCGGCGCCGTAGGAGCGCACACGGTCGATGCTGCGGGGACTGGCGGTGGCGGTGACCGTGGCGCCGGCCTGTCGGGCCGGCTGGACGGCGTAGCCGCCGACCGCCTCACCCGCGCCGTTGACCAGGAGGCCCTGCCCGGCCTCGAGGGCGGCCCTTGCCGGTGCCCATGTCGAACGGGACCGTCACGGTGACGACAGCGGGCACGGTTGTGGCAGCTGTCCGCGCCGCCTGTTCGGTGGCGGCTCGTGCGGGCTGGGTTCCCGTGAGAGCGGTGCTGACCGCCAGGAGCAGCACGCCGAGGGCGGCCTCGGCTGCGACAGAGAGCAGCAGGCGACGGCCGTGGCCGGGTTGTCGCGTCGCATCGGGCGGGGCGTCCGTCGTCGGGGACAGCGCGGGATGGCCCACCGTCGGGACAGGGCGGCCACGGCCAGAAGCGCAAGAACTATGGCGATCTTCAGTGCCAGCCATCTGCCGTACGACGCCGAGGAGAGGGCTTCCCAGGAACCGAGCTGGCGCCAGGACTGGTAGATGCCCGTCCCGACGAGAGCGGTGATGGCAAGGAATGCGAGCCGGGAGAAGCAGGATACGGCCATCGCCGGTACCGGTCGGTCCGGCGAGGAGCGCCACAGGGCGATACAGAGGGCGACCAGCCCGCCCATCCAGAAGGCCATGGCCAGCAGGTGCACCATGGCGAACGGGATCGCCAAGCCCACCTGCTTTCCCGCGGACGCATGCTCTGCCGCGGCCCAGGTCTGGGCGAGGCCGAGCAGCAGCGGTACGCCGACCGCACGCAGCGCCCGCAACCGGCCGTCCTGGGCCACCAACTTTGCTTCTGTGGCGGGGCGTGACGACGACGTGGCCAATCAGTCGGCGGGGCTCCGGGACGCTCAGGGGTACGAGGTCGTGTAATCACGGCCCGCGCGTGCGCCTCCGTCCGCAGCAGACCGGGCATCACCCGGCACTCGTACGTGCACAGACGATCGCCGCACTCTCGAGCTTCGCCCACAGCCGGAACCAGCCAGCGAGGCCCGGCTGCCGCGACACGTGCCGGGCAACAGCCCGGAGCACCCCGAACGAGTCCAGGGCCCCTTCGGCTCGCTCGACGAAATCACCGGGCGGCATGCGGCGCCCCTGCTCGATCGAGGCGACGCAGTGCTGCGAGTAGCACACCAGCGGCGCGAGTTCCTCCTGGGTGAGCGAGGCCCGTTCACGGAAGACCTTGAGGACAGCGCCGAACGCCTTGAGGCTGTCGGACTGTTCGGGTGCACTGCTGCTGCTCGCCATGGGCGACGACCCCCTTGTCGCGCTCGTACAACAAGCCCATGGTCATGTTCGGTTACTTGCAATGCCCAGCGAGTGAGCTCGTACGGGGCGTCCCGTACGAGCTCACCTGCTACATCGCAGAACGAGACTGCGGGCGGCGCGCAGCGGAATCGGGGCAGGCACGGGTCCGCGGAGGGATCTTGTACTTGTGTCCGGCCGCAGATCAGCAGCAGTTAGCATCCCCGCATGTCCGATACTGCCGCGCAGCGCCTTCTGCGGAACGACTCGCGCACCGCGAGGGTGGCGGCCCAGGAGTCCGTCCCGTTCCCGGCCCATGGGGCGGAGGCTCTGCTCCGTGCCCTCCGCTCCGGGGAGACGGTGCTGGCCCTCTACCACCAGGGGCTGGGGTACGCCGCGCTCACCGAGGATGCCCTCATCCTCCTGAGCGGGGGTTCCACGACGCGGGCGACGCGGGTTCCGAAGCCCTTGGCGATCCTGCGCCCTGCTCACGGCGGTCGGCGGCGCGTGGACGTGTCGGTGGAAGGGCGACGCATAGGCCTCTGGGGCTCACAGCTCGACAAATCCGGCGAACTCATCCTGCAGGCCGGGGAGCTTGTGCCTGATCCTCTGGCCGAGGACCCGCGCACCGCCGCGGCCGCCGCCAGGGAGAGCATCTCCTTCTCCAACGACCAAAAGAAGGTGCTGCTGGAAGAGCTCGAGCCCGGCGAAGTAGTCCGGTCCTTCTACCACAACGGCTGGGGCTATGCCGTGCTCACCGGGAACGGCCTCATCCTGTTCCGGAATCTCCTGGCGCCCAAGGCGACCCGCGTGCCCAAGCCCCTGCGGATCCTTCGCCGCGCGTACGGCATGTTCGACTCCGTCGACGTCCTCATCGACGGGAAACCGCACAAGCTGCACGGCTCAAAGATCGACCCGAAGGGAGAACTCCTCGAAGCAGTGGGGGAACTCCTGCCTCCCGAGTCCCCCTCGCGCCCCAGCCGCGGGACGCGGTTCTCCACATGGGTACGCCGACATCCCGTCCTCATGGCCACAATTGCGGCAGTGGTGTTCATCGCCGGTCTGAATCCGGGCTCCAGTGGGAAGGAGTCCGTGGCACTGGATCGTGCAGACCGCACCCTGGTCGTCCCCGACTTCAACGGGGCCCCTCTCACCGCGGCTGCGGCGAAGGCTCGCCTCCATCCGTGGCAGACGGTGTCGGCAGCTGACGCCTCCTCCGCCCACCGGCCGGTGAAGACCACCGAGCCCGGCTGGCGGGTCTGCTTCCAGAACCCCTCCCGCGACGAGACGGTCCGCCCGTCCGGCACCATGCTGACGCTCTACGCGGTCCCGGAGCAGGAGGAGTGCCCGACGCGGCTGCACGGCCCCCGCGGGGTCGTGATGCCGGATCTCGTCGACGAGCGGTTCGACGACGCCTCTCGCACCCTCGACGATCTCGGTCTCGACCACGTGGTCCCCTTCCACGCGCATACCGGCAAGCATCTGGACGACCAGCCGGAACTGGCCGACTGGCGGGTGTGTCGGCAGAACCCGGAACCGGACAACAAGGTCTCGACCGCCACGCAGGTCGACCTGTGGCTGATCGGTCCCAGCGCCCCGTGCACCGAACCCAGCCCCACTCCCAAGCCGAAGCCGAAGCCCAAGCCCAAGCCCAAGCCGCGTCCCCAGCCCTCGTACGGCACCACCTCGGGCGGCGGCACCACAGGAGGCAGTACCGGTGGGGGCTCATCCAGTAGCGGAGGCTCCACCAGCGGCGGCTCCTCCGGTGGTTCGGGGGGCAGCACCGGCAGCCAGGCCGGTGTTCAGTTCGGGCAGTACTGCTCCCCCGTGGGCGCCACCGCGACGACCGTCGACGGGCGGCCCGCCAAGTGCTTCATGGGCAAGGACGGCCGGGCTCGGTGGGGGTACAACTCGGGGTAGCGGAGAGCCCGCCGAGCTACCCGCAGAGGCCGGCCGGGTTCTGACGACGCGCCCCTCACTCCACGGCTATCTCGCGCTCCGACCCCGCCAATTCGCGCAGTCGCTCCCGCGTCTCCCGTCCGTCGAGTACGCGACCGTGCCGACCATGCCCCCGGTCAGCAGCACCTTCTAGGTGTTGCTGATCAGGCGGTCCACGTCTGCGTCCGGAGTGGACCGCTTGAACACCGGGACCCTGGAGGCATTGCGGTCCGTGACCCACTTGCCGCCGCGCCACAGAGGTCCGGACCGATGATGACGCCGGACCAGTCGCACTCGAAGCCCTAGGCGGTGTAGACGCAGCCGTCCTGGCCCAAGCCAGCCGCGTCGGTGGCCAACAGGGGTAGCTTGCCGCCGGTCCGACGGTGCCGGCACCGAAGGGGCGTTGAGCGCGTCGAAGACGTGCTCGGCGCGCAGCCGGTGCTTCGGTCGCCGGGGTCTCAGTCGGGAGTGGCGAGGATCGGCCCGATGGCGTGTCGTCGTCCGTACGCGGTGCCTCGCAACCGCCTACGGTCGGGCGCTCTTGGCGCCGGAGCCGGGGCGCAGCGCCATGAGGCTCCACCCGGCGGCCGCCGCCAGCGCGACGGCCGCCATCAGGGCCAGCATCGGCCACTCGGGGCGCCAGCCAAGCGACAGCCGGGTCCCGAGCCAGGTGACGCCGAAGGCGATCGTCCCCGGTGCGTGGACCGGCACTCTGGCGGCGGCGCCCCGCAGCACGCCGGCCGCGGCAAGACCGATCACGGTCCAGGCGGCCAGATAGGGCAGGAGAGGGCCGGGGGCGGCGCTGGGCAGACCGTACTCCTCGGGGCCGACGCGGAACAGGCCAGTCGTCCAGCCGAGTCCGACACCGACAGCGGTGACAGCCACCACCCACACGGCATGGCGCCAGAGCGGCCCGGGCCTGATTTCCTCCGAGTTGTCGGGGTTGCCGTATGCGGCTGGACCGATGTTGTCGATCACGTCCGGAAGGACGCCGCCGAGGCGCTCCGGGTTGCCTGCCCGGCGGACGGCGGACGGCGGACGGGACGGCCGGCCGCACCGGATCTTCCTCAACTGCGTCGGGGATCGAGGTCATTCGGTGATCCAGCCGCGGCGGGCAGCCAGGACACCGGCCTGGAAGCGGTTGCTTGCTCCGAGTTGCCCATAAAGGACCTGGACGCGGCGTCGCATGGTACGGATCGACCAGCCGAGTTGGCGTGCGATGGCCTCGTCCTTCATACCGCTGCACATGAGGGTGAGGGCCGCGCGGTCCTCAGGGGAGAGCAGGTCCGCGGCGGGGGCGCCGATGGGAAGGGCCTGACCCCACAGAGCCTCGGTCAGGTCGATCAGGGCGTCCAGCAGGGCACTCGGCCGGACGACTGCGGCCCGGACGTCGTCACCCAGATCGAGCGAGAGCGGCATGATCGCCAAGCGGCGGTCGGCGATGGCGAGTTTGACGCGAAGGCCGTCCAGCACTCTTGCGTCTTCGCCGAGCTCGGCGAGTTCGCGTATGTCGTTCAGGACTCCCGGCCACTGCAGTGATTCCGGCGCGTAGACCGTGCGATAGCGGACACCTCGGCGCAGGGCGGTGGACTGGATCGAGCGTGAGGTGCTCAGCGCGTACGGAGGGCGGTCGAGCGTGACGACCTCTTCGCTGGCCTCGTGCTGGAGGCGGACGAACCAACGGCCGAGAGGGGACGTTGCCGCGGATGATCTCCACTTCGCTGGTGGTGGCCTCTGCGCGGCGGCGAACAGGCGCGAGAGTTCGCCGGCGTGGCTGCGGACCCGGTCCAGGGCGTTGGTTCGGGCCCGTACCAGCGCCCAACGGGGCTCGAACCTGGCGTCCGGTCCGGTTGGGCAGGGCGACGAGATGTCCATCGAGCTGCCCCCGGATGCCGGGCCACTGAGCGGACCCACGGCCGGCAGCGCCGGGTCGGACGCGTGCCACTTCACGGCCACGGCCACACCACGCTGGAGTGACGGAGCAGCATCGCCGAATGCCGTCAGAGACCCGTCCCTCCCCCAACAACACCGCCCTTGCCCGGCCCAGAGGATGCGCCAGAGCCTCGGCATCCCCTCATCGCGACGAACGAGCCCCCCAGGTGGCAGTTCCGAACACCGAGGCAGGAGGTACACACTGACCGCGGGTACTCGGCGCGCGTCGCAGCCGATTCTGCTGGCTGATCTTGGGAACGGTCAGGATTCGGGCTGGTGTTGCGAGGCGGCCTGCTCGTTGAGCTTTCCGAAGGGCACGTGCACGCTCGGTGTCGTTTGCGAGGTGCTCGCCACGTGACTTTGCTGGTCGTCGAAGAAGATGTGCGGCTTGAGGACCTTCATGATCTCGCCCTTGTTGATCCCGCCGAGGAAGAACGCGTCGTTGACCGTCACCCCCCATTGCTTCAGGCTCATCACTGCCCGCTCGTGAGCGGGGGCGGCGCGCGCTGTGACGAGGGAAACATGGAGACGGATCCGGTAGTCGGCGTTCTTCCGGCGTTCCTTCTCCTCTCGCCGCTGGATTCGGTTGATGTTGGCCAGAAATTCCTTCAACGGTCCCGCGTCGTGCGGGACAGCGGCGTTCGTCACCTCGTGGGTGCGGAATTCCTCTATCCCGCCTGCCTGATACACCTGCTCTGATGCGTCGGTGGCCAGGACTCCGTCGAAGTCGAAGGAGATCCGCAGGTCGCCGTCCTCAGTGTCGTCTTCATGCGGCGCGCCCAGGACGTGGCCTGCGGGCAATCCCGCCAGGACGGCCTCGCGAACATCGCGCTCGTTCGCCGACAGGAACAGGGACATGTTGAGTGCCGGCATGAATTTGTGGGGCGACCGGCCCTGCATGAAGATGGCCCGGCTTATCGACAGACCGTGCGCCTTTATGGATCTCATGACGCGAAGTCCGGTGTCGGGGTCGTTGCGGGACAGAACGATGACCTCGACCAGCGGGTCACCCTCCTTTTCCAGGTCGTTCAGCGACAGCAGTCGGCGGATGAACGGGAACGCGACCCCGGGACGGAGTGTTTCGTCCAGATGCTCTTCCTGGTAGGCGCGGTAGCTCTCTTCGCCCTGCTCCCGGAACACGGCGTCCGACTCGGTCAGGTCGAAAAGAGCACTGGAGGCGATTCCGATGACAAGCCGGTCCGCTAGCTCGTAGACGGCCACAGCGACCCCTTTGATCAGCCATTTGCGTTCGTCGCCATCATCGCACCAGCCGGTCTGCTGGTCCCCTCTCGCCTTCGTGCAGGCGCTCTGGAGCAATACTCAAGACCTGTGGATCGGCTCGGGGAGGACATACCTTCCCGGTTGATTGATCGATAGATCACCGAGCAAGACCGGTGTTCACAGCACCGGCCGGGAAGGCACGTTCCTGCTTAGCGTAGTGAACGACGACGGCACCACCGCCAACGGCTCCGCTCTGATCGACGAGATCGTCCGGGCAGGCGCCAGGCGGATGCTGGCCGTCGCGCTGGAGGTCGAAGTCAACGCTTATATAGCCGAGTTGGTCGACGAGCGCGATGAGCGCGGCCGTCGCCTGGTGGTGCGCAACGGCTACCACCGGCCCCGGAAGGTCACCACCGCGGCCGGCGTGGTCGAGGTGAAGGCGCCGCGGGTGAACGACAGGCGTCCGACTCCTGGGTGGACCTGCTGCGCAACCGATCGACAGGACGTCTGCGGATCCGCAGACCGAACCGGCTCGACCACGAGGTCTGCTTGGACGAGTTCGCCCTGCAGCTGGTCAAGGACTGGCTGGTCGAGCGCCATCGCCGCTGGCCACTGAGAACCCGCATCTGATCGTCAGCCCCATCACCGCCATGCGCGTCGACCGGCCCGCCGTCGGCATTTCCAACTTCCAAGCGCTCCGCGACCGCGTCGGGATCACCTTCACACGGCTTCGGCAGGACCGGTTCCTCGACGAGGCACGAGAGACGCGGACCCGGTCCGGCTGATGCGCTTGTTCGGAATCACCTCGCACACCGCGATCCACTACGTCCGCGCCGCCCACCCCGAGCGCTTCACCATCGACCCGACCCAGGCGTGAGCCTTACTGACGCCGCTGGCCTAGGACACAGAACTCGTTACCTTCGGGGTCTGCCAACACAACCCACGATTGATCACCCTGGCCAATATCAACACGCTGTGCGCCATGAGCCACCAGACGAGCCACCTCGGCGTCTTGGTCATCAGGCCTGAAGTCGAGATGCAGTCGGCTCTTAGCCTTCTTGCTCTCATCAAGCCGGACGAAGTCCAACCCCGGTAGGCGATCCGGCTCCGGGCGGATCTCGAACTCCTCATCAGAGGAGTGGACCACAACCCAACCAAGAGCCGTAGCCCACCACTGCCCCAAGGCCACCGGATCTACCGAGTGAACAATTACCTGTTCCCATTCCAAGGTCATCTGCCGAGCTTAGACCTGCCAGGGCTTCGAAGAATAGGCACTCAGGCCTCCCACATCGGGCTGAACCCGAGCGCGCTTCCCCTTGCGGAGCCACCGCCACCCGCGGCTTCGGCACACACCAGCGCGGATCGGAGCGAGCCCGTCGACGCCGCGTTGGACGTCACGGCGGCCGTCCTCCCGGCGGCGCCGCCGGGAGGGGTGGGCGGCGGTCGGGAGAACCGGCGGCCGGCACGTCGGGGTGGCGGGCGTTGTTGTTGCGCCGGCGCAGGTAGGCATGCAGGGCTCGGGTCTGGACCGTGTGGTTGGGATGTTTCACCGGTGATGCGGATCTGCCGGGCGAGGCTCTTGGGGGCGCGCTGGCGACGGCGCGGGCGGCGTATGTCCAGTCCTTGAAGAGGGCCGTGGCAGTGTGGCGCCTCGATTACGTAGGTATAGGCGCCTCTTCGGCTCCGGAGCAGGAAGCAGCCTCCATGTTCCGGGGCCGTGCCCGGGCCCCTCCTACGGCTGCGGAGGGTCGGGACACGAGTCGGCCGACTGCGTCATCGACCATCCGTCCCCGAGCACATGGACGCTCGTGTGTGAGGGGGAGCGTTGCGCATTGACGGGAGGAGCCGCAAGGACGCCGTCCCGATGCGCGTCCGCGGGCACCGCGGCAAACGACCCACTCACGTGAGCCACGGTGCACGCCAACTGCAGCATGGCCGGATGGCTGAGGGGAGCGACATCATTGGGGAGCTTGATGGAGACGCCGTTGCCGCTGCCGGCCGTCACGTCCGGTGTATTCGTCAGGCGGGGCAGCTCCGTGGTGGCCGTCACGGCCTCGCTTGTCGTCGGTCCGCCGAACAGCCGGCCCACGACGGTCCTGAGGTCCGCAGGATCGTCGATCTTGCGGGGATAGGCCGTCAGATCACCGTCGTCCAGGAAATAGAGGGAGACGACGCCCGGCACCGAGGGCTTCGGATCGGGGGAGAACACGACGCTCGCCGGTTCGCCGGCCTCGATGACGTCGGACGGGGGGACTCCGCACGCCGTCAGCGTGAGCGCGGCCGCGAGCCCGACCGGCAGCGCCGTCACGCGCGAGCGTTTCATCGGGCACCCGCGGGGGAATCGTGGTCGGCGGCTGCGATGTCGCGGTGCAGGGGGAGTTCGACCGTGAACACCGCTCCGCCCCCGGGACGGTTGGCGACGCTGATGCGTCCTCCGTGCAGGTGTACGTTCTCCGCCGTGATGGCCAGGCCCAGTCCGCTGCTCTCGCTTCTGGTCCGTGTGGTGCTCGCCTTGTAGAAGCGCTCGAAGATGTGTGGCATGGCTTCCTTGGCGATGCCCGGTCCGTTGTCGGTCACCTCGATGACGGCCCACGCCACGTCCGCTCGCTCCTCTCTCACTTCCATGGCCAGCCGCACCGGCGGTGCCCCGTGCCGCAGCGCGTTGCCGACCAGATTGGCCATCACCACGTCGAGCCGGCGCGGGTCCACGCGCGTCCGGAGCACACCCGGCCGGGGCAGGTGGGTCTCCACCTGGCCCTGCCACCCCCGAGCGGCGAGGGTGTGCTGTACGAACTCGGCCAGGTCGATCTCGTCCAGGCTGAGTTCGGCCGCGCCCGCGTCGAAGCGGGAGATCTCCATCAGGTCGTTCACCAGCGCGCTCAGCCGGCTGGTTCCCTCACTGATGAGCCGCAACGCCTCGCCGGTATCCCGGTTCAAGTGCAGCGCGTTCGCGTCCAGCACGTCGGTGACCGCGGACATCGCCGCCAGCGGCGTCCGCAGTTCGTGGGAGACGTCTGCGACGAAGCGGCGCGCCTGGGCCTCCAGGCGGCGCAACTCCGCGACCGAGAGCTCCAGGGCTGCCGCCGTATGGTTGAAGGACCGTGAGAGGTCGGCCAGTTCGTCGGAACCGTTGACGGCCAGCCGGACGTCGAGGTGCCCCTCGGCCATCCGGCGTGTCGCCCGGCGCAACGCCCGTACGGGACGGAGTACGCCGCTCGCGGCCAGCAGCGCGAGGACGACGGCGAGGCCCAGTGCCACCAGGGTGGCGTGCTGGATGGCGCTGACCATCGCTTCGACGTAGGCCTGTTCGGTGTTCTGCGGCACCACCAGGTACATCGCCATCCCCGAGAGCCTGGACTCCGTGCCTTCGCCGCTGTTGTACGTGACCGGCATTCCGACGACGAGATAGGGATGCCCGTCGGCGTTCACCCTCTGGAACACCGCGGCGCGTTTGGTTTCCACGGACCGGCGCAGCTCCGGGCTGAGCTTGTCGAAGTCGGCACTCGGCGCAAAGGCGCGGAGGCTGCCGTACGTGGCCAGTACCCGCCATCCTTGTGACTGGTTGGCGTTGAGTACCCCCTGCACCGACACATGCAAGGCCTTCTGCACGTGCTCCTGACTCGGCGCCGGGGGAAGGTGGACAGAGGCGTTGACGCTCGTCCGGAACTGCCGGATGACGGAGTCCTGGCTCTGCTGCAGGACCCCCGTGCGCGCCTCCCGGAAGGCGACGGCTCCGGTGCTCAGGGCGCTGGCCATGGCCACCAGGACGAAGGCCACCACCAGGCGGGAGCGCAGGCCCCGCAGCGGAAGCGGGACCTTCGCCAGGACCGCCTGATAAAATCTCGCCGGCCTGGGGGCCTGCCCGGCTGCGACGGCCTCGCGCTTGCGTACGTGCTTGCGTGCCCGTACGGATCTCTGGCCGCTCACGGGGAACCGAAGCGGTAACCGAAGCCGCGTACGGTCTGGATGTACCGGGGATCCCCGCCCAGCTCACCGAGCTTGCCGCGCAATCGCTTCACACAGGCGTCCACGAGCCGTATGTCGCCGTAGTAGCTGTGCTCCCAGACCGCTTCCAGCAGCTGCTGGCGGCTGAACACCTGTCCGGGCGAGGCCGACAGGGTCAGCAGCAGCCGAAGCTCGGAGGGGGCGAGCGCGACGGGTTCACCACGGTGTGTCACCACGAGCCCGGCCCGGTCGATGACCAGCTCGCCGTGCGACTCCGCCCTGGGCCGGACAGCGTCGGAGACCGACGCGTCCTGCCTGCGCAGTACGGCCCGTATTCGCGCGTCGAGCACCCGGGCCTGCACGGGCTTGACCACGTAGTCGTCCGCGCCGGCCTCCAGCCCCACGACCACGTCGATGTCGTCGCCCTTGGCGGTCACCATGATGATCGGCACCTGGTCGCGATCCCTGATCCGCCGGCATACGTCGAGGCCGGACATGCCGGGCAGCATGAGGTCGAGTACGACGACGTCCGGATGGAAGTGGTGGAGCTGTTCCAATCCCTCTTCACCCGTTCCGGCGGCGAAGACGTCATGCCCCTGGTGTCGCAGCCCCAGCTGGACGGCCTTACGGACATCTGGGTCGTCTTCGACAATAAGGACTCGTGGCACTTCGACAGTGTAAGCAGATCGCGTTCGGTCGCCGGCCTGCGAACGAGCCCCTCTCGGGAGCTGTTACGGAAGGGTCACATCGGCGTGCCGCCGGGCGGGCAACCCTGAACCGGCCGAGCGACCGCTCGTTATCGGTTCGTGATTGTTCGAACTCATGGCGATCATCTGAAATGACCAGTTTGAGTTGCCATGCATTCGGCACGACAGCGGGAATACGCATCGAGCACTGGCAGCGCCGTGGCCTCCCACCGCGGTGGCCGTCACCGGTCCTCGCACCGCCGGGGCCGTCCGCGCCGCCGGGGCCGGAGGTACCTGGTCGGCACGCTGGTGGCCGCGGGCCTGCTCGGCTCCGCGGCGTTCTTCCTGGACGGTGGGCGAAGCGACGCGTCGAGCGGTGCGCCGCACCCGCGGAGCGTGGCACCCATCACCCCCACGCCCACGCCCACTCCGACGCCCACCCCAACCCCGACGCCCACCGAGATCGACGTCCCCTCGACGGGCGCCGGCACGTTCGTCACCGCGCAGGCCAGTGGCGCGAAGGTCGGTCACGGTCCGCGTCCACTCCGGTACGTGGTGAAGGTCGAGACCGGCCTCGACATCTCGCCGACCCAAGCGGCGGACGAGATCGCCGACATACTCGCCGCCCCCCGGGGCTGGATCCACAACCCTGCCTACTCGTTCCAGTTGGTGAGCGCGGGACAGCCCCACGACCTCACGGTGACGATCGCGACACCGGGGACGGCGGACGCCCTGTGCTGGGCGGGCATCCACCAGAACACCCAAGGCGAATACAACTGCGAGGTCCCCGGTGGGGTCGTGGTGAACCTCAAGCGCTGGGTCAAGGGCTCGCCCACCTTCGACGGTCCGATCCATGACTACCGGGCGCTGATCATCAACCACGAGATGGGGCACTTCCTGGGCTACACGCACACGACCTGCGCGGGCCCCGGCCAACTGGCCCCCGTGATGATGCAGCAGATCAAGGGCCTGCACGGATGCATCGCCAACGCCTGGCCCTACGACGAGAACGGTCACTTCGTCACCGGGCCGCGCGTGCAGTGAATCGGCGCCGACCAACCCTCCCATCGGTTACGGAAGGCAGCTTGGACGCGCCGTGGCCACCTGTGGTTCACACCGCGCCCAGAACCGGCTGTTACAGCTTGGTCATCGTTCGAGCCAACGGCGATCACCTGCGGACACCAGTCTCGAACTCAGTGACGGCGTCCCGTGGTCGTGAAGACGATCAGACGCTCGCGGTGCCGTGTTCCCGGTGCGCCGGTGCTGTCGGTGTGGGCAGAGCCCACACCGCCCACGATTCCGCGGCTCCCCCTGGCTTTCACGCGACACCCACCCTCTCGATCGATTGGAAGAGCATGTCTGGATCCCGCACTGTTCGGAAACTGGCCGTCGCGGTGAGTCTGCTGCCGCTCCTGACGGCCTGCGGCACGGCATCTGACTCGGCGGACGGCGGGAAGCCCTCGGCCGGCGGCGGGAAGTCCTCGGCCGGGTCGTCGGAGCAACTCGACGTTCCCGCGGACGCCAGCGCAAGCCTCAAGGAGCAGTACCTCACCCAGAACGCGATCGCGGCCTGCATGAAGAAGCAGGGGTTCATCTACACCCCCGTAGCCCCCGTGGATCCCGTGGACTCCTGGACCGACGACGGGCTGGACTACAAGCTGACCAAGAAGTACCGGCAGAAGTACGGCTTCGGAATCTACGCCAAGATCGTCTATCCCAACGATCCCCAGGCACAGGGCGGCGGGATGCCCCTGGACGATGCGGCCGACACGGCCAACGGGAAGTACGTCGCCTCACTCACTTCCGCGCAGAAGACCGCCTACGACAAGGCGATGGGAGTCCCGGGCCAGGAGGCGAAGGCCGGCGGTGAGTGGCCGGACGGTTGCCTGAAGTCGGCCAGAAAGGAGGTCTACGGCACCACGTCGTCCCAGGAGATAGGCGCCCAGACCACGGCACGGAACAAGGCGAACGGGCAGGCGCTCAACGGTGACCCCAAGCTGGTCGCTCTGGCGCAGTCGTACGCCTCGTGCCTGAAGGGGCACGGCATCCCCGTCACGACCACGCAACCGACCGACATCCACGAAATGGTGAAGTTCCACGCGCTCAGGTCCGCTGCCCCCGGCACCGACGCCAGCGTGGTGAACCCCGACGGGACCCCCATGGAAACCATGAGTAAGGACGAGGCTCTGCCGCTGCTCACCAGGGACATCGAGCTGGCGATGCAGGACCTGGAGTGCGGCAGGGAATTCCGGGCCGCCTACTTCCCGAAGTTCTTCAAGGCCCCGACCAGCGGTGGCGGTGGTGTCGGGTGAGGCGCCGCAATCGGGTGAACAGCCGGCCCAAGCAGTTGGGGATCATCGTTGCCGGGGTGGGGCTGGTGGGAGTGGGCGGCTGGTTCGCCGGATCGCAGATGCAGTCGCCGGCGGACGCGGCTGCCGCACACCGGCCGCCGAAGGCCGGACCGGTCACCGTCGCGGTCGAGCGGCGGTCGCTGACCGCGAGTGTGATCGCCCAGGGCTCGGTGGAGTACGCGTCACCGCGGAAGCTCGCCCTGGCCGGGCCCGTCGGCCCCCCGGATTCCGGCTCCGGGGATTCCGGGGCCGGCGACGCCGTCGTCCAGCGGGTTACCAAGGCACCGGTCGCCGGGGCGGAGGTGAAGGAGGGCGACGTGCTGATGCAGGTGAGCGGCCGACCGGTTCTGGTGCTGCGGGGATCCGTTCCGATGTACCGCACGCTGGGTCCCGGCGCGTCCGGAGACGACGTCAAGCAACTCGAGCGGGCCCTGGGCCGGCTCGGCTTCAACACCGGTGGATCCACGGGGACGTACGGGCAGGGGGACGCCGCGGCGGTGAGCCGCTGGTACACGAGCAAGGGCTTTCACGCGCAGGAGCCCTCTTTCGCGGACAGGCAGCAGCTGGGGACGTTGGAAGCCGCTGTGACCACCGCGCAGCAGGCCCTCCTTGCGGCACAGAATTCCGGCAGCGGCTCCGAGGACTCCGGCGGCGATGCCGGCACCGGTGGTGAAGAAGGAAGGCTGCAGCTCAGGGCAGCACAGCAGCAGTTGAACGCGGCCAACGCCGCGCTCTCCGCCTTCCGGGTCGGCTACGGAACCAAGATCCCCGCAGGTGAGATCGTCTTTCTGCCGGATCTTCCGGCCCGGTTGGACAAGGTGTCCGTGAAGATCGGTGACACCCCGTCCGGATCGGTCGGCACGGTGACCAGCTCCGAGGTGGTGGTGCAGGCCGTGGTGCCGGGCAGCGACGCCACCTTGCTCCGCAAGGGCATGACGGCGCGGGTGGAGACCCCCGACGGCGAGGAGGTGGAGGGGCGGCTGGTCGCACTCGGCGACGATGTGCCGAAGAACGACGCGGGGGACGACAAGAACGCACCGGAAACACCGGACGGCGGGAGCGGTGATGCCTCGGCTCCGGTACCGGTGCGTATCTCCATCCCGCCGGGGAAGCTGACCGAGAACGCCAACAGGTCCGCGAAGGTGACCATCGAGGTGGGTTCGTCGAACGGTGACGTGTTGACGGTGCCCATCGCCGCGCTCCACACCTCGGCCGACGGGCAGGCCACGGTGCGGGTCCGGCGTGGGACCACAGTGGTGAAGGTCCCTGTCAAGGCGGGTCTTTCCGCTGAGGGGCAGGTGGAGGTCACGCCGTCCGGTGACGCGCTGACGGTGGGCGATCAGGTGGTGGTCGGGCAATGACCGGCCTGCCGGCGTCCGTCGTCCCGGCGTCCGTCGTCCCGGCGTCCGTCGTCCCGGCGTCTTTCGTGCCCGACGCGGACACCGTCATCCAACTGGTCTCCGTCGACCGGACCTTCGACTCCGAGCCGCCGGTGCATGCCCTGCGGGACGTGAACCTGGCCGTCCGGCGCGGCGAGCACCTGTCGATCGTCGGACCGTCCGGTTCCGGCAAGTCGACGCTGCTCAACACCCTGGGACTGCTGGACAGCCCCACCTCGGGCACTTACTGGCTCGACGGGGTGGAGACCAACGCGCTCGGCGACCTGGAGCGCACCTCACTGCGCGGCAGCCGGATCGGATTCGTCTTCCAGTCCTTCCATCTGCTGCCCTACCGGACGGTGGACGAGAACGTCATGCTGGCAGAGGCCTACCGACGGCCGCGCCCCGGGCGCGGCCGCGCCGGCCGCCGCACCAGGGCCAAGGAGGCGCTGGAACGAGTGGGCTTGGCGCACCGGGCCGGCTTCCGGCCGGACAGGCTGTCCGGTGGTGAGAGGCAGCGTGTGGCGATCGCCCGGGCGCTGATGAGCGAGCCCGCTCTGCTGCTCTGCGACGAGCCCACCGGCAACCTCGACAGTGAGAACACCGAATCGGTGCTGGACCTCTTCGACCAGCTGAGCGAGCAGGGCATGACCCTGGTCGTGATCACCCATGAGGAGGCGGTCAGCATGCGGGCCGACAGGCGGGTAACGATCAGCGACGGACGGCTCACCGAGGAGAGCCGATGAGGGCCCGAGCGCGCGTCCTGGAGCCGGCGGCCCCGGTGGATCCGACAGACCCGGTGGACCCGGCAGACCCGGTGGACCCGCCGATCGCCGGCGGGTCCACCGGCGGACGGCACCCGGCTCGGCGGGGACGTGTACGGCGCCGCCGCAAGGCCAGGGTCATCGAGCGTCCCTGGATGGACTTCAGGGACCTGTGGACCGAGGCGCTGGCAGGGGTGCTCGCCCGTCCGGTGCGCTCCGCCCTGACCACCCTGGGCACGGTTCTGGGCATCACCACCCTGGTCATCACCATCGGAGTCTCGGCCACGGCGGGCAACCAGATCGTCGGCCGCTTCGACGCGCTCACCGCCACATCGGTCACCGTGGTGGTACCCCCGCCGCCCCCGTCGGCCGACCCCGTCCCGCTCGTGGACTGGTCAGGCGTCGACGCGGTCCGGCGGCTGGCCGGGGTCGATTCGGCGGCCGCAGTCGCCGACTCCCAGCAGACCGCGAGCGTCCAGGTACGCGCGAACGACGTGGTCGCTCCCGGTGAGGTCACCGGCCAGACCATGGCTGTCCTCGCCACGTCCCCCACGCTGCCCGCCGCGGTGCGCGGCAAGATGACCGCCGGGCGGTTCTTCGACGACGGGGACATCGCCCGGCACGACCGGGTGGCGGTGCTCGGCGACCAGGCCGCACGCCTCCTCGGCATCAACTCGGTTCAGGACTCCCCCGCGGTCTTTCTGAAGGGCCAGTCCTATACCGTGATCGGAATTCTCGGCGGAGCCGAACGGGAACAGCAGGTCTCCACCGCGGTGATCCTGCCGCCCACGACAGCCTCGGACCAGCTGGGCCTCCGAGTGGTGACCCGGGTAGTGATCAACACCGCGCTCGGCGCGGCGAAGCAGGTCGCCCACCAGGCACCGATCGCGCTGGCTCCCGGAGCCGAGGACGCGCTCGTCGTCACCGCACCGCCCGACCCGACCAAGGCACGCAAGGGAGTACAGGGCGACGTCAACGGCCTGTTCCTGGTACTCGGGCTGGTCTCCCTGGTGGTCGGGGCCATCGGCATCGCCAACGTGACCCTGGTGACGGTCATGGAGCGGATCGGGGAGATCGGACTGCGCCGCGCCCTCGGCGCCTCGCGACGACAGGTCGCCGGCCAGTTCCTGGTGGAGTCGACGACCATCGGCCTCCTCGGCGGCGTCATCGGCGCCGTCCTGGGCATGGTCGTCGTGGTGGCCGTCTCCGCCATCAGGGACTGGACTCCGGTTCTGGACGTCCGTCTCGCTTTCGGAGCCCCGGTCGCCGGAGCCCTCGTCGGACTCCTGGCCGGTCTCTACCCGTCACTTCGGGCCTCCCGCATGGAGCCCGTCGACGCTCTGCGCTCCTGAAGGTCTTCATCCGGGCGAAGGCATGCTCGACGCGGGCGGACCCCGGTGATCAACGGTGGCCGTACCTGGCTCCGCACCGCCCCTGAGCTGCGAGATCGCGGTCCACGGCTGGAGTATTTGCAGGCGCCCGGTTCGCTGAGCCGGGCCCGGCCGCGGCACTGGGTCCTGTAGGACCGCAGGGAGAGCTTGGCCGCCATGGGGCCGGGCCCGAAGGGAGTCCTTCACTTTCTGGACGGCGTTGAGGACCATGCGGTATGCGATCTGGTTCGTCGAGGAGTACGAACTGCCGGTGGTTGTGGACCGTCTTGGCAGTGACAGCGATCAGCTGCTGAAGCGAGCGGGCGTCCGGCCTCATGAGCACCGCGGAGAGCCCAGGAGCGTGCCGACAGGGATGGCGAGCATGAGCCAGGAACGCGGCGAAACGCGGGCCTTGGTCTTACCAGCGCGCTGCTCCGCAAGATCGTCACGCTGCGCCCGGCGCCTCGGTGACAGGCAGCCCTGCCGCCGGGCGATCCTGGTGGATTGACAGGTCCATGGCCATTGTCTAGCTTGCTCTGCGGCCGCGGTGCCGCTCCGCCCCGCGCCCCCAGGAGGATGCACATGGTCGCATCGTTCGTCACTCATCGCGCCCTCGACGGCGGGACGTACCGCCTGGAGGGCGACCTCGATCTGCGGGCGCCGTGCACCTCGGCCGTCGAGGTGGTGGTCGGTGGGCGGCTGGTCGAGTTCACCGCCGGGCCGGCCACATTGGGCGACGATGTCGCCGCTTCCCTCGGCATCGGGGCACCCGACTCCGAGCTCACTTTCCGGAACGGCACGCTGCGTATCTACGAGTCGATCGAGCGCGAGCCGCGCTCAGGGCTAGTGGAGCGGCCGTTGCTCGTCGTGTGGCGCGGCGAGCGCCACGCGCTCGTGACCCGGCTGTACGGGCTGAGCGTGGCCGAAGTGCTCGGGCTGCTGCGGTCGGTGGGCATCTCCGAGAGCGCGTACGGGCTCACTCTCCAGCCCGATCCGTCGGCCGGAAGCGCCTTCGCCCGGCCCGCGACGGTGATCAAGGAGGTGCCCGGCCTCGGGCTGCTGGAGCTGTCCCGGCGGACGAAGGAGCACACCGCCCAGCTTCCGCCGTGGAAGGGCGTGGCGGTCGCGTCCGGTGAGCTGTTCCGCGACACGCTCTCCGACGGCAGTCCGTTCTTCGTGCTCTCCTCCACCGAGATCTGGGCCACGGTGGTGCCGTTGGCGTCGACTTCCGTCGAGCGGGTGCCCGAGCTCGTCGGGCGGCTCGCGCTGCGGCGCACCGGGTGAGCCCGGCGGTGGTCGGCTTCCACGGCGGACTGGCCGCCTCGATCGTCACGCTGGGCCTGCTCGTGGGTGCGGTCTCCCACGCCGCCCGTCCCGCCGCCCTGGGCGAGGCGCTGCGGGCGCACGGCGTGCTGGGCCCGCGATTCCGCCGGTTCGCGGCCGCCGTCGTGCCTTGGGCCGAGGGCGCCTTGGGGGCGGCCGGCGCGGCCGCGCTGCTGGCGGGTCACCAGCGTGGGCTGCAGGCCGTACTTGCCGCGGCGACCGTCCTCTTCGGGCTCTACGCCGGCTACACGCGGCACGTCCTCGCCCTCGGTCGCGGGGGGCCGTGCGGCTGTTCGCGCCGGGATGTGCCCCTGAGCCGCTGGGTGACCCGGCGGGCCGCGGCCCTGGCCGGGCTCGCGGCGGCCGGCGCGGTCCTCGCCGGGGCCGGCCCCGTACGGGTCTCTGCGGCAGAGCTGGTCACGCTGTCGCTCGCGGCTCCTGCCTGCACCGCGCTGCTGTGGTCCCTGCCCGCCGCCATGCACGAGCCGGCCACAGCCACTACTCACCATCCGGCCGCAGCCGCCGTTCACCAGCCGGCTGCCGTCATGGCTCACCGGCCGACCGAGGCCACCCCGCACCGGACTGCCGAAGGAGTGTCGACGAGATGGACTTCACCACCAGCGCCTTGATCGCCTCGTGGGCGGCGATCGCGCTGCTCGCGCTGGTCGTCTCGGGACTGGTCAGACAGGTGCACCAGCTGTCGCGCGCCCAGCCGAACCGCCCCGGGCGGGTGGGCATCGCACCCGGCGCACCGGCGCCCGGGCTCGACGCGGCCAGGCTGGACGACGCGGCCGGGCTCGACAACCTCCTGACGCCGGGCCGCGCCGCGCTGCTGCTGTTCCTCGACGCCGACTGCAGCACCTGCGTCCAGGTGCTCGCCGGGGCCGAAGCCTGGACGATCCGCCAGGGCCAGGGTCAGGGCCAGGAGGGCCAAGACCACGGTCAGAGCGACGCCGTCGCCCCTCAGGTGCTCGGGCTCTACGCGGGCCCCGCGCCGCAGGCCGGTGAAGGCGCCGTCCCGGTGCGGGGTGGTCGCCCGGAGCTGTTCACGGCGTACGACATCCCCGCCACCCCCTATGCGGTGGTCATCGACGCGGAGGGCCGGATCGCGCGTTCGGAGCCGCTCGGCTCGCCCACCGCGCTGCTGCGGTTGCTCGACGACATCCATCCCGCAACGCAGAGGAGTCTGCGATGACGTCACTGGACGACGTGCCCACGCTGCGCCGGTCGGGGAGCGTCGGCCGCCGCTCCCGGACCATACGCGGGGCCCTGCCGTCCTTCGCACCGCGCAGGCGCACCGTGCTGCAGGCGGCGACCGCCGCGGGCTTCGCCGTGCTGGGGGTGTTCCCCGCCGCCCGGCAGGCGTACGCGGACGGCTACGACATCTGGACCGGTGCGTGCCCGAGTTACGCCGCGGACCACAACTGCTCCCCTGGCTGCGGGCCCAGCACCGTCTACGCCGACGCGTGCATGACGTCAGGAACGAACACCGGCTTCCACAAGTCGGACGGTGTCACGTGGACGCTGCGGCCGAACCAGTGCTACGCCGGCACCTACGACGGCTGGCTGTGGCGCTACAGCGCGGCCTGCGGCAGCTGCGGCTGCGGGATCGAGCGGCGCTGCCACGACGGGTACCACAACACCGGCTCCGGCTGGGTGAAGTCCATCTGCCGCTGGACCACCGACTGCGACTGCCCCGGCTCCATCAGCTGGCCCACCATCGGCCGCGGCGCCACCGGGCCCGACGTCCACACCGTCCAGCACCTGCTCACCCACCACGGTCATCCGACGGATGTCGACGGCATCTTCGGGCCGGACACCGAGGCGCGGGTCGAGGAGTTCCAGTCGGCGAACGGACTCAGCCCCACGGGCAGCGTCGGCCCGGCCACCTGGCCGGTACTGGTCGTCACCGTACGCCAAGGAGACGTGAACAATGCCGTACGCGGCGCCCAGCGGCAGCTCAACAAGCACGGCTACGCACTGACGGTCGACGGCAACTTCGGTTCGCTCACACGGCAGGCCGTCATCTCGTTCCAGTCCCTGCACGGCCTGACTGCAGACGGCGTGGTCGGCCAGAACACCTGGCGCACGCTGACCGGGACGGTCTAGATGAGCTCCGGGGAGTCCGGCTTCCCCGCCGCCCGGCAGGGCCGCGCCCGTGGCCTACGCATGCTGCTCACTGATCCCGCCCTGCCCGTGGCGGCCCTGGGGATGGCGGCGATCATCACCGCCCTTCACGCCCCCGTGCTGACCTGGGCGATCACCGGTGGCTTGGCCGGCTACTCGCTCTCCGGCTCCGTTTGAACGCGCAACAGCGCGTTCGCGCTGGCCTCGCCAGGTTGGCGGGCAACGTACAGACAGGCCGCGGTCCTCGGTGTGTTCACCGTCGGCCTGCTGGCCGGCGGAGTGCTGACGGCCGGGGCGCTGTGGCTCTTCTCCGGTCTCTTCACACCGCTCCCGGCCGACGGGCGGCAAGGGCTGATCGCGGCCGCCGCACTGCTCGCCGCGCTGCGCGACGCGGGCAGACTGACGCTGCGTCTGCCGCAGAACGCCCGGCAGATACCACAGGACGTGCTGCGCCGCCATCTGGCGCGCGGCGCCCTGCAGTTCGGCTTCGAGCTCGGTACGGGCGTGCGCACCTACGTCTCGGCGAGCGCCCCGTACGCGTTGGCGGTGGCGGTGCTGCTGTCCGGGGGCTCCTACGCGCCCGCCCTGGCCGCCGGACTCGGCTTCGGCGCGGGCCGGGCCCTCACCCCGGCCCTGCGCAGGCTCTCCGGGGACGGGGAGGGCTGGGACGACCTGCTTGTGCGGCGACTGAGCGGTATGACCATCCTGTGCTCCGTGCTGGTCGCCGCCGTCGCCTGTGCGGTGCTCACTTGACTTCCGCTCCCCGCCCTAAAGGACTCCGTTGGCAAAAGGACGGAGCGGACATCCTGGCTCGCACTCTGGCTGGGAGTGGATCACTTGACCTGCGGATCCGTGAGTCAAAGTGGCCCCCACGGCCAGCGGTTCGTCCCTTTCCCAACAGAGTCCTAAAGGGCGGGGATTCCTACCACGGTCGGATGACCGTCTCGGTGGGTTCCTGCTTCATTGCGCTGCGCCGGTACGAGTACCGGTCTTACCTGCGCTCCACAGGCCGACACCGCCAGTCCGGCGGCCTTGGCGACGTTGACTGCCGCGTTGATGTCCCGGTCGAGGACGG
>NZ_JBHWKX010000071.1:0-33367 GCF_042730885.1 Streptomyces sp. NPDC059909
TTCTCTTGTACTTCGTGACTCGACATCTCGAAGCGTGGAGAACGGCCGCCACCGCTGTCTCGGAAAGAACCGCAGATCAGCAGGTCGGGTGACCGGCGACGTTAAACGTCAAGCTGAAACGGTGACCCGCGAAGTCCGGGACTAGAGCAGGCGCCGGAGCCCGCATCATCCGCCGGACACCGTTGTTGTACGTGCTACGCCGGGGCAGTAGCCTCGCTCCCGGTCGTGGTCATGCATGTCCTTTCTTATGAGTTCGCGTTCATCAGGGCACGCGACCGCCACGCCCAACCGGGGAGCCCCTCCGCCGCACCGCGCCCGCCAAAGCATCGGTGCTGCACAGGGGCTCCCCGTTTCGTCGCACCGGGGCTCGCTGGAGCGAGGCCTACCTCTGCACATGACCCGGTACACCGACACTCCGAGGCGGTGGACCTGGCGCCGTCGCGGCGTGGTCAGTTCCTTCTCCAGCGGAAGAAGAGCTGCTCTCCCTGCCCGGCTCCCATCGCGATCGGCCGGCCGGTCAGGACGTAGCCGATGTCGGTGGTTTCTCCCGGCTCGAGCACGGTGAACCCGCCTGGCGTAGAACGGCCCAAGAGCTCGGCCGGTCTCGAATTCCCCGTACAGCAGCATGAAGTCGAGCTGCCAGTACAGCTGCGCACAGCGCCTCAGCAGAGCCGCGCCCAGGCCCCGGCCGCGGGCGTCCTCGGCGACCGCGAGGGCCTTGATCTTGGTGTACTTGAGCATGGCCAGAAGGGCGTGCGTCTCGTAGCCGGCCTCGCTGACGGTCTGGAACACCATGCCCGGCGGGAGGGCGAGGAGCGCACCAACCAGTTCGCCGTCCTGTCCTGTGCGACGAGGGGAAGCGTCAGCGCCAGAGCGGCCTCCTCCATACGCCCGCTGGCGGCTGCGCGTGCCAGGGGTTCGGCCATCGCCCGGTCGACGCCCAGCAGCCCGTCCAGCAGCCACTGTCCGCACGTGCCTGCGGCCACGGCGTCGATATGAGCCTGCTCGACGTCGCCGGTCGCCGCCTGATGGGCCGCGAGCGCGCGGCCCGGACGAGGTGATGTGCAATCCGCTGTGCAACAGCCGTACTCTGCACTCACAACAGCGAACATGTCCCAGATGCCCGCCCCCACTTCTCAGGAGTACACCATGACAACGGCAGCCACCGCAGCCAACAGCATCGAAGCAACAACTGCCCTGCTCCAGGAAGAGCTTCCCCAGCTTGAGAAGCACCAGCAGGCACTCCAGGAGGAGCTTGCTGCCGTTTCGCAGCGTCTGGAATCGGTCCGCGGCGCCTTGACCGCACTGAGCGCCCTGTCGGCCATCACCGTCCCGCAGCCCCGCGCCGCCGAGGCCCCTGCCCCCGCTGACGCCGAAGCGACATCTACGGACTCGGCCTCGAGCGAGCCTGCCACCGACACGAGCCCGGAACCCGAACCGGCCGCGGCCGAAGCTGTTGTGTCTGACGAGCCTGCCGAGCCTGCAGTGGCAACGCAGAAGACAGCACCCGCGCGGAAGGCCCGCAAGACCCGCGCCGGCACCACGAAGAGGGCCTCCGCCAAGCCGGCGGACAAGCCGGTCAAGCGCCGCCCGGCGACAAAGCCCACCGCTGCCAAGGCAGCGAAGAAGACCAAGCAGTCACCGAGCACCACGCCCTCCGAAACTGTTCAGGACACCGCCGGTCTCACCGAGCAGGTGATCGCCGTCCTGGCCCGCAACGCCGACGTCCCGCTGCGCGCCAGGGATGTGGCCAAGGCCCTCGGCCGCGACGACAGCACCGGCAGCATCAACACCGTCCGCAGCACCCTCGACCGCCTCATCGCCACCTCCCGCGCCCACCGCGCCGGCCGGGGGCTCTACCAGGCCCCCGCCGCCTGAACCACACCACCAACAGCGCCGCGCGCGCTGGGGACGATGGGTCCGCTTGTCAGCACAGTCGGGCATCACACGGCGGTCCCTCTCGCGCGGGTGATGACGCGGTGCTTGGCGATCAAGTCTGACGCTGACCGGCGGCGGTGAGAGTCCGCAGCGCTGGCGCAGCGGGCACGATCCCCTGCGGCTACCCCGGCGCGCCCGCCAACGTTGCCAACCACGTCCGCAAGCACCACGGCAAGGAAAGCTGACCCCGGCGCCACGTTTAAACGCCCGCTGCCCGTTGGACAGTCGAGACCGAAGGCTTTCTGCAAGATGACGACGAGGATCCTGCGCCCCCATCAGCGAGAAGCTGTCGATGCCATCGTCCGGGCCATGGACGCACAGGCCCGCACCGGCATGACGGAGCGGGGCGTGCGTACCCAGGTGGTGATGGCGACCGGCAGCGGCAAGACGCTGGTGGCGCAGCGCGCCGCGGAGGCGCTGCGCGCTGCGCGGGTGTTGGTGCTGGTGCCGTCGCTGGACCTCTTGACGCAGACCGCGGCTGCGTGGCGTGAGGGTGGCCGGACGGGCCCGTTGGTCGGGGTGTCCTCCCTACGCGGCGACGAGGCCGGTTTCCCGAGTACCACCGATGCCGAGGAGCTGGGGCTGTGGTGCCGGGGGTTGGAGAAGGTGACCGTGTTCGCGACGTACGCGTCGCTGGGTCTGGGCACGCTGGAGCGTGCCCATCGGGCGGGCCTTGAGGCGTGGTCGCTGATCTGTGTGGACGAGGCGCACCGGACGTCGGGCACGATCGGGAAGCCGTGGTCGGTGGTGCACGACAATCGGCGGGTGCCGGCCGATCGGCGTTTGTATATGACGGCGACGCCGCGGCTGTGGCAGCTCGCGAGAACGGTGAGGGTGTGCGGCCTGGGGAGCTGGTGGCTTCCATGGACGACGATGCGGGCGGGGTGTTCGGGGCGCGCTGTCACACTCTGTCCCTGTCGGATGCGATCGATCGGCGTATCTGTGCCCCATACCAGGTCGTGGTGGTGGAGGTGACCGATCCGGCCTACCAGTCGGCGGTGCTGCGTGGTGTGGATGCGGGCTCGGAGGAGATGCGCGGGGCGCGGCTCGCGGCGCTGCAGACCGCGCTCGTCAAGGCCGCAGCCGAGCAAAATCTGACGCGTACGCTCGTCTTCCATCACCGCATCGCCGAAGCCGAGGCATTTGCGGCCGGCCTGCCTGACGTGGCGGCGAAGCTGCACGCGAGCGACCCGGAGCTGTACCCGAAGACGGTCTGGGCCCAGTGGCTGTCCGGCGACCACAGGCCAGGGCACCGCAAGCGCGTGCTCGACGAGTTCGCCTCCCAGATCGCCCCTGACCGAACGGTGGTGGAGAAGTCGTTCCTCAGCTCGGTGAAGGTCCTCGGCGAGGGCGTGGACACCGCCCAGTGTGATTCGGTGTTCTTCGCCGACGTGCGCGGCTCGATGCCGGATCTGGTGCAGGCCGTGGGCCGGGCCCTGCGCATGCATCCCGGCGAGGACAAGACGGCGTCCCTGGTCGTGCCCGTGCTGCTGGCACCCGGCGAGACGCCGGAGACGATGCTCACCTCCAAGGCCTACGACGGACTTGCCCGCCTGCTGGAGGCACTGCGAGCGCACGATGCCCGCATCGTGGAGCAGCTCGCCGAGCCCCAGGCCCCCAGCCGCTACACGCCCGCCGCCGAGCGCCCCGAGCACGAGGCCGGCATGGGCGAGGTCAGTGCCCGGGCGGCAGGCCTGCTCCAGTTCTCCACCCCCAGGGACCCCGCGCAGCTGGCCGCGTTCGTCGAACTGCGCGTCATCAACCCCGAACGAGAGCACTGGCGGCGCGGCATCGACGCCGCCCTCACCTACACCCGAGCACACGGAGACCTGAAGGTTCCCTACGACTTCACCGTCCCCGACACCGACCACTGGCCCGCGGGCCTGGCCGGGTTCCCGCTCGGCCGGTGGATCGCCGAGGCCCGCCGCGCCTATGGGCAAGGCCGCCTCGACGAGGACCGTATCGAGCAGCTGGACCGGCTCGGCATGATCTGGTCACCCTTCGACGTCGCCTTCGAAGAAGGCCTTACCGCCGCCCGGGCGTGGGCCGGCGAACACGGCCACCTCCTGGCACCCGTCGACGCCACCTGGAACGGCTACCCGGTCGGTGTGTGGCTGAAGAACCAGCGAGCCGCCGCACGCCGCACCGACATCGAGGCACAGGACCGCGAACAGGATCTGCCGCCCGGCGAGACGAGGCAGCGCGACGGCGGTCCGGTCACCGCACTCAGCGACGAACGACGCGAGGCCCTCGACGACATCGACCCCTCCTGGTGCCCGGCCTGGCCACTGGCCTGGCAGCGCTGCTTCCACCTCACCCGGCTCCACGTCCACGCCAGCGGCGCTCTCCCCACCACGCCGGGCAACGTCGTACGCCAGGGTGAGGATCTGGGGCGCTGGGTACGCGCGCAGCAGCTCGGCTGGCACAGGCTCACCACCGTGCAGCAGTGGATGTGCCGGCAGGTCCTCGGAATCGAGCCCGCAGCCAAGAACGAGAAGCCCAAACCGAGGCGCAGCCACCGCGACAAGTGGGCGATCAACCTCGCCGCCGCCACCCAGTTCTGCAACCGCGAAGGGCACCTGCGCGTCCCGCGCAAGCACATCGAAACCATGAGCGTGTCCGTCGACAGCCCTGACAGCCAGGGGCCGCATGAGGTCCGGCTCGGCGTCTGGGTCAGCAATCTGCGCTCCAGAGCGGCATCGCTCACCCCCGAGCAGGTCGAGCAGTTGTCGGGAATCGGCATGCGCTGGACGTGAAGGACGACCAGCTGGACATCCGCACCGTCGAGCGCCACACGGTCCCGCTGCTGGCGGAACTCACCGAGACAATCGAGCGGCTGGAGAACCAGCTGACCACGCTCGCCGAGCAGGCCCCGGTGACCGCGCTGAAGGCCGTGGCCGCGCTGGAGCGCCTCACCACACATGCAGGGCGGGACGCCAACCATGCGGCGGAGGCCAATGAGCTGTCGCGGGAGACGGTCGGGAAGGCGCTCGGACTCAGCCCGGGCAAGGCCCGCTCGCGCCTGACCCGCTACCGCCTCCGCCGTTGAGGCCGGGGCAGGTGCGCTGGCCGGGCCCGGAGGACCGGCCAGGGGTGCGGGCCGCGAGCAGCAGTGTCGCTTACAGGGCAGGCTCGTAGGTGACGAGCATGCCCGTACATCCTTCCCCGGCGTGACCTGCTGGGCGCGCCTGGCGGAACGTTTGGGCAGTGCTCTCTGGGTTTCCACCCCCTAGACTCCACGGAGTACGGAAAGTCATGCTCTGATCACTTCTGGTGCCGATGGGGTGGCTGTGGCTGCTGCTGCCTGCCTGCAGCCTGCGGGCCACAACGACGGCACGCCGCTCAGCGCCGTCCGGTCCCAGGATCTCTCGAACGGTTATCCGCTCCGGTCGCCTCCGGGGCGGCGACATCCTCTGTCCCCACGCCGGCACCTCCTTTGTGAAGGGACCCATTCGTGGTTGCCAAGAAGAAGTCCGCGACGTCCAAGGCCGTCTCCGAGCAGGACAAACGTGTCGCCTCACTGAGGCAGTTCATCCGGACGAAGGGCCCGAGCTACCTCGCCGATCCGAACGTGACCTCTATCGGCATCGGCTACCGGCAAAAGGACGATGAGACGGTCAAGGAGCTTACGCTGCAGTTCACGGTGGATGTGAAGACCTCCGAACCCGAGGTATTGGAGGCGCTGGGAACCACCGAGCTGCCGGAGGCGATCGAGGTGGACGGCGTCGAGGTCCCCACCGACGTCATCCAGCGCAGCTATACGACGCAGTTTCGTGTCGTCGCCGAGGCGCAGAGCCCGATCCGCAAGCAACGTCTCGACCCGATCCTGCCCGGGGCGAGTGTCGGGCATGTCGAGGTCTCGGCCGGCACCATCGGCTGCATCGTCTTCGACAGGAACGACGCAACCCCCTACGTCCTGAGCAACTGGCACGTGCTGCACGGCCCGGACGGCGCCCTGGGCGAGACGGTCGTGCAGCCCGGCCCGCACGACGACAACCGCATCACCCTCAACCGCCTCGGCATCCTAAAGCGCTCCCACCTCGGTATGGCAGGGGACTGCGCGGTGGCGACGATCGAGGACCGCCAGTTCAGCAGGGAGATCCTCGAACTCGGCGTCGCGCCGGAGGACCTGGGCGAGCCGGAACTCGGCGACAAGGTCATCAAAAGCGGCCGCACCACGGGGGTCACCCACGGCGTGGTCCGGCGCATCGACACCCTCGCCAAGATCGACTACGGCGAGGGTGTCGGCGAGCAGATCATCGGCTGCTTCGAGATCGGCATCGACCCGGACAACCCGCCCGCCGACGACGAGGTCAGCCGAGGCGGCGACTCCGGTTCGGTCTGGATGTTCAAAGCCGGCAACGGCCGCCCCAGCAAGGTCCTGGCCGGCCTTCACTTCGGCGGTGAGAGCGGCGACAACCCGGACGAGCACGCGCTGGCCTGCCTGCCGCGCTCGGTCTTCGAGAAGCTCGAGATCAGCCTCACGCCCCCGTCCGTTGAAGAAGCCGAGCTCATCAAGGGATACGACACCGGCTTCCTGGCAAAGCGGATCGACGTCCCGCAGCTCAACGCAGCCATCAAGGACGACGCCGTCCAGCACGGCGGCTCCGAGGTCATCCCCTACACACACTTCTCGCTTGCCCTGAGCGCGTCACGGTGCTTCGCGTTCTGGGTGGCCTGGAACATCGACGGCGCCTCACTCAAGCGACTCAGCCGCAACGGCATCAAGTTCGTCAAAGACCCACGCATCGACGACGACGTCCAGATCGGCAACGAGCTGTATGAGGCCAACCGGCTCGACCGCGGACACATCGCCCGCCGCGCCGACCTGCTCTGGGGCCCTCCCGCCGAGGCCAAGCAAGCCAACCTGGACTCGTTCTTCTACACCAACATCACCCCGCAGATGGACGACTTCAACCAGAGCAGCAAGGGCGGACTGTGGGGACAACTCGAGGACGCCGTCTTCGCCGACGTCGAAGTCGACGACCTGAAAGTGAGCGCGTTCGGCGGGCCGGTCTTCCAGGAAGACGACCGCCTCTTCCGCAACGTCCAGCTCCCCCGCGAGTACTGGAAAGTCATCGCATTCTCCGAGAACGGCGAACTCAAGGCCAAAGCCTTCCTACTCACCCAGAACCTCAACCAGCTCGAAGCCCTCGAACTCGACGAGTTCCGCGTCTTCCAGGTCAACCTCAACGAGATCGAGGAACGCGGCCACCTCCGCTTCCCCGCCGCCCTGCGCAAGGCAGACACACTCGCCCTGCCCGAAACACTCACCGAGCGGCAACCACTCGACAGCCTCACCGACATCCACTGGCACTAAATCCCGAACCGTGCCCGAGACCGTGAGCAGCACACGATCCCGGGCATGCACGACAGGCAACCGCCCCGCGGACGCCGCCCCGTTGAAGACCCGCCCGTGCGGGTCTCCAACCCCAGGCCATCCGGCGAAGAGGAAGCATCTGCTCGGAGTACGCGATGCCCTGACGGCCCGCTCGTCCCCGCGGGCGACGAGGCTTTCCCGGTCGTCCTGCGCGAGATCGCCGTCCGGGCCATCACCACGCTCGTGTTCCCAGAGATTCTCCCGGATGCCGGGCAGGGGACGGGCCAGCACACCATCCGCGACACGGGGCGGTTCTGGCCGGTCGTGAGGGGAACGCTCCAGGAGTCTGCGCGGAGCCAGGTCACCGCGAAGACCGCCGGAGCCCGCGCGCGTCTGTGGTCGGCAGCGGTCGCCCAGCTGTTCCTGCACCGCGGCAATATCCTGTCCACGCTGGGACTGTTCGGTGTTGCGGAGACCAAAGAGGGATCCGGACAGGACCCCAGGTCGCTCAAGGAACTGCTCCTCGGAGCGGAGGCTGGCGATGCGACAGCGCGGGCCGCTCTGGTCCAGCGGATGGTGCCAGCGCTCATGCACGCCCCGGAGCCTTTCATCACGCCCGGCCAGGGAAGCGAAGCGGGTGAGGGCAAGGGTGCAGCGGGTCTCCCACCGGTCACCTGCGCCAGGGCCGAGGAGCCCGGATCGTAGGGCAAACCGCTCGCGGCTGTCTGGGACGACATGGCGAAACCGCCGATCACGCCTCCTCCTCCACCACCGCGGCCCCCGGCCCTGCGAACCGTGCTCCCGCTATGGACTGAACCTCCCCCATCATTGAGAATCCTCTATCATCGATATCATTAGATGATCCAACTCAGGTAACAGTTTCCAAACTGATACAATAAGTGGGGTGACAATGAATGCGGACCTGACCGACACCCTCGAGGCGGACCCCCTCGACCGGCTCGGCTTTCTGCTCGCCCGGCACGGCGCCATCGCCTACGCCCGCATGGAGCACGCCTTCACACTGTGCGGACTGACGCCGCGCCAAGGCACGACGCTGATGCTGCTGGGCAAGTCGGGGCACATGAGCCAGAAGGGCATGGCGGGGGCTCTGGAGGTGGATCCCAGCATCCTGTGCGGGATCCTCAACGACCTGGAGGCCACGCACTTCGTCGAGCGCCGGCGCGATCCGGCGGACCGGCGCCGTCACATCGTGGCGCTCACCGAAGAAGGCGACCGCGTCCTAGCGAAGGCCCAGGAAGCCATCACGAAGGTGGAGCAGGAGCTCTTCGCCGACTTCACCCCCGAGGAGCTCTCGACACTCCGGAAGCTCCTGGCCCGGGTGAGGACATCCAAGAGCGACACCGTCTGCACCTGACCGACCCGCCAGCAGGCGATTTGGGGCCACGGGACATTCCCGTGGCCCCTTGTCATGCCACCCCTTTCTGGGTAATCACGACATTTCAGGCAGCTTCGTCCCGATGAGTCGACAGTCACATCCGTTCTTTTATTGATCTGCCTCAACGATCTGATAGCGTCAACGCATGACGTTGCTCAGCCGTATCGGCCACGAGCCCCACGGCACAGCACGTCGACCGTTCGTCGCCCCCTCGACAAGTCGGGCGAAGCAAGGAGCCAGAACCATGAAGAAGCTGATAACCCGCGTCGCCCTCGCAGCAGCCACCGCGACGATGACCGCAAGCGCGCTCGTCGCCGTCGCCGGACCCGCTTCGGCGGCCGCCCTGCCCACGGCTCAGCACGGCGGTCACCACCCCGGCACCGCCGTCGTTGCCGTGGCGGAGCGCGGCGGCCTCTTCCACATCGGCCAGGGCTGGTCCCTCTCGGACGGGCACCGTGAATGGCACGGCGAGCGGGACGGGTCGGGCCACTCGTACTGGCGCTCCGGCGACAACGGTCACCAGCTCCGCTACGACGGCCACCGCGTCTACCACTGGACCGACGGACGCTGGGCCACCGTCACCCAGGCGAACGAGCACGCCTACGACTTCGACCGCTGGCACTTCGACCAGCTCTGGACCATCCGCGCCATCGAGGACCCCCGCGGCATCTGAGCCGGACCCGCTCGAAAACACCCCCAGGAGAACACCATGAAGCAGTCGATCCGCACCCCTAAGACCCTCCGCCGCCTTCGTCCTGTCACAGACTTCGGTACCGGCCGCCACCGTGGACAGCCAGCCTTCGAGCGCCCCTCCGCCCTGGACACGCCCGGGAACGGCCGCCACCGCCGTGCCGAACTCCTCGCCCTTCCCGCGTCCGCATGACCGCCCTCGTATGACCCACCCACGCGAGGCCGATGACCCGATGAGCCCCTGCTGCGCACGCTCGGTGCCGCGAAGCACCGATGCCCCCGACGCGCCGCGGCGGCGGCCGACCGTGTGAACCACGCCGCCAACCGCCGCCTGCGAACCGAGTGATACGGGCACACCATCGCCTGGCCGGCCGGCGCCCCGCCGAGCGTCACGCCCCCCGAAGGGCGCGCGCCTCCGTCTCCGTCTCCACAGCGGGAGCGGACCCGGGCAGCGGCCGCCCCGCCAACTCCGTCATGAACCGCGGCGCCGCCGATGATCGCGGCCGCCATCATGTAGTCAGTCATCCCGCGGCCTGTCGGCCGCACCCCGGTGCCGGGAAAATGGGGCGGGGTGCCCGTCCGGAGGACGTCGTTTGTGCTTGGTGCGAGTGAGCCCGATAGTCAGTCGGACGCGGGGGCCGTGCGCAGGAATCCAATGTTGTTGCCATGAGCACGCAAGAGAGCGTCTTTGCATCCTGTGGCCCTGGAAGGGCGGGCACCCGTCGCGGGTCGACTCACGGGGAGGGGCACTGTCGTGGACGTGGTGGAAGAGCGGTGCGCAGGCATCGACTTGAGCAAGGCGGATGCCAAGGTTTGCATCCGGCTGCCGGGCTCGGGGAAGCGGGCGCGGCGTGAGGTGCGAACGTTCTCCACGATGAGCGACGGCCTGTTGGAACTGCGGGACTGGCTGGTGGAGAACCAGATCACCCGGGTGGGCATGGAGGCGACCGCGTCGTACTGGAAGCCCCTGTTCTACCTGCTGGAGGCCACCGAAGGGATCGAGCCATGGTTACTGAACGCCCAGCACATCAAGACCGTCCCGGGCCGCAAGACCGACGTGAAGGACTGCGAGTGGATCTGCCGCCTGGTCGAGTACGGCCTGGTCCGGCCCAGCTTCGTGCCACCGCGTGACATCCGCCAACTTCGTGACCTGACCCGGTACCGCACCGAGACCACCCGCGACCGGGTCCGCGACGTCAACCGGCTCGCGATGTTCCTTGAAGACGCCGGGATCAAGCTCAGCTCGGTCGTCAGCGACATCACCGGCCGCTCCGCCCGGGCCATGCTGGACGCCCTGGTCGCGGGCGAGCGCGACCCGCAGGTGCTGGCGGATCTCGCCCTGGGCAGCCTGCAGGGCAAGGTGCCCCTGCTGACCCGGGCGCTGACCGGCAGCTTCAGCGAGCACCACGCGTTCATGGTCGCCTCGATGCTCCGCGCGATCGACGAGGCCGACGCACGGATCACCCGCCTGAGCGAGGAGATCAACCGGCAACTGCTGCCCCTGCGTGCGCAGGTCGAGCTCCTGATCACCATCCCCGGGATCAGCCTGACCCTGGCCCAGATCCTGATCGCCGAGGTCGGGGTGGACATGGGCCGCTTCGCCACCGCCGGACACCTCGCGTCCTGGGCCGGGATGTGCCCAGGCAACAAGGAGTCGGCCGGCAAGCGGCTGTCCGGCCGCACCCGCCACGGGGACACCTGGCTCAAGACCGCCCTGTTCATGGCCGGCGCCACCGCCGCCCGAAGCAAGGGCACCTACCTCGGCGCCCAGTACCGACGACTCGTCCCCCACCGCGGCGCCAAGCGCGCCACCGTCGCGGTCGGCATGAATTCAGCTGTGACGGTCACCTGACGCACCAACAGGAGAAGGGTGCCTCCCACCTGCAATGATCTGATTGCTGAGATCAAAACCGTCGCAGAGAAGAGGCACCCAACAGGTGCAGGCTACCGAATGGGATCACCGGCTCGCCGTGCGGGCCGACGGCAAGAACCTGATCGGTCACGCGGGGGTGGTGCTGCTGCGGAAGGTCGCCGACCGCACCGGGCTGACCCGCGCCCTGGGCGCCGCGCTGCCGAAGGGCACCGGGCCGGGCTGGCGGGACCGCGGGATGGCGCTGGTCCAGCTGGCCTGCGCCATCGTGCTCGGCGCGACGAACGTCCTGGAGGCCGAGCAGCTTCAGTACCACTGGCGGGCGGTGTTCGGACGGCCGGTCTCGGACCGCACCCTGCGCCGCGCCCTGGCGGCGATCGACGCCCCGGTCGCGGCCCGGATCGAGCGCGCCCGCGCCGCGATACGTCGAGTGGTGTGGATGCTACTCGCCCTGCGTCCCGGCGGCTTCCCCTGGATCTCGGTGTGCGGCCGGGAGGTGACCGGCTGGTACGTCCTCGATTTGGACGCGACCATCGTCACCTGCACCAGCCGGAAGGAAGGCGCGGCGGGCACCTTCAAGGGCAGCTTCGGCCACATGCCGCTGGGGGCGTGGGTGGCCA
Organism: Streptomyces sp. NPDC059909; assembly: GCF_042730885.1. Lineage (NCBI taxonomy): Bacteria > Bacillati > Actinomycetota > Actinomycetes > Kitasatosporales > Streptomycetaceae > Streptomyces > Streptomyces sp. NPDC059909. The sequence goes on from NZ_JBHWKX010000071.1 coordinate 11,835, forward strand.
ACACCCGCGAGTGCGTCGCCATGCTGCTGCGGCCCGGCAATGCGCCGCCCAACGACGTCGCCGACCACAAGAGCGTTCTGGCCGCCGCGCTGCGGCAGCTCCCGCTGCCGTTGTGGTCGAAGCTGCTGGTCCGGGTCGACGGTGCGGCCTTCAGCCACGAGGTCCTCGACCACCTTCAGACGCTGACCACCAGCCGGCGCCGGGTGCGCTGGGTGACCGGCTGGGCGATCAACGAGCCGGACGAGCAGGCCATCGCGCTGCTGCCCGAGAAGGCGTGGACGGCCGCGCTGCGACAGGATGGCGGGGTCCACGAGATCAAGGGGCCCGACGGCGAGTGGCTGACCTACCAGGTCGCCGAGCTGACCGGGGTCCGTGACCTGACCGGCTGGCCCGAGGGGATGCGGCTGATCGTGCGCCGGGTCAAGCCCTCGCGGCGGGATGCGAAGAAGCTGACCGCCTTCGAGAAGCGCACCGGCTGGCGCTATCAGATCATCGCCACGAACATCCCCGCTCACCAGGGACTTTCCGGGGCTCCCGGCTCCGGGCAGGTGTGGTTCGTCGACGCCCTCTACCGTGATCACGCCGAGGTCGAGGACCGGGTGAAAGCGATCAAACGGGTCGGCCTCGGACTGCTGCCCTCGAAGTCCTGGCAGCTGAACGCCGCCTGGGTGCTGGCCGCCACGATCGCCACCGACCTCGACGCATGGACCCGGCTCCTCCTCCTGCACGACGAGCCCGAACTCGCCGCCGCGCAGCCGGAGACGATCCGCATAAAGCTGTACCACCTGCCGGGCCGGCTCACCGCCCACGCCCGCAGGCGCACCCTGCACCTCGACCGCACCTGGCCCTGGACACGCGCATTCACCACCGCCTGGCAGCGGGCCCACCAGCTCCCGGCCCTCACCTGACGGCAGTCCGGCACCCCGACAACACTGGAAAGGAGGGCACCGCACCATCCTCGGGCCCGTGGAACCCGACGCCCCGCAGCGTCACGCGACGGCCAGTCCCGACACGGCACGGGACATATCAGGCAGCCAGCCGCTCACAACGCCGCCGTCAGCCCTCGGAAGAATCGAGGCTGACGGGGCGAGCTGCGCCGCCGTCCGGCCTGCGACGGTTATAGAAATTCGACCGTGAATGAGGCGGCGCAGCAGAGGTCTCGGGCTGGGGCTCGGCAGCTTCCTTGTACGAGACGTGGCCGATCGCGCGGAAGGCCTTGTCCAGGCCCTGCTCGACGGCCTGGACGGCCTCGCTGGCTTCATAACTCACGAACCGCCCTCTCAACTCAGTTCAAGCAGGCCAACATCGATCAATATGCCCCGCGAAGCACCTCGTCTAGACCTGACCGAACTTCCACATCGGCGAAATGGTCATGAATGCGACGATCCACTCTCCCCTGCTTGAGAAGAACCTCACCGACAGACTTTCCACCCGCACCCAGATCCAGCTGGTTGCCCCGCGGCCGCACGGCTCGCCAGAATCGACGGTGCCCCGGCGGAATCAGAATTTAGCGATTACCAGATTTCTGGCTCCTGCCATTGGACACACGTTGGACGCCGCCCCCCGGAAAAAAGGAATTCCTTTGCGGCCTGACGCACCAGAGCAAGGGGGATTTCTGCGGTGGCGGGAAACTCGGTCGGATTCTCTGCGACAAAGTAGGTGACCTGCCCTCCATTACTCCCCGAAGAGCCGAGCGAGACGAAGTTCTTCTCGTCCATGAAGCTCAGAACCCCTACCTGTCGTTTCCCGTCGGCGCCAACCATGAACTCGTGATCTGGAAATCCTGACGGCAGAAGCTCACGCTCCGAACTGTGCAGAACAGCCAAGTTCTCGAACTCAGGGCCCGTAGCAAGAGCGTCGATCAGCGCGTCGACATCCTCAGGGGTTCGGACTACCGATGGTTCGTCTGCATGCTGTTCGCGATAGTACGCCTGAACCCTGTTGTGCGTCACTTTCCACCCATCCCTACGTGGCCATTTCCATAGGTCCACGAGCTGTAGCCACCTTGCCCGTTCGGCCAGTGTACTGTGAGTTGCCTGTTGCCCAGCATGGCATTAAGTACTTGATCACAACCCATTGGCTGCCTGCACGGCCCGGCAGGGTTGTTGATGACGACCTCGGCCTTTTTGATGCCGTCCCGAATCATGATCGCAGCGAATTTCTGTTCAGCATCGCTAGCACGGGCCGAAGTTGCCGTACCCCTTGTGATACCTACCTCTCTGAGTCTTTCGTTGGCGATTTTCAGCAGCTCTTTGTCGAGTACCTTGTTTCCGCTGTGGATGAGGTAGATCCGCCCGTCAGGAGCGACGCCTAGTCCGGAGGTTGGCCCACCCTTCTTGAAGGAAAGTGACCGAATCGATTCCTTCAAGGACTTCACCGCTTGCGCGAAGCTAAAGCCTGCGCCGGCCCGGCCCGCATTTCCTAGAAGACCACTCTTGCCCCCAGGACCCCAAGGGACGACACCCACTTTGAGCGGAAGGTACTCACACGTGCCATCCGCCTGGCACATGAGTTGCATCTCGGGTGGGCCGAAACCGAGAACCTCGTTCCAGATCCACTTGAGAGCCTGAAGTGCAGGGTCCTTGATAGCTGCATCTTTGTACGGACCGGGGAGTGGTTCCGGCCCCGGACTCGGGCTCGGAAGTGGACCATCACTGCCAGTAGTCGCCGTGGCGCCGGTCCCGCTTTCGTTCGCTGCTTGCTGATTGGCGGTTACCCTAGGTGTATCTGACGGCGTCTCGCCGGGTGTTGTGTTTTCGCATACGGCACAGGGGCGGGTGGGGCAGTCCAGTTCAGCGCACAATCCGGTGGGGTCGCTATTGCTGATGGGGCTGTTGCTGCTGTAGGCGTACCCGTTCATCTGGAGCGGGTCGGCTATGTCGATGACGGGGTCGGCGGACAGGAAGCGGCCGGCGGCCTGGTCGTATTCGCGGGCTCCGATGTGGGTCAGGCCTGTGGCGGCGTCGTCGATGCCGACGCCGAGGTAGCTGCGCTTGTTGGGCCAGGTGGAGGGCTTGGGACCGCGGGCCTCTCCATAGGGCTTGAAGGCGCGGCGGGTGACCATCTGGGTGCCGCCGAGTTCGACGGTGGTGTTGGCGGTGCCAAGGTGGTCGGAGATGAGGACGTTGAGTTTGTGGCCGGTGGTCGCGCCGTTGGTGGTAGTGCGGACGACGGTGGGGGCGCCGGCGTGGCCGTAGCCGCGGGAGGCTCTGGTGATCTTGCCGGTGGCGTCGGTGGTGAGTTCGGTTTCACCCAGGTAGAGGGTGGAGCCTGAGGGCGAGTTCTCCAGGATGCGGTTGCCCTCGGCGTCGTAGACGTAACTCGTCTTGACACCGTTGCTGGTGATCGTGTCGAGCTTGTTCTCCGCGGTCCAGTCGAGGTCCTGGTTGATGCCGGGGGGTGCGCGGGTTTCGGTGTTGCCGACTGCGTCGCTGGTGTAGGTGCTGCCCTGGCCGGAGGGGGTGGAGCTGATCGAGGACAGGGTGTGCGGCTGTGTGGTGGGCCCAGTGGTGCCGTAGCCGTATGTGAAGGTGACGTTCTTCGTGGCGTCGGCCGTGTTGTGCTCGATGAGGCTTGCCCGGTTGCCGAGCCAGTCGAAGGTGAAGGACTGGCGATAGGCGTTGGGGTTCGGGTTGGGGCTCGTGGAGACGGTAGCGACCGTGCCGGTGGCGGGTGCTGCTGCGTTGAGGGAGTCGGCCAGCGCCGTGTCGGGGCCGGTGGTGTCGCTGGCCGCATTGGGGGCATTGGCGACGGGGCCGCTGGAGGGCAGGCCGTCGGTGCGGTAGCCCCAGTTGGTGCCTCCGGACGAGCGGCAGCCGGTGCCGGAGGCGTCGGGGGTGATGTTGGACGTCCAGGCGTGGACCAGTTCACCAAGTGCGTCGTAGGTGTAGCACTGGTTGTCCCAGGTCGAGCCGGTGGAGTCGGTGAGTTTACGGGCGTTGGAGGTGATGGTGCCCGAGGTGTCGTACGAGTAGTAACTGTCAGCGATTCGGTGGGTGTTGGCGGTTTCGCGGTCGGTGACCGTGCGCTGGAGGCGGCCGGTGTGCTGGTCGACGAAGTTGGTCGTCCACACGCGGTAGGGCTGTGGGCCGCTGACTGTGCGCAGTACCTCGCCGTACGGGGAGTAGGTCACGTCGGAGGTGTACCAGTCGAGGCCGGAGGTGGACTCGGGCATGCCCTCGGCGTCGTAGCGGGTGATGACTTTCTCGGCGGCAAGGCCACCCTTGGCCGGGAGGCTGACGGACAGGGGCTTGCCGGTGGGGGTGTAGGTGTACAGGTTCCGGTAGGTGCCCGACAGGCCGGCGGTCATCGTGTTGGAGGGGATGACGGTTTCGCGGCCGGTGGCCCGGTAGTCGGTGTCGTAGCTGGTGATGCGGTTGATGTAGTCGCCGCCAGCGGTGTGCCGGATGGAGGCGACTGGCTGGCCGACCGCGCCGATGAGGGTGTCGTAGGTGAACTCCTTGACGGGAGGAGCGGTTGCAGAGCCTTCGCGGACAGCAGTGACGCGGTTCAGCTGGTCGTAGGTGGTGTAGGTGGTCTTGCCGCGCGCGTCGGTGGTGCTGATCTTGCGGTCGGCGTCGTCGTAGGTGAAGGAGGACTCGCCGGTGTCCGGGTCGGTGGACTTCTTCAGTCGGCCGCGGGTGTCGTAGGTGTAGGTCCAGCTGTTGCCGGCCGGGTCGGTGACCTTGGAGCGGTCACCGCGGGCGTCGTAGGAGTAGCTGGTGGTCCGCCACTCGCTGGTGCCGGCGGAGTAGTGCCGGATCGACGTGACCCGGCCCAAGGCGTCGGTGAAGGTCTTCGTGGACGGGGCGGTGGAGCCGGCGGGGTTGGTGAAGACGGACGTCTTGTCGTACGAGATGTACGAGGCGTACTGGTAGTCCTCGCCGTAGTAGACGGACGAGCGTGTGACACGCTCGAGGCCGTCGTAGCGAGTCTTGGTCTTAGTCGGGACCAGGGATTCGGACTTGCGGGCGAACAGCTTGGTGGTCGGGGAGCCCTTGACGAGGTAGCCGCCGGTCTTCTCCCGGAGCAGGCCGTGATCGTTGTACTTGGTGTCGACGATGACCCGGCCTGCGCCGTGGGCTTCTGACTGGGTCTGCACCTCACGCATCAGACCGTCGTAGATCGTCACCTGGTGGCTGTAGGTGTCGTCGTCTTTCAGGGTCTTGACGGTGATGGAGGCGGGGGTGGTGTCCTCGTCGGTTGCCAGTGCCGTCTGGTAGCTGATCTCGACGTCGGGGCTCTTGCCGCCGGAGGAGCGGGAGGGCGACCAGCCCTTGATCAGGCGGCCGAGCGCGTCGTATTCGCTGCGGGTGACGCGGCCGTTGGTGTCAGTGACCGTCAGCGGCAGTGCGCGGCCCGGGTCGTAGGTCGTGGTGGAGGTGTGGCCCTTGGGGTTGATGGTGGTGACAGATGTGACGGGTCCGCCGGTGTCGCCGGGGGTGTATACGGTTTCGCTGGTTCCGGTCTCCGGGGCGGTGACTTTCCGGACCCGGCCCAGGGGGTCGTAGGTCGTCGTGGTCACCACGGGGTGGGATGTGCCCGTGCCGTTGATCTCCGCTACGGAGGTCGGGAGGCCCTTGGTCGGGGGGACTCGCCAGGCCTGCCCGTCGTACGACGTCTGAACTGAGTTCAGGAGCTGGGTTGCTGGGTCTGCGGTCGCGTAGCCGGAACAGGGCGTTGCGGTGGAACGGGCTTCTTCGGGCTTGCCGATGATCCAGGCGGTGGTGTTGTGGACGTAGCTCGTCCGCATGCAGACCTGGTTGCTGAGGGTTTCGCCGCCGGTGCCGTTGGGCTTGACGACAGACATCTGCAGCTGGGTGGGCAGTCCGTAGGTGTCGTCGACGGTCGTCTCGGTCCGGACCGTCTGCCAGCTGTTGTCGAGGGTCTGGATGGCGTCGGTACGGGCGACCCAGGTGCGGTGGGCGAGGAGTGGGTCGAGGTCTGTGCCGTCTTCGGCCTCGCGGGCGCGGGAGGCGGTCTGCTTGGACTGGGGGAAGGTCAGGGCCCGCTTGAGCAGGTCGCCTTCGGTGTGTTCGTAGGTGATGACCTCGGCGGTCATGCCGGCGTACTGCTCGGCGTCGTCGGCGACCAGTTCCACCGCGCCTTGGGAGTCCTTGAGCGGGCCGCCGTTGCCCTGGAAGTAGCGGGTGACGCCGTAGGACTGTGAAGGGATCTCACCATTCTGGGAGGTGGTCTTGCTGCCCTTGGTGGTGGCGACCTGACGGTAGCCGCGCCACTTGCTGTAGGTGCGCAGGGAGGGACGGGTGAATTCGTCGTCGTTCTTGGACCAGGCCGGGGAGTCGTACGTGTAGGAGGTGACGATGGGCTTGCCGTGCGTGGTGACCTTGTCGGTTTCGGTGACCGAAGCGACAACGTACTTGTTGAACCATGCCTTGGCCGGCGTCTTTTCCGCCCCGTCCGGGGACCAGCGCACCGGATAGCAGGTGCCGTTGCTCTTGCCCTTGTCGGTGGCGGGTTCGGAGGGGCAGCCGCCGGTGTACTCGACCTCGATGTCGCCGCCGTTCTCGGTGGCCACTGTGCCGATGCGCGGACGGGTGAAGCCTGGGCGCTTGTCGCTGGAGCTTGAGGGAACGAGATTGGGGAGTTGACGGTCCTTCAGGCGTGCGTTCAGTGGAGAGGACGCGCCGACCGTGTATTTGGCGAAGCTGACGCCGTCCTTGGATTGGGGAGTGCCGGTGGTGTCGCCTGGGCCGAAGCCGGTGCGGGTGATCGAGTCCAGCCACAGGCCGGGCGAGGTGTCGTACCAGTCCTTGGGAAAGGACTGGTGGAGCGTGTATGTGTCTACCTTCTGGAGGGTGCTCGATCCCGCGCGCTGGGCGTAGGTGGTGACCGCGGACAGGCGCAGCCGGGTCCAGAAGGAGGGAAAGGCGGGGCAGAACTTGGAAGTGGCCTTGCAGTTGAGGTTGCCGGGGCTGTCCCACCAGGGGCGGTACGCGCCCGGGTCGTCGGTCTTGTCGAAGTTGGTGCCGTCGCAGACGGTGGCGGAGGTCAGGCATCGCTGAGCAGCGATCAGGTCGACCTTCGCGGACGGCTTGGTGAGGTCCGTGGACCGCATTCCGTACTCGATGCGGTCCGGGTAGGCGGCTCGGTCGTACGCCTCGGGCGTCGTGAACTTCTTCCGAACGGCGTAGTAGTTGGTGGACTGGTGCCAGTCGATCACCATCGCGTTGCCGTGGACGTCGACGACCTTGTCCATGCCCCAGCTCCACGCCTGCTGCTTGCCCGCCCCGCACCGGGAGTCCGCAAAGGTGCTGGTGTGGCACGGCTCGTCGGGGTGGTTGCCGAACACGGGCACGGTGGAGACCGAGTCGGTGGCGGCGTGGCCACCGCCTACTGCGTCCAGGCCGTAGTAGTACGTGGTGCCGTCCCGGGTGGTGACGACCCAGTACTCACCGTCGTTGTCGGCGTTGGTGGCGCCGGTCTTCAGCTCCACCCGGGTGCCGTCGTCGTTCTGCGGGCGGTAGACGTCGGTGTTGCCGACGCGGACCAGTTCGGTGGTCCGGCCGTTGAGCGACATCACGGCGTTGTACGACACCCAGCACAGGTCGGAAGTCTTGTCCTTCGCGGCGGTGTTGTTCGGGGTCCCGGCTTGGAGGGTCTCGGTGTCGTCCTTGCAGGGACGGTAGCGGCGCTCGATGTGGCCCGGGTCGTAGTCCCAACCCTCACCGATCCAGGATGCCTGCGGGGAAGAAACAGCTGTCTTGCCGTCCACCGTCTGCGAGTTGTACTCGAAGGCGACGTTGGGAGACGGCCCGGCAGGGGCCGGCGGGATGGCCAGCGGGTAGGACCAGGTAAAGGCGCCGGAGGAGCCACCGGCCGCCCACGAGCCGCTGGAGACCAGCGGGGTCGCCTTGAACGAGCCGCCCTTGCCGGCGCCCGAGTCGGTGAGACCGAGAACCGCCATGTCGCCACCGGCCACAGCAGCAACCTGCGTGCGGTAGCCGGCCTGTATGACGCCCGTACCGCCGGTCCGGGCCACAGAGGAAGCCGAGGCAGGTGTGATGGTGCCGTCTGCAGCGGTGTCAACGGTCGCGGTGACCGTCTCGGTGTCAGTGTCGTTGACAGTTTCGAGTTCCTCGTAGGTCTGGCACGCCTCGTCCTCCGGGGTGTCCCAGTAGCACTCGGGGAACTGAACGAAGCGCAGCCTGGAGGCCCAGTCGGCACCGTAGAGGTTTTTGAACTTTTCGTAGTCGAACTGCACCGTCACCGGCACGGAGCCTGTTGACGGCGCCTCCACGGCGAGCACCGCTCCGTCAATACCCAGCGTCTTGGGGTCCGTCCGGTCGGCGACGCTGACCTGCCAAGTCCCGGTCGGCTCGGCCTCGCCGGTCGCCTGGCCGAGGCTGACGGGCAGGTCTTCAACTGGGGAGGTGGCCGTCTGCACCGCATCGGTCGTGCTGACCGTGCGTGCGGAGGCGGGGGTCGTGGTCGAGCCGAAGGTGACGGTACCGGTGTCGGCGGGCGGCGCGGTGGTGGTGCCCTCCGGGGCCTGCTGCAGATCAGCGGGCGTCTCGGTCTTCAGACTCTCAAGGCTTGTGTTGACGGTCTCGCCCGGCACGGGCTGGTCCTGGTCGAGGGTTTCCAGGACCAGTTCCTCGCGCCCGTCCTTGGCCGGGTCCGGCGGGATTGCCAGGGCCTGCGTGGGCAGCAATGCCACCATCAGCGCGACACCTAGCGTCGGCACCAGGCCACGGCGGATACGACGTCGACGAAGGCGCACTACAGACGAACGAGACACGCCAGGATCCCCCGGACCACTCAGAGCGGTACCAGGGTTGGACCGCACAGGCTCATGCAAGACATGCGGATTGTGTGAGGCGCCTGTGAGGAAAATCCAGACGGTTCGCGATCATGTGGTGATCGTCACGTCACGTAGCCGCGCAGGGAGTGACGTCTCGTGATCAGCCCAGATCAACCCACCCTTGATGATCAAAAACGCAGCGGAGCCGACTACTGACTGATTACAGAATCCCCCATTCCGAATCACGCCAAAAGCACTCGCACAATGTCCAGATGATGACCCCTATGACCTTATTGGTGCCGCCTCTCTGCGTGCACGTCAGCCGCGGACACGTGCGCCCGAGCTGCTGCGACTGCTCACGCGCCAAGCCCTGAAGAGGACTCGGCAGGTGACGGCAGCCCCCACGTAGGTCATGATCTGGCTCGCTCGTCGCGTATGCCCAACCTGCGTGACCGGCATCGCATCTCCGGCCGGCGCTCCGCCGTGTTCCGGTGCCGAGGGGGAAAGGGACCTCGCCCATGTCGCAACGCCGATACCGCCTGCCCGGCCGGCGCACCATCGCCATAGCCTGTGCGGCCGCCATCGCCGCGACCGGGCTGACCTATGCCGGACTCGAGTACGCGGATTCCGGGTCAGAGGCCAATTCATCTGCCTCCTCGGCTACTTCCGAGGTGAGCGAGGCCGACGCCATCACCCGCGCGGCAAAGAGCGGCAAACGGGTGGAGGCCACCGCGCTGCGCACGCCCTACTCGACCACCTGGGCGCGCCCCGACGGCCGGATGTCCCGCGAGATCCACGTCTCGCCCATCCGCGCCAAGGTCGGCGGAGAATGGAAGCCGATCGACCGCTCGCTGCACCGCACCGGTCGGGGCTGGGAGCCGAAGGCCACCAACACCAGCCTGGTCTTCTCCCCCGGCACACGCGTCGGCAAGCAGGGCAAGGAGCGAGCATCGCGCACGACAGTGCGCCGCATCTCGCTGCTCAAGAGCACGGTGGCCGAGGCGGATCCGACCGCGAGCCCGCTGGTCACGCTGCACTCCGACGGGCACGACATCCAGCTCACCTGGCCCGGCCCGATCCCAGAGCCGATCATCGACACCAACCGGGCGCTGTACCCCGAGATCATCCCAGGCGCAGACCTGGTGCTCACCGCGGACGACGACGGTTTCGCCCAGCTGCTTGTGGTGAAGAACCCCGCCGCCGCGGCCGACCCCCGGGTCACCCAGCTCTCCTACGGCCTGACGTCGCCCACCCTCACCTTCCGGCTGGATCCGAGATCCGACATCGTCAGCGCCGAGGACTCCTACGGCGACGAAGTGGCACTCTCGCCCTCGCCGCTGATGTGGGACAGCGCCGGCGCTCCCGCCGTCACCGACGGCGAGGTCGGCGCCACCGCGCAACCCACCGCACCCGAAGTCCTGCCCTCCGAGACCGCGCCTGCTTCTGAGGCACCGTCGCCCTCGGCGAGCACCGATGACGCGTCCGAGTCCGACGAGCAGACCGACCCGTACGCCGAGGCGCTGCCCTCGGCGAGCGACGAGCCGGCCCCGTCGATCTCTGAGTCGCCGCTGCCCTCGGCACCGGCCGAGCCGACACCGGCCCCCTCGCAGTCCGGCTCGGCGGCCACCCTGTCGCTTCCTGGACTTGACGGGCCGTCTCCCGACTCCCACGGTGCGCTGGTCGACGCCGACCTGTCCGGCGCGAACTGGGTCCTCACCCCGGATGCCGATCTCCTGGCCGACCCGTCCACGGTCTTCCCGGTGTTCATCGACCCCTCGGTCAAGAAGCACACCCAGAACTGGACCACTGCCTACAACCGCCACCCCGACGCCACCTTCTACAACGGCAAGGGCTTCAACAAGAACGGCACCCACGAGGCGCGGGTCGGCTTCGAGTCCGACACCTGGGGCACCTCACGCTCGTTCTTCAACATCGACTTCGACAAGACCCTCCAGGGCGCCGTCATCTCCCGTGCCAAGCTGCGGGTCCTGGAAACCTACTCCTGGTCATGCGACGACCGCGCCATGAGCGTGCACCTCACCGGTGCGATCACCTCCAGGACCAACTGGAAGAACGCGCCCAAGCTCTACGACGGCAACAAGATCGCTACGAGGAGCTTCGCTCACGGCTACAAGTCCGGCTGCCGCGACGCCTACGAGACGTTCGATGTGAAGAAGGCCGCGCAGAAGGCCGCCGACAAGGGCCAGAGCAGCATCACCTTCGGCATGCGTGCGGTCAATGAGACGTCGCAGTACTCCTGGAAGAAGTTCATGGCCAACGGCGAGAACTCCCCCGTTCTCGAGCTGGTCTACAACCGACGTCCCGATGCGCCCACCTCTCTCGACCTGGGCCCGGACGCCAAGTGCACCACCACCGAGCCGTACGCCCGCATGGGCGCGGGTGAGATCACCTTCACCGCCTCGGCCAAGGACAAGGACAAGAACCTCGACTACATCGACTTCGACCTCTGGCCGCTCGGCAAGTTGTCCACCACAGGCGATCTGCTGAAGTCCACCGGCAAGGTGTCCGTCGGCGCAGACACCGAATCGGCCCGTCGCACGACGCCCGGTTTCTCCACCGACTCGCTCGTCAACGGCACGGTGTACTCCTGGCGCGCCAGGTCCATCGACGACGCGGGAGCAACCTCCAGCTACTCGCCCAAGAACACACCCTGCCGGTTCATTTTCGACACGGCAGCGCCCAAGCCGCCCAAGGTCGACTCCACCGACTTCCCCAACGCCGACGGTAAAGAGAACGGCTTCAGCTCCGATCCTGAAGACGCCATCTGGAGCACCAAGAAGTTCGGCACCCCAGGCTCCTTCACCGTGCGTGCCTTGAGCAGTGACGTCGTGCGCTACGAATACGGCTTCAACTCCGCCAGCTATCCCTTTTCCCTCGCCCGTACCGCCGGCACGTCGACCAGCGTCAGCGCGACAATCACCAATGCCAAGCCGCCCACCGCGGGCCCCAACGTGCTCTACGTGAGGACCGTCGACGGTGCAGGCAACGTCTCCGATCCGACCAAATACTTCTTCTACGTCACCCCGCGCGACCAGGCCGATGCCCCCGGAGATTTCACCGGCGACAAGCTCCCCGACCTGCTGACCGTCACCGAGAACGGCAACCTTCTCCTCTACCCCTCCCAGGCAACCAACGACCTCACGAGAGGCAGCGGCGACCTCGACTACTCCATGTCCGGCGCCTACCGCAACAACCCCAACAAGGACCCCAACGGCGACGACCTGCCCTCCTACATCGCCGCCCCCTCCGGCCACTTCGACGACGCACTGATCACCCACAACGGTGACATCTACGGAGGCGACGGCCTCCAGGACCTCGTCGCCCGCGTCGACGACAAACTGTGGGTCTACCCCAGCGACGGCTACGGCGGCGTCAACGTCGACAAACGGCGCGAGATCCTGCTGCCGGACGGCGCCCCCGCCCCCGCCACCCTCACCCAAATCGTCTCCGCCGGCGACGCCACCGGAGACGGCAAGACCGACTTCTTCGCCACCATCGACGACGAACTGTGGGTCTTCACCGGCTACCACGGCGCCACCATCGACCAGGCAACTCGCCTCGCCTCCTCGGGCTGGGAAATCCGCAACATCGTCACGGCCCAGGACATCTCCGGCGACGGCGTCACCGATCTCGTCTTCCGCAGCGACGGCACCTCCAAGCTGTACCTGCGCATCGGCATCGCAGCCGCAGGCGGCAGCGTCGACCTGAACTCGCTCGCGTACGCAGCCAACTCCGAGGGCGGAACCGACGTCGAATACGGCTCCGCCGGCTGGTCCAGCACCAGCATCCCTCTGCTGATCGGCACCCCGGACGCCAACGGGGACTCCATCCCGGACATCTGGACCGTCCGATCCGACGGCTCCCTGCGCTTCTACGCAGGCGGCAGAACCATACTTTCAGGATCCGGCACCGAAATCATCGGCCAGACCAGCTGGTGGAAAACCCGCCAGGCCATCGGCTGACACCGCACGCACAGGAACACGTGCCCTCCCAGGCGACCAGCCGACGGAGGCACGTGTTCCTGCGTCTCTGCTGCAGGCAGAACAGCCGGGTCGGCCAACGGTGTCGCTCTCGGCCGAAAGGGATCCGAGCCCGCCGATTGAGCGCAGGGGGCCGCAGCCGTGTGGCGAGCCGCCCTCGACGCCCGGCTTCCAGCCGCAGCGCTGCGTGGAGCCGGCCACTTCGCGTTCGCCGAGGCTCTCGACGAGGACACTTGGCTGGAGCTGACCGCACGCACCGCCGCCCGGCAGCCCGATATGGATCACCGGATGGAGGGGCTGTCGGCTCGCGCGGTGGCCCGTCAGCTGGGGATCTCCAGGAACACCGTGCTGCGGGCGCTGGCCTCGGACCGTCCGCCGCGGTATCGGCGGGCGCCGAAGGGCTCGGCGGTGGACGCGGTGGAGCCAGCCGTGCGGGAGCTGCTGAAACAGACCCCGACGATGCCCGTGACGGTGATCGCGGAGCGGATCGGCTGGGAGCGGGGGCTGACGATCCTGCGGGAGCGGGTGCGCGAGCTGCGGCCGGCTTATCTGCCGGTGGAGGCGCGCTGCCGGGACGGACGTCGACGTAGCCGCCTTCTTGTCGCTGCTGGTGGTGTCGGTGTCCTGGGGGCCGACGATCGCGCCGAGGACGACCATGAAGACGAAGAACCCGGCGACGGCAATGCCGGTGATAGCCCAGCCTGACAGCTTCTTCTTCGAGGGCTGCGGCTGGAACGATCCCGGCCCCCTGCGGTGTGGCCGTAGTGCTGATGCCCCCACTGGGGCTGCTGGGGCTGGTTGTGGCCGGGGCCGGGGAACTGCTGGGACATGAGGCGTGAGCTCCTGAGTGGTTCCAGAGCCATCGCGGTGGGGCACGCAGGCGGGACGGACGAGAAGTGGGACTTTCGAGGGGCGGGAATGGTTGCCGATATCCGGAAACCAGATGGGGGGCGTAAAGGCAGGGGGAACCGGGATGGAACGTGGTCGTTCGCTCCTTGTCGGGCCGTTGTGGATGTTCCGGCCCGGTTCCAGGGGGGATGGGGTGGAGGGCGCCGGTGGCACGCGGCCTACAGGATGCGCCCGGATCCGGTGCGCGCGTACAGCGCGCCGAGCTTGGTGTAGCTGGCGCCGGTGTGACCGGCGTTTCTGGCGGCGGTGGCCGCAAGGTGTCGACCGCGCGATATCAAATGCCGATGACTGCGGCCCCTATCGGAGCAGCAGCCATCGGGTCGCTGGATGTCACAGGGCGGTGGGAAGCGCCCAGCTGGGGCCGTCGGTGTCCCCGTAGGACACGGTCTGTCGGGTCGGGGTGACGGTCAGAACGAACTCGTCTCGAGCCGGTTCGCTGCCGAAGACCTTGTCCAGGTCCTCGACGGTGTCCCAGATCTGTTGCGGTCCGGTCTGCCGGACGGCTCCGGAGACGTGCGCGATGGCGGTCGAGCCGTCAGGGGTCCAGAGGCCCACTGCCTCGAGCTGCCCTCCTTCATCGCGCCAGGAGCACGAGCTGTAGCCGGGCAGGGCCAACGACGCCGCGAACTTCAGCCGTCCCAGCAGGGCCTCGGCCGGCACGCTGCTGTCGGTGGGCGACTGCTGATCTGCTGCCTCGAACTGCGGTGCCGCACCGTTGGTGCGCCGGGCCATGAAGTGCGCCGGCGTGGTCAGGAACCTGCCTGTGGCGTGGCCCGGTCCGGTGACGGTGGCACGCATGATGCCGTATCCGAGAGGGACGACGAGGACCGCGCCAGGGCTCGCCTGATGCAGGAGCGGCTGCGGAATCATGTGCAGGCCCACGGTGGAGATGATGCGGTCGTACGGCGCGCGGCGCGGGTAGCCCTGCGCACCGTCACCGACGGCCACTGTCGGGTTGAAGCCCGCGTGCTGCAGGTGCCGGACCGCGTCCTCGATGAGTCCGGGGTCGATGTCGACGCTGGTGACGTTGGCGTCGCCGAGCTGGTGGGCGAGCAGCCCGAGGTTGTAGCCGGTGCCGGTCCCCAGCTCGAACACCCGATGCCCCTCGGTGGCGTCCAGGGCCTCGAGCATGCTCAGCATGAGGGAGGGCTGGCTGGAGGAGCTGGTGGGGACGCCGCGGTCGTCGAGCTGCGTCGTCAGCGCTGCGTCGCTGTAGACCGTCTCGAGGTAGCCGGGCTCTCCCCAGGTCACCGACTGCCACGCCCCTTCGGCGTTCTGCCGGTAGAAGCGGGGCACGAACATGTGTCGGGGGACGGAGGCGAACGCGTCGCTCCATTCGCTCGGGCGCCCTGCGACGAGGGCGGCGGCCAGCTGCTGGCGTGCGGCAGCGGAGGCGCCGTTGTCGGGCCAGTTCATGCGGTAGCTCCTAACAGGTACTCGGCGTGTGCCGCAGCGATGGGCAGGCCCGTGCGGTTTTCGACCCATCCCCAGGTGCCGGCGGGATTGTTCTCGAAGAACACCCACCTTCCCGCGGGGGTCACGGCGAAGTCGAAGGCTCCGAACGCGATGCCGTAGTAGGCGAGGAACCGGCGCACCGCGGTCGCGACGTCGTCGGGGACGTGCACGGTGTCGTACTCGATGTGGTGGTAGTCGGTTCGCCAGTCGGTACCAGCGGCCTCGCTGGTCGTGATCAGTTTGCCGCCGAAGACCTGGTCACCGACGGCGATCAGGCGCACTTCGTACGCCTTGGGGATGTCCTCCTGGAAGTAGTGGGCGGTGGTGCGGATGCTGTCGTCGAAGTCGGTCGGGTCGACGCGGTGGGTGGCCACCATCAGGCGGCGCTCCCCGCCGACGTCGAGGCGGCCGCCGAGGATGGGTTTGCAGATCAGCGGACCGTCCACTTCCTTCGCGAAGCGTCGTGCTGCGTCTGGGCTGTTGGTGATGATGCTGCGGGGCACCGTCAGTCCGCAGCGGGTCGCGGCAACGAGCTGCTGCGGCTTGTGGGCGGCGAGGCGGTCGGCGTGCGGGTTGTTGATCCACGGCACGCCTGGAAGGGCGGCGAGCACGTTGAGGATCGCCGCGTCTGCCTGGTTCTGCGCCCATGTGGCGTAGGGCTCGGGGACGGTGCCGGCGATGAGGGGACGTGCGGGCCGCCTCCAGTAGACGGCCCGCACCTCCTCAAGCCGCGCCGTCCGGCGCCCGTCGTCAATGGTTCCTTCCCAGCCCGGATCCTGCGGCAGATGAGTGCCGGCGAGGGTGAGCTGCTGTGGGAAGTCGGCGACGTCGAACCGCATCACGGGCACGTCGCGCTGGTTGAGCTGGTCGACGACCATGTCGGCCGCCGCGTCGAGCTGCTCAGCGACGACGAGCACAGGGCGGGCGGCGGTGCTCATGATGCCGATGCGTAGTACGGGTCCTGGACGTCGTCGCCCTGGCCGTCCAGGTTCGTGTCGGTCGTCGAGGCGGCTTGCGGCATGGTGTGCCAGGGCGTGCCGTCGGCGGCCATGTTGATCTGGCGGTCCGCGTTCCACCGCACGCCCTCGATCGACGTGGTGACCAGGCACGGCGGAGCCGCGGCACGGGCGGCGAACGGGATGGTTGCTGTGGTCATTCTGCTTCTCCTGTTTCTGGATTGGTTGTGGTGCTTGCATTTGGTGCACCCAGCCCCGGCGGCACGGCGGCGGTCTTGCGGGAATTCGCGGGCCCCGCCCTGGACACCGGGGTCAGGGGATCAGGGGACGCCGCAGGCCTCGGATTCAGCCGCGGGCAGGAGGTGTCTGATGTCGGCCGCCGTGCAGTCGTGCAGGGCGACCCGCATCCGGGAGGCGACGATCCAGCGGATCTCGGGGGTGCCGTAGGCGACGTCGACGAGCGTGTCCCCCGGAATGCGGCGCAGAGTCCTGGAGTCGTAGAGGACGCCGGAGACACCCCAGGCAAGTGGCTGTTCCACCCAGACGGCGACGTGCCCGGCGCGTAAGAGAGGGCAGGATCGGGCGGCGATCGGCGCGCATGACTCGCATACCGGCGGCGCCGTGGTCGTCTCTCCTTCCGCCACCGGCCGGCCGACTTCCTTGAGCACGAACAGGTGCCGCCCCGTGCCTTCCTCGAGCACGGATACGCCGCATACCTGGCAAAGCAGATGCTGCATCGCGCGCCGTTGCCGGAGGGCATGCACGGTGTCGAATCGTGCGCGGCCCTTCCCTGGGGCGATTGCCTGCCGGACCCACAGAGCGCCCTCGGGGTCCCGGTCGTACTCCGTCTCGTCACGAAAGCCGAGTCCTGCGCCGCCCTTCCCGATCCGCCGCTCCACATTGGGGGCCGCAGTCTCTTCGGAGGTCCACGCGGTGATGTACGGCACGACGAGGCCGTTCTGCTTGTACTGCCGGGGGCGACTCATGCGGCGGCTCCGGTTGGTCGGTGCGGAGCGATGATCTCGCCGTCGGGCAGGAGTTCTCCGGTGTCGTCGAACAGCAGGACGCCGTTGCGCAACAGGCTCCAGCCCTGCTCGGGATGAGGTGCCACGAGGCGCGCGGCTTCCCGGTCGGCGGCGTCGGAGGTGGGGCACGGGGGCTGGTGTTGGCACACGGAGGGTTCCTTGGAAAGGGGGCCCTTCGTGCCAGTTCGGGGGTCGGCCGGCACGAAGGGGGCTTGTTGGGGAGCATGGCTGCGAACGGTGCGTGGAGCCCGTGCCTGCTGGCGGGTGGGAGGTCATCCGCCAGCAGGCATGGAGGTCTGCAGTGGTGGCCCGGTAGCCGCGACCGGGAGCGGGGCGAGGCTGCCCTGGCCGAGGAGACGCCGCAGTTGCAGAGGCGGGACCAGACGGTCACTTCGGCACTCGCGCAGCCAGTGGAGTCCAGGCGGCTTCCTGCGGCTGAGCCGCGGCAACGGAAGCACCCAGGGTGCGCCGAAGGCGACGCTGTACAGGTCCGGCTGCCATCCGGCGCTGGTGCCGGATGGCACGAGCCAGAACAGCAGGGATTGCTCAGGGTCCTCGATGACCGGGCCGCAGATTCCCAGCTGGATGTCATCCATGCGGGCGACGGCGGCACGGCCAAGGGTCCCAGACGCCGTGATGACGACGTCGAACAACCTGCCGCCGAGCGGTACAGACACCCATTCGTGTTGTGCCTCAATGCCGATGAGCGCACGGATGCGCTGGGCCAGACCCTGCATGTCGGTGGCAGGAGGCGTGGGGCGGAGGCGGGCACTCATACTCACACCGGCTCCGGCGCCAGGCGAGCGCGTACGGTCTTCCCGCCGCTCTTGACGAGGAACCAGGAGAGTTCGCCCCCGAGCAGGCCGACCCGCCACAGGTCGCGCCCGCGTTCGCCGGCGACGGCGCGGTCGAAGTCCTTGAACTCGGGGAGGGGGTCGGAGACGTCGCCCAGCAGTTCAGCTTTCTCAGTGATGGCGAGGCGAAGGCCGAGGCACCGACGATCGTGCAGCAGTCCGGGGCCCGCGTGCGCAACGGCGTTGGCCGTGAGGAAGCCCGCGATGGTGGCGGCGGCTTCGTCGTTGCCCGTCCACCGGAACATCGTGAGCCGCGTGCGTGTATGTAACCGAGCAAGCGTGCCGGCACCCGGCAGTGGTTCGAACGTCCGAGACCATTCGCGGACGACGACGGCAGCAGTGACGCAGGCGCTGCGCAACGTCGTGGGATCAACAGTTCTCGGATGCACGGTTCACTCCTGACATAGGAATGTGTTTGGGTCGACACTCTCAGCAGTAACGGGTGATCAGAGTCCACCGGCGGCCAGTAGCTTCGCCATCGCTTCACGGGGAGCTTCTGGACCGCTTCCGCGCGGCGAAAGTGGGCTCTGGGTAGCTTGTAAGTAGCTTTTACACAGGGCCAGTTGTCAGGCCGGCGGCGAGCGTAGTCCCCTCATTCGGCAGGGATTCGCCGGACTGGCAGACCGGGAACGAAGCTCGAGAACTGGGGGCCATGGTGGGCAACCCGAGGACGCTGCTGAAGGTCTTGATCGGCCAGCAGAAGATGACGTGGGCAACGTTCGAAGCAGAGTTCGTCAGGACTGCGGAGAAGGTTCTCGGGCCGAGGGCACGGAACCTCACCCTTGGGGAGTCGCAGTTTCGCCGCTGGACAAGCGGTCAGCTCAAGACACTGCCCACTCCTGACGCTTGCCGTGTACTCGAAGCGATATTCCACGTTCCGGCCGAACGTCTTTTCGCTCCCCCAAAGGAGTTGGCGGATCCCGATGTACCCGTGCTCGACCTGGAAGCCGAGATCGCAATGACCGCACAAGAAGCACAGGCAGACGCCAGCGGCGCCGCTGCCGCCTCCCTCTCCGACCTGACCGTGGACCAGCTGCGTGATGACGTTAACGAGCTGGCCCGTGCCTACAGCAGCAAGTCGCCTCAGACTGTGTGGCAGGAGACCAAAGCGCTGCGAGAGAAGGCAGAAGCCGGCCGTGACCACACCGCCGTGCCCGCTCAGCAGCAGGCGTTGCTCATCCTGGCCGGGCAGGCCTCTGCCCTCCTGTCGCAGGCCGCCTTCGACCTCGGTGCGCTCGACGGTGCGAAGCGCCTGGCACGCACCGCGGCTCTGTACGGCGAGACCGCCCGCTTCGAGCCGCTGCGGGCCTTCGCCGCAGGGAGCCTGGCCTACATCGCCTACTACTCCGGCCAGCAGTCCCAGGCCGCAGGGCTTGCCCGGCAGGCACTCACTTTCGCAGGGCTGGGCGACGTAGCCACCCGGCGCCTGCGGGCCATCGAGGCCCGCGCGTACGGGCACCTGGGCGACACGGCCAGCGCGCGGCGGGCAATGAGCGCAGCCGAGAACGTCGAGACTGGTGCCACCGATGAACTCCACGACGACGTGGGCGGAGAGTTCGGCTTCACCCGCGAGCGAGTGTCCATGTCGAACGCCTCCACAGCGCTGCTCCTCGGCGACGGTCCGGGCGCGGAAGCCTCGGCGCGCCGCGCCCTCGAGCTTGCGGCAAGCCGGCCGCCCAAGCAGCGCTCGACCACGGTTCTCGGAAAGGCGGCGGCCGATCTCGCGATGGCCAGGCTACTGTCGGACGACCTGGACGGTGCAGCCGACGCACTCGCGACCGTGCTCTCCGTGCCGGTCGACCACCGTGTGACGGGCCTGGTCAACCGCGCCGCCGGACTGCGTCGATACTTGGCGCGCCCTCACTTGCACGGCGCGGCTGTGGCGACGGAACTCGGCGAACAGCTGGAGGACTTCACCCGCGGTGCGCCCCAGCGGCAGCTCGGGACACCCTACGGACCGCTCGCGCTCGAAGCCTGATCACAGGGAGGCGATAATCTTCGCTTCCTTCTCCGGGGCGATCCCGTGTTCTGCCCATCGCGGGTGGTCCACGGGGCGCCCGTCGTTCTGCAGCCAGGTCCATGTGTCGCGGATCGTCTCGACCAGTGGCCGGCACCGAAGCCCCGCGGCGATCGCCCGGCCGGCGTCGACCGACCACACGCCCGCATGGATGCGCCACAACGGCAGCTCGGTCCACTGCCTCACGCCGTGCTCGATGAGCAGATCCGGGGCGACCCACTCCGGCCGTCCGGCTGCGCCCGTCACGCTCAGGCAGGCGGCCACGAATTCCTCGAATGTGAGGCCGTCGGGGTGGGCAACGTTGTAGCCGCCGCTGCTCGTCCCGGCGGCCTGGTCCAGGGCAAACGCTGCCACGTCGCGGACGTCGACCGGCTGGATTCGCCGGTCCGCGGGCGCTGGTGCAAGGATCTTCCCTCCCCGCGCTGCGCGGGTCAGCCACCACGGCAAGCGCCCGACGTACTCGCCCGGTCCCAGAATGACGCCGGGCCGGATGAACACCGCCCGGTCGCCGAACGCCTCAGAGACGGCGCGCTCTCCGCCGGCCTTCTGAAATCCGTACAGGGTGGGACTGCCGTCCTCGCCGGTGTAGCCGTACGTTTCGTCGGCGTCCGCCGGGCAGTCGAGAAGGATCGACGCATCGGACAGAGGTTGGTGGGGCCAGCCCGCATAGACGGACACAGTGGAAATGTGGACCCATCGGGCTGCGGCCTCACGGAGGCATGACGCGGTCAGGAGCACGTCTCTCGGCGGCAACTCGGAGCTCGAGGTGTCAATCACGGCGTCCCATGGCCCATACCCCGCGAGGCGCTCGACATCGTCAACGACGGTGCGGTCCCCCTGCACAGGTTTGACCCCGGGCACATCCGTGCCGGAGCGACCGCGGTTGAACGTCGTCACGTCCCAGCCTCGGGCGACAGCGCCCTTCGCAACGCACCTTCCCAGAAACCACGTGCCGCCCATCACCAGAAGCCTCATGGCGCCTGATCCTGCATGGTGATCGCCAGCAAGCCAAGGGGCGCAGGACACGGTATGGCCATCTCAAGCCGGTCGACGGCGTGAGGGCGAGCCCAACCCCCTCTACCGCATCGTCGCCCCAAAACCAGCGGCACCGGGCCCCGAGAATGGATGCCGCTACCGCAGCCGAGTGATGGCCACGGCCCCGGGGGGCGTGTCGCCGCATTGCCGGTGCCGCGGGCGCACTGCACCATCCTCGGTACGGGGAGCAGGGTGTGGCCACCGACACTGACGTCCCCAACGAGGGACCATCCCCGCAGGTGCGGGGAGCAGCCGCTGTCTCGGATCGCAGTTGTCCTGGTTCGGGGAGCTGCGGCCGCCGGGTGCGGGCACTGCTGGCCCGGCTGGACGCCCCTTCCGGCCCGTTCTCGGCGTACGGCACCGCCCTGCGCCACTCGCCGTGGCGGGCCTTGCCGGCGGCGACCATTGCGCAGTGCGGTTGATCGCGCTGGCCGAACGGCTGCGGGTGCTGCGCGACTACCAGCCGACGATGTCGGCGGACCGCGCCCGGAAGGCGGTCGCGGCCGCCGGAAACACT
>NZ_JBHWKX010000072.1:0-32543 GCF_042730885.1 Streptomyces sp. NPDC059909
CCCGCGCGGAGTCGGGCCACCCGCCCGAAACCCGACTCCGCGCACGCCCTGTCCCGTCTCTCGACTCCGGGCCTACCGGATGCGCAGCCAGACTGCCGCGTCCGCCGCGACGCGGCCGCGGTCGAGCGGCGCTCCGGCGAGCAGTACCGCCGTGTGCCGCGGCAGTTCAACCGGAACGCACGCGGCCGGTCGAACCCGTACGAGGTGTCGGCCCGGCCGTATCGGGTGCGTGGCGGGTGGTCTCGAATTCGTTCCGTACCTCGGTGTTGTCCCAGTTGAGGTCGGGCTGTTCTGGGGCTAACAGGTGCAGTCGAACTTCCATCGACCGACGAGGCACGATCAACAGCATCCAACACTTATCAACATGATGGGAAGAGGTGACCGTCCCGACGCGCTGTCCCGGACGCCCGCCCGAACGATTCGTGCGCAGCCCGTGCAGCAGTTGTCGAGACCCTGGTGTTCCTACCCGTCGGTATGGTCCACTCCGCTCCGGGCCGGAGGACGTTCGCCTCCATCGTCGTCGAGAGGACAGCTGATGGGAGTTCACAGCAGGTCACGGGACCCGGAGTCCGGTGCCGGTCCGAACGGTGCCGGTCCGGGCGGGATCGTTCCGGATGGGATCGGCCGACGGCAGTTCCTGGGGTACGTCCTGGCCGGCTCGACGCTGACGGTGGCCGCGCAACTCGGCGAGGCCGTCCTCGCCCCGGCCAAGGCCGCCGCGGTGGTCCCGTCGGTGCCCGGGCCGTCCGAGATCTACGACCTCAACGACATGCTGACCCATGCCGCCCTGCCCACCGCGAACCTGATCAGCATCCGGATCGACCCGGACGGCACGGCGTCCCTGGCGCTGCCCCGGGCCGAGGTCGGGCAGGGCATCACCACCTCCAGCGCGATGCTGATCGCCGAGGAGCTCGACCTGCCGCTCGACAAGGTTCGGGTCACGCTGGCGGACGCGCGGCCCGAGCTGCTGTTCAACCAGCTCACCGGTGGCTCCAACACCACCATTTCGACCTTCACCCCGATCCGGGTGGCGGCGGCCGTCGCCCGCGGCCGGCTGCTGGAGGCCGCAGCACTGGAACTGGGCGAGGCGATCGGCACCCTCACCGCGAAGGCCGGGGTCATCACCTCGGCGACCGGGCGCAGCCTCACCTACGGCGAACTCGCCGAGAAGGCCGCCGCCGTGGCCACCAGCCAGGTCTCCGTCACGCTCAAGGAGGCCTCCGAGTTCACGGTCATCGGGACCGGGCGGCGCCGGATCGACGCGCTGGACGCGGTGACCGGCAGCAAGACGTTCGCGATGGACGTGCAGGTGCCGGACGCGCTGCCGACGATGGTCTGCCGGCCTCCGACGATCAACGGCACAGTCCGCTCGGTGGAAAACCTGGACGAGGTACGGGCGATGCCCGGCATCACCGATGCGGTACCGGTCTCCAGCGGCGTGGCCGTCCGGGGACGCACCTTCGGCCAGTGCATCGACGCGGTCCGCGCCCTGAAGGTCGTCTGGGGGCCGGGGACGGCCGAGGGCGCCTCCGACGCCACCGTCCTCCAGGAGCTGCGACGCGCCGAACTACCCCTCGTCGTACCCCCGTTGCCGCTGCTCACCAAGGCCGTCGACGCGCGCTTCACCTTCCACTTCGCCAGCAACAGCGCCCTGGAGACCAACTGCGCCGTCGCCGACGTACGCGACGGCTCGGCCGAGATCTGGGCCAGCCTGAAGTCGCCGATCGTCGCCCAGGAACAGATCGCCCTCCAGCTCGGCCTGCCGCCCTCCGCCGTGAAGGTCCATGTCACCCAGGGCGGCGGCTCGTTCGGGCGGAAGCTCTTCCATGACGCGGCCGCCGAGGCCGCCGAGATCTCACGGGCCGTGCGCAAGCCGGTGAAGCTGATGTGGCACCGGACCGACGACTTCCGCCAGGGCCGTACGCACCCGATGGCCACGTCCCGCGTCCGGGCCACGTACACGCTGGGCGAGGTCCTCACGTACGAACAGCGGCACACCTCCGTCGCCACCGACTTCGGGCACGGGCTGGGTGAGATCATCACCTCGGAGGCGGCCCAGCTGCCCGTCGGCGATCTGACCTTCTCCGAGACGGTCTTCCAGCTCACCCAGCAGAGCCCGTACCACTTCGGTGCGACCACCCAGTTGCTGAGCGAGACCGACAAGGGCTTCAACACCGGTTCCATGCGCAACATCTACTCGCCCAACGTCCGCTGTGCGCAGGAGCTCGTCGTCGACGAGCTGGCGAAGCGGATGGGCAAGGACGCCTGCGCGTTCCGCCGTCAGCACCTCAAGGAGGAGCGGGCCCGGGCCGTGCTCGACAAGGTCGCCGAGGTGGGCAGGTGGGGACGCGCCATGCCCCCCGGCATGGCGCAGGGCATCGCGGTCCACCCCGAGTACCACGCCTTCGTGGCCGTGCTCGCGGAGATCGACTGCCGGCCGGGGACGACCGGACGGAAGGTCCCGAACGCTTACACGGGACCGCGCGTCACCAAGGTCGTCTGTGCGGTCGACGCCGGTCTCGCCGTCAACCCCCGCGGCCTGGAGGCGCAGATGATGGGCGGCATCATCGACGGCATCGCCATCACCCTGACGTCGGGTCTCCACCTGAGGGACGGGCACTTCCTCGAAAGCAGCTGGGACAACTACTTCTACACCCGGCAGTGGAACACCCCGCCGGAGCTCGAGATCGTGGTGATGCCGCCGACCACCGGCAAGCCGGGCGGCGCGGGGGAACTGGCCGTCGCCGGCGCGATGGCAGCCGTGGCCTGCGCCTACGGCCGGGCCACCGGCACCATGCCGACGACCTTCCCGATCAACCACGGGGAACCCCTGTCCTTCGAGCCGCTGCCCACCACCCCGCCGATCCCCGCCTCCCCCACCGACGGCCTCGACCGCGCCTTCTAGGAGTCACCTGTGCCACACCACACCTTCATCCTCAACGGCAAGCCGGTGACCGTGGACATCGAGGGCGACGTCCGGCTGCTGTGGGTGCTGCGGGACGTCCTGGGCGTCACCGGTCCGAAGTACGGCTGCGGGGTCGGCGTCTGCCGGGCGTGCACGAGCCACATCAACGGCAAGGCGTTCACCCCGTGCACTGTTCCGGTCGAGGACGTCGGACCGGGCGACCAGGTCACCACCATCGAGGGCCTGCCCGACACGGTCGGCAAGGAGCTGCACCCGATGCAGGAGGCCTGGCTGGAGTACGACGTCGCCCAGTGCGGCTACTGCCAGCCCGGTCAGATCATGGCCGCCGTCGCCAAGGTCCGGCAGGCGCGCGAGGCAGGGCGGGAGATCGGCGAGGCCGACCTCGACGAGATCCGCAACATCTGCCGCTGCGGCACCTACAACCGCATCCGGGAGGCCGTCGTCGCGGGGGCGAAGCAGTTCTAGACGGGAGCAGCCACCCGGTCATGGACCCTACGGGGACGGGGACATGGCTGACATGGGCCCACCTGCAGCGCTGTCCGAGGCGTGCGGCAGGATGACACGTCGCGTCGGGTCGACTCCGTACGTCCCCCGACGTGCCCGCACAACCGCACTCCCAGAATGCACAGGTAGCAAGTGACGACACATCACATCAGGCACACAGCGGCCACCGGCGCCGCCCGTACTCTTCCCCGTGCGACGGGAGGGGACCGGTGAACCGGGAGCTCACCGTGCACGACGTGGTCGTCGCCGGGATCGCGGTGGCGGCGGGGCTGGCCGCCGCCCTGGTGCTGCGCGTGATCCTGAAATGGCTCGGCGAACGGGCCGGCAGAACCCGGTGGAACGGTGACGACATCATCGTCGACGCCCTGCGGGCGCTGGTCCCCTGGGCCGCGATCGTCGGCGGCGCGGCGGTCGCGGCGTCGGTGCTGCCGCTCGACCCGGGGGTCGGACGCAACGTCACCATGACGCTCACCGCCGTGCTCATCATGGCGGCGACCTTCACGGCCGCGAGGATCGTCGCCGGTCTGGTGCAGGCCCTTGCGCAGTCCAAGTCCGGTGTCGCCGGGTCGGCCACCATATTCGTGAACATCACGCGGGTCGTGGTGTCGGCCATCGGCTTCCTCGTCGTGCTGGAGACGCTGGGCGTCTCCATCGCGCCCCTGCTCACCGCGCTGGGCGTGGGCGGTCTGGCGGTGGCCCTCGCCCTGCAGGACACGCTGGCCAACCTGTTCGCGGGTGTGCACATCCTCGCCTCCAGGACCGTGCAGCCCGGTCACTACATCAGGCTGAGCAGCGGCGAGGAGGGCTATGTCGTCGACATCAACTGGCGCAACACCGTGGTGCGCACGCTCTCCGAGAACCTGGTGATCATCCCGAACACCAAGCTGTCCGGCACCAACATGACCAACTACCACCGGCCGGAGCAGCACATGACGCTCAGCGTCCAGGCGGGAGTCGGTTACGACAGCGACCTGGACCACGTCGAGCGCGTCACCGCAGAGGTGGTCAAGAGCGTGATGGCGGACGTCGACGGTGCCGTACCCGACCATGAACCGGCCATCCGTTTCCACACGTTCGGCGACTCCAGGATCGGTTTCACGGTGATCCTGGGGGTCGGCGAGTTCAGCGACCAGTACCGGATCAAGCACGAGTTCATCAAGCGGCTGCACCGGCGCTACCGTGACGAGGGCATCAGCATTCCCGCTCCGACGCGGAACATTGCCGTGCAGCAGGGGGAGCTGCCGATTCCCCACCAGCGCTCCGCCTCGGCGCCGATGGCCGTGCCGACGCAGGGGATCCCCATGGAGTGAGGCCTGCCCGTGCAGGCTGTCGCGGATGGCCCCGCCCAGGTACGGGCGGGGCCATCCGCTGCCATCAGGCGCCCGTTCACGGGCCCGTCAGGGCTCAGAGGCCGTCAGGCCCCCTCATCGGGACCGGCTCACCGTGACAGCACCCCGTCGGCGACGGCTGCCGGTACGGGTGCGTACCCCGTGGCCCGGGTGGTGAACGTCCCCCGGCCCTGGGTCCGGCCGCGCAGCCGGGACGCGTAGCCGAACAGTTCGGCCAGCGGCACGCTCGCGGTGATCACCGCTGTGCCGGCCCGCACGGCCTGGCCCGTGACCCTGCCGCGCCGTGCTGCCAGGTCACCGAGCACTCCGCCGACGGCGTCGGCGGGCACGGTGGCCGTGACCTCGACCACCGGCTCCAGGAGCACCATCGCGGCGGCGCGCAGGGCCTCCCGCAGCGCGAACCGTCCCGCCGTCCGGAACGCCATCTCCGAGGAGTCCTTGGGATGGGTGGCCCCGTCCGTCAGTGTGACCCGCAGTCCGGTCACCGGGTGACCGCCGAGGGGGCCCTCGGCCAGGGCGTCCCGGCAACCGGCCTCGACCGCACGGATGTACTCCTGCGGCACCCGGCCTCCGGTGACGGCCGACCTGAACGCGAAGCCCTCCGCGCTGCGGCCTGCATCGTCCCCGACCGTGTCGGCCGCAGGTGCCAGGGCCTCGACGTCGAGCACGACATGCGCGAACTGACCGGCGCCTCCGTCCTGCTTGACGTGCCGGTACACCAGCCCGGACACCCCGCCGGTGACCGTTTCCCGGTAGGCCACCTGCGGCCGGCCGGCCGACGCCGATGTCGAGCTGCTGGGCACGGCGGATCTTCTCCACCGCGACCTCCAGATGCAGCTCACCCATCCCGGACAGCACCGTCTGGCCGGTCTCGGGGTCGGTCCTGACCACGAGTGAGGGGTCCTCCTCGACCAGCCGTGCGAGCGCCGACGCCAGCCGGTCCGTGTCGAGGCTCCTGCGGGCCTCGACCGCCACCGAGACGACCGGTTCGGCCACGGTCGGCGGTTCGAGGACCAAGGGCGCGTCGGGAGCACACAGGGTGGAGCCCGCACGGGCGGTCTTCAGCCCGACCAGCGCGACGATGTCCCCGGCCACCGCCCGGTCCACCTCCGTGTGCCGGTCGGCCTGTACGCGCAGGATCCTGCCGATCCGCTCGGTGCGGCGCACGCCCACGTCGAGCACGACGTCTCCCTTCTCGATCGTTCCGGAATACACGCGCAGATAGGTCAGGCGGCCGGTCGCGGTCGCGTTCACCTTGAACGCCAGCGCGGCGAGCGGCGCCGCGGGATCGGCGGCCCGTTCCTGCACCGTGCCGCCCATGGTGCCGCGCACCGCCGGCACGTCCGAAGGCGACGGGAGGTAGGCGGCAACGGCCTCCAGCAGCGGTTCGATCCCGCAGTTGCGGTAGGCCGATCCGCACAGCACCACGACGCCCTCACCGCTGCGGGTCAGCTCGCGCAGTGCCGTGGCCAGGGTCGGTGCGGAGAGCGTCCCCTCCGTACAGAACTCCTCCAGCGCGACCGCGTGGAGTTCCGCCACCGTCTCCTCGAGCAGCCGGCGGCGGCGCTGCGCCTCTTCCCGCAGGCCGTCGGGCACGGGTACCTCTTCGAACGTGTCACGCCCGGCGCCCCAGATCAGCGCGCGCATGCGCAGCAGATCCACCACGCCGGTGAACTCGTTCTCCCGCCCGATCGGCAACTGGACCACCAGCGGGACCGTGGACAGCCGCTCCCGGATCGACGCGACCGCCGTGTCGAGTTCGGCGCCGGCGCGGTCCAGCTTGTTGACGAAGGCGATCCGGGGCACGTGGTGCCGGTCGGCCTGTCGCCACACCGACTCGCTCTGCGGCTCGACGCCGGCGACGGCGTCGAACACCGCGATAGCGCCGTCGAGCACGCGCAGCGAGCGCTCCACCTCGTCGGAGAAGTCGACATGGCCCGGTGTGTCGATGAGATTGATCCGGTGACCGTCCCAGTCGCAGCTCACCGCCGCGGCGAAGATGGTGATACCGCGGTCGCGCTCCTGCGGGTCGAAGTCGGTGACGGTCGTCCCGTCATGGACCTCGCCCCGCTTGTGCGTGGCGCCGGTGAGGTACAGGATCCGCTCGGTGACGGTGGTCTTGCCGGCATCGACGTGGGCGAGGATGCCCACGTTGCGAACGCCGTTCAGCGGACTGACGGGATGGCGTTTCCGGTTGGTACGCACGGCCCAGGGCCTTTCGGGATGCTGGAGACAGGGGCAGCGCGATTCCCGGACGAAGGCGGCCTGGACACGGCCCGAAGTCGGCCTCGGCTCAGGCGGGGAGATCCCCCTGACGGGCGCGACGGCATCGGGGTGCACCGGCGGCGGCACCCGGTCGGCGGCTCACCGGTCGGACAGGGGCCAGGTGTTCGTCACGGAAGTCCAGTGGCGGCCGCGCAGCCGTCACCGGGCACACGAAGACATCAGGATCACGTCGTAACGTGACCGGGGAAGGACGACGGCAGTGCGGCAACGCACGGTCGGGCTCCCCTCATTCGTCGAAACACGCACGGTGGTGTGGTGGCGGCGTGCGAAGCGAGTGTATGCATGCGGTCGGGGCTCGGGCACCGGATTATTCGTCGGCACCACGGCGGGCCCCGACGGGCTCACGGCGGGCTCACGACACGCTCAGGACGGGTCGCCGGCCTGCTGCCATATCACACGGCCACCAGTGCCGCCTGTGGGCGGGTCTGATGTGAATTCCCATGGCCACAGGTGTCAGGATGAAGCCATGAGTAACGACGTCTACTTCGACATCACGATCAACGACGAGCCGGCCGGCCGGATCGTCTTCACGCTGTTCGACGACGTGGTCCCCAAGACCGCCAAGAACTTCCGCGAGCTCGCCACAGGCGAGCACGGCTACGGCTACGAGGGCTCGGGCTTCCACCGGGTGATCCCGGACTTCATGCTCCAGGGCGGTGACTTCACCCGCGGCGACGGCACCGGCGGCAAGAGCATCTACGGCGAGAAGTTCGCCGACGAGAACTTCCAGCTCAAGCACACCAAGCCGGGTCAGCTGTCCATGGCCAACGCGGGCCCGAACACCAACGGCTCGCAGTTCTTCATCACGACCATCGTCACGGACTGGCTGGACAACAAGCACGTCGTCTTCGGCGAGGTCGTCGAGGGCATGGACATCGTGAAGCAGATCGAGTCCCTGGGCTCGCGCAGCGGCGCCACCAAGGCGAAGATCACGATCGCCAAGTCGGGCGTCGTCGAGGGCTGACCCAGCCGTTCGACTCCGGGGCCGGGCGCGTCGCCTCCGCGACCGCCCGGCCCGGCTTTTGCCCGGCCACGGCGGGGGTGGGCCGTACAGGCACGGCCCACCCCCCGGCCGACGCGCTCCGGCCGGGCTCGTAGGCTCGGGGCATGGCGGGTACACAGGCGCGTGGGACGGAGCGGGGGCCGGGGCGGCCGCGCGAGGAGCGGGTCACCGGGGCGGTCCTGAACGCGGTCGTCGAGCTGGTCACCGAGCAGGGCATGCAGGCGGTCACGATGGACGCCGTCGCCGCACTGGCCGGGGTGAGCAAGCCCGCCATCTACCGGCGCTGGCCCACCAAGCAGGACCTGATCATCGCCGCCGCCGAGACCCGTATCGGCCCCCTGTCGGTGCCCGATCTGGGCGACTTCCGTGCCGAGCTCCGTGTCGTGCTCATGGCGCGCCTGGAGGCCTACCGCCTACCAGGGTCGGACCGTCTGATCGCGGGCATGATCGGGGCGGCGGCGGAGGCAGACGCCGTGCGGGGCCAGTACGCGCAGTACACCGAGCGGATCACCAGCGAGACCAGGAACATCCTCGAGCGCGGCATCGCCCGCGGTGATGTGCGCCCCGACACCGACGTCCGGGCCGCGGCCACCCTGGTGGCCGCTCCGCTGCTCTTCCGGCTGATCGGCGAGCAGGAGCTGCCCGACGCCCGGCTCGTGGACACCCTGGTGGACCTCGTCGCCCGCGCTGTCGGCTCGACTTCCTGAGCCACTCCCCTCACCCGGCGCCACGCCCCACTCACCCCCGCGGACCGGCTCGAACATCGGCCTCCGCAGACCCTTGCCGCGCCCTGCCCTAATAACGATACTTCCAGGAACGAAATCCGGTCGTCGTTCTGGAGAACCATGGACAGCGTCGTCACCACCTCTGCCTCCGTCCTCGACAAGCCCCTGATGCACTTCGGGAAGCGCACGCTGGAGCGCACCGCGCCGGGTCTGGCTCCGGCCGAGTACCGCCGGCTGAGCATCCGCCCGCTCACCCCGCACATCGGCGCCGAGATCGACGGCGTCGACCTCTCGCTCCCGATCGGCGAGGACCTCGCCGAGGAGCTCAGGCAGGCCCTGCTGGAGTGGAAGGTGATCTTCTTCCGCGACCAGGACGCCTTCGATGCGCAGTCCCAGCTCGCGCTCTCCGGCGTATGGGGCGAGCCGGAGCCGAACCCCTTCTTCCCGAAGACCGAGACCGTCGGTGTCTCCCGGCTCGCCAAGGACGCCAAGGCCATCGGCAACAAGAACATCTGGCACAGCGACCACTCCTTCATGGCCGCGCCCGCCCTCGGCTCGGTCCTGCGCGCCGTCGAGATCCCGCCCGCGGGCGGCGACACCATGTGGGCGGACATGGCCGCCGCGTACGACAACCTGTCCCCCGAGATGCGGGATCGCATCGACGGGCTCACCGCCGTGCACGACTGGGTGCACAGCTGGGGAGCGACGATGACGGACGAGCAGATCGCCGTGCACCGGCACAACCTGCCGCCCGTCGAGCACCCGGTGGTCGTCCGCCACCCGCGCACCGGCCGCAAGCTGCTCTACGTCAACGAGCCCTTCACCGTCCGGATCGTCGGGCTCTCGGACGCCGAGAGCCGGGACCTGCTCCACTAGCTCGTCCTCCAGGCCCGCATCCCCGAGTACCAGGTGCGCTTCCGCTGGCAGCCGGGCTCCGTCGCGATCTGGGACAACATCGCCACCCAGCACTACGCGATCAACGACTACTACCCGCAGCCCCGCGTCATGGAGCGCATCGCGATCGCGGGTGTTCCGCTGTCCTGAGCAGGGGCCGCACCGTTCGCCGGCGGATCCGGGCACGGGCCCGGCTCCGCGCCCCTCCCTTTCTCCCTCTCCCCTTCACCATTCGCCTCCCGCGGAGCCCTTGTGACCGACACCGACGTCGTACCAGCCGTGCCCGCCGATCCTGCGAAGACCGTGAGCGACCCACGACTCCGCGCCTGGGTCGTCACCGCTCTGCTCGTGGTCTTCATGATGATCAACTTCGCCGACAAGTCCGTGCTCGGCCTGGCGGCCGACCCGATCCGCAAGGACCTCGGCCTGTCCGCCTCCGCCTTCGGACTCGCCAGCAGCGCCTTCTTCCTGCTGTTCTCGATCTGCGGCGCCGCGGTGGGGCTGCTCGCCGACCGCATACGGCCCAAGTGGCTGCTGCTGACGATGGCCGTGCTGTGGTCCGTCGCCCAGGCCCCGCTGGCCCTGGGCGGAGGGCTCGCGGTGCTCATCGCCTCGCGTGTTCTCCTCGGCGCCGCCGAGGGGCCCGCCTTCCCCGTCGCCCAGCAGACCACCCTGTCCTGGTTCCCCAACCACCGGCGCAACCTGCCCGGGGCGCTGATCGTGCTCGGGGTCACCCTGGGAGTCCTGGTCGCCGCTCCCGTCCTGACCTGCGTGATCCACCATCACGGCTGGCGCTCGGCCGTCGCCGTGGTGGCGGTCGCCGGTGTGGTGTGGGCGCTGCTGTGGATCCCCCTCGGAGGAGAGGGACGGTACGGGGCCGACTCGGCCGCCCTCGCAGCCGAGGGCGCCGAAACCGCAACCGGCCCGGCAGCCGGCAGGATGCCGTACCGCCGGATCCTCACGACCCGGACCTGGATCGGTGCCACGATCGCCTACTTCGGCACCTATTGGGTGATCGCCTTCGCCCTGGTCTGGCTGCCCTCCTACCTTCAGACGGGCTGGGCTACTCCTCGGCCCAGTCCGCCCAGCTGCTGATGCTGGTCTGGGGTCTGAGCGGCGTCGTGGTGCTCGGACAGGCGGGCCTGACCGGATGGCTGCTGCGCCGCGGGACGGCGAGCCGGTGGGCCCGCGGCAGGGTCGGCGGAATCCTCCTGCTCATCGGCGCCGCGGCATGCCTGGCCCTTCCGTCGGCCCCGGCCGGTGCCGTGACCGTCGTGCTCCTGGTCGCCGGAGTCGCGCTCGCCGGAGCGATGGGCACCGTCGCCGTGACCACCGTCGCGGAGGTGGCCCCGGCCGATCGCCGCGGCGGCGCCCTGGGAATCATGAACGCCGTGGTGACCACCGCCGGTCTGATCGCCCCGACGCTGATCGGGCGCCTCGTGGACACCCATGGAGCGGGGGGCTACCAGTACGCGGTCGTGATCACCGGTGCCCTGCTCCTGCTGGGCGGCGTCGCCGCCGTCACGCTGATCGACCCGGACCGCGACGCGCGCCTGCTCTCGGCCTGACGACGCGACACCGTCGTGTCCCCCTGGTCGGGGTACGCCGCTCCTCGCACAGCGCACGGAGCACGGCCCCGCCCGCCTTCCCACCACCTTCCGCAAGGAGTGACGTGAATTCCAGCGCCCTCGACACGTCCGTCCTCGACCGGGCCGTCGCCGACCTGCGCACCGGCGCCGTGTCCTGGTCCGCCACCCCGCTCACCGAACGCATCGCCCTGCTGGAGCGGCTGCTGCCGCGCGTGGCCGCCGGAGCCGCCGACCTGGCCGCGGCCGGCGCCCGCGCGAAGGGGTACGCCCCCAACTCCCCGTGGGCCGCCGAGGACTGGGCCGGCGGGCCCTGGGCCCTGGCGCAGAACGCCTCTGCCCTCCTGCACGTACTGCGGCGCATCGCCACGGGCAAGCAACCGCTCGGTGCCGGGGCCGTGCACGAGCAGGGCGGCCGTACCCGGGTCGACGTCTTTCCCGCCACTGGCTGGGACACGCTGCTGCTCAACGGCTTCACGGCCCAGGTGTGGATGCGCCCCGGCACCACCGCCCACCAGGTCCGCGACCGCGCCGCGGGCGAATACCGGGGCCGGGCGGGAGGCCCCGCCGTGGCCCTGGTGCTCGGTGCCGGGAACGTCGCCGCCATCACCGCGCTCGACATCCTGCACAAGCTCTACGCCGAGGGCCAGGTCGACGTCGCCAAGATGAATCCGGTCAACGCCTATCTGCGCCCGCACTTCGAGCACGTCTTCGCCGAGTTCGTCGACCGCGGCTGGGTCCGCTTCGTCGACGGCGGCGCGGCCGAAGGCAGTCATCTCGCCCGCCACGAGGGCATCGACGCCATCCACGTGACCGGCAGCGACCGCACCCACGACGCCATCGTCTGGGGCACCGACGAGGACGCCGAGCAGCGCCGCCGCGACGACCGGCCCCTTGTCGGCAAGCCCTTCAGCAGTGAACTGGGCGGCGTCAGCCCCTGCATCGTGGTGCCGGGGCCGTGGAGCGACGCGGACTTCCGCTTCCAGGCCGAGCACATCGTCACCAGCAAGATGAACAACTCCGGCCACAACTGCATCGCCAGCCAGGTCCTGGTCGCGCCCCGCGACTGGGACGGCACCGAGCGGCTCCTGGACGAGATCCGGCGGGTGCTGCGCGCACTGCCGCCGCGCACCGACTACTACCCCGGCTCCGAGCAGCGCCTCGCCGCCGTTCTCGCGGCACACCCGCAGGCGGAGGTCCACGGCGACGGCTGCCGGCTCCTCGTCCCCGACATCACCGACCACGACGACGCACTCATCACCGACGAGGTCTTCGGCAGCGCCCTTGGTGTGGTACGGCTTTCCGGGACGACACCGGTCGAATTCCTGCTCCACGCCGTGGACTTCGCCAACGACACGCTCCCCGGCACCCTCGGCGCCACGCTGATCGTCCACCCCAGGACGGAGAGGACCGACCGGGCCGTGATGGACACGGCGACCACCCATCTGCGCTACGGCACCCTGGGCATCAACTGCTGGTCCGCGATCGGCTTCCTGCTCGGCTACACCCCCTGGGGCGCCCACCCCGGCCACACCCGCCAGGACATCGGCAGCGGCATCGGCTTCGTGCACAACGCGTTCATGCTCGAGGACATCGAGAAGACCGTGCTGCGCGCCCCCTTCACGCCCGCCCCGCGCGGGCTGGTCACGGGCGACCCGTCGCTGTCCCCGCGCCCGCCGTACTTCGTCACCAACCGCACCGCACTGACCACCGTGCAACGCGTCACCCGCTTCACGGCCGCGCCGAGCCTGCGGAAACTGCCCGCCCTCTTCGCCTCCGCCCTGCGCGGCTGATCCCGCCACCACACCTACGGAGTTCCCATGCTCAATCTCGCCGTCATGCTCGAGACCAGCGCCCGCGCCGTGCCCGGCCGCACCGCGGTCGTCCTGGGCGACCAGCAGCTGACCTACGCGGAACTGGACGCCGCCGCCCGCCGCGTGGCCAACCTGCTGCGCTCGCGCGGCATCGAGCCCGGCGACAAGGTCGCGCTGTCCTGCCCGAACCTCCCCTGGTTCCCGATCGTGTACTACGGCATCCTCAAGGCCGGCGCGGTGGTCGCCCGCCTCGTGGAGTTCTTCGACGTCCTGCCCACCAACGCCACCGGCAAGATCCTCAAGCGAGAACTCCGGGACGCGCCGGAAACCATGGATGCGTCGGATGGCGCGGGCGCGGCGGGCCCCCTCGCAACGAGTGCACGGCAGGTGTAGGGAGAGCGGGGCCGGGGAACCCGTAACCGGTCGCACGGCCGGGGCCCCGGCCGGTCGGCCCCGAGGTCGGGGCCGACCGGCCCTCCGCACGCAGCGCCGGCTCAGCGATGCTGACACGCACAGGGGCGGGCCTGCCCGGTCGCGCCCCTCGAACCGGACGGAGGCACATCCCCCATGGCCCGACCCATCACCACCGGAGTGGACGGATCACCGGAGAGCCTGGCCGCGCTGCACTGGGCGGCCCGCGAGGCCGCGCTCCGCGCACTTCCGCTCCGTATCGTGCACGCCTGGCTGTGGCAGCCGCTGGACGTACCGATCGTCCAGGACAGGGACGCGCAGGCCCGGTCGGCCGAGAGCCTGGTGCGCGAGGCCGCGACGGACGTGGCAGGGCAGTACCCGGACCTGCCGGTCACCACCGAGGTGGTGCAGGACACGGCGGTCGCCGCGCTGCTGGGCGAGGCCGAGCGGTCCGAGTTGCTGGTGCTCGGCTCGCGCGGGCACGGCGCGCTCCTCGGTTTTCTGCTCGGCTCGTACGGTCAGCAGGTGATCGCCTCCGCCACGTGCCCCGTCGTCTCCGTCCGGGCTCCCGCCGGGGACGCGCAGGCGCAGGAGGAGACGCAGCCGCAGGACGTCGGGGAGATCGTCGTGGGCCAGCACGGTTCGCCGGAGGACAGTGCCGCGGTGCTGGGCTTCGCCTTCGAGACCGCGGCCGCGCACGGCGCGGCCGTACGGGCGGTGCGGGCCTGGAGCCTGCCGGCCCTCTATGCCTACAGTCCGGGGTCGATGCGGCTCGCCGACGAGGCGGGAGGGCTGGAACCGTACGAGAAGAAGGCGCTGGAGCAGGCACTGGCGCCCTGGCGTGAGCGGTTCCCGGACGTGCCCGTGACCGAGCACGTCGAGATCGGCAGCGCGGGGCAGGTGCTGCTGTCGGTGACCTCCGGCGCACGGTTGCTCGTCGTCGGCCGCCGCTCGGGACGCTCCCCCGTCGGCACGCGCATCGGGTCCGTCGCCCACGCCGCACTGCACCATGCGCCGTGCCCCGTGGCGGTCGTCCCTCCGGCCTGATCACCGCCCTCTCCAGCGCGACGACGCGGGGGAAGGCGGCGGCCCAGCACGCTGTGCGGGGCCGACCGGCTCGCCGGGATCCGGGATCAGCGGGGGTGCCTGTGCCGGCAGCGTGCCCCTACGCCCCCTCGTACGCCTTCTTCAGTGCGGCGATGTCGAGCTTGACCATCGAGAACATCGCCTCGGTGGTCCGCTTCGCCTTCTCGGGGTCCGGGTCACTGATCATGTCGGTGAGGCCGGCGGGGATGACCTGCCAGGACACCCCGTACTTGTCCTTCAGCCAGCCGCACTGGACCTCCTGGCCGCCCTCGGTGAGCTTGTCCCAGTAGTAGTCGAGTTCGTCCTGGTCGTCGCAGTAGATCTGGAACGAGATCGCCTCGTTGAAGGTGAACTGCGGCCCGCCGTTGAGGGCGACGAACTTCTGGCCGCTGGCCTCGAACTCGACGGCCAGGACCGAACCCGCGGGGCCCGGCCCGGCCTCGTTGTAGCGGCCGATCCGGCCGATCCGGGAGTTCTTGAAGATCGAGACGTAGTGGTTCGCGGCCTCCTCGGCCTGTCCGTCGAACCACAGGCACGTGGTGAATCCGTCCGTGGCCATCGGTACCTCCTCGCATGTGGGTGTGTACCCCTGTCGACCGGTCCCGGGCGGAAAACTCATCGGTCGGCCGGGGCTCGGCACGGTCGTGCGCCCACCACCGTCGCCGCTGAACGTTTTCCCATACATTGGGGTTTATGTCGGTTCGACTCCAGACGGCACGCAACCGCCGGAGACGTGGCACGAGGATCCGTCGGATCACGGACTGTCCGGGTCGTGCGGTCGTCGCCGTGACAGCAGTCTCCGCACTCGCCGGTCTCACCGCCTGCGGGACGGGCGGCGAGGCGGGCGACGACGCAGGCGGGAAGGCCTCCGGCAAGGGGGGCTTCACGATCGGGCTGCTGCTCCCGGACACGCACACCGCTCGCTGGGCGACCGCCGACAAACCCCTGATCGAGAAGAGGATCAAGGAGCTGTGCCCGGACTGCAGGGTGATCCACGCCTACGCCTCGGCCGACGTGGCCACCCAGCAGCAGCAGATCGAATCCATGATCGCGAACGGTGCCGAGGTCCTCATCCTCGACCCCGTCGACGACAAGGCGCTCCGCTCCTCGATCGCGCGGGCCCGCGACGCGGACGTCCCGGTGGTCTCGTACGACCGCCTCGCCGAGGGGCCCATCGCCGCCTACTCCAGCTACGACTCGGAGGAGATCGGCAGGATCCAGGCCGAGGAACTCCTGAAGGCGCTGGGCCCCGGAGCGCAGGACAAACAGATCGTGATGATGAACGGTGACCCCACCGACCCGAACACGCGCGACCTGATGAAGGGCGCGCTGTCCGTCCTCGAGGGCAAGGTGAAGATCGCCAGGTCGTACTACACCGCCGGGTGGATACCGGAGAACGCGTACCGGAACATGTCCGCCGCCATCGCCGAGCTGGGTGCGGACAGGATCGATGGCGTCCTGTCGGCCAACGACGGACTCGCGGGTGGCGTCGTCACGGCGCTCAAGGCCGCCGGGGTCAGGCCGCTGCCGCCCATTACCGGTCAGGACGCCGACCTTTCGGCCGTGCGGCGGGTCGTCAAGGGCGAGCAGTACGTCACCGTGTACAAGTCCTTCGAGGCAGAGGCCGATGCCGCCGCCGAGATGGCCGTCGCCCTGGGCCGTGGCGAGGACCTCGACACCGTCGCCACGGACCGCGTCAGCAACGACACCAGCAAGGAGATACCGGCCGTCCTGGGCCCCCTCGTCCCCGTGACCGTCGACACGATCAAGGACACGGTCGTCAAGAGCGGCCTCTACACGATCAACCAGATCTGCACCCCGGCGGTCGAAGCGGCCTGCCGGAAAGCGGGACTCACCGGGTAGCCGTCCGGCGCCGCGCCCCGGCGCAGCGTGCGGCTCACCGGCCGTGACGACGGGACGGGCGAAGGAGATGGTTCACGTGTCGAGCACGCCCCTGCTGGCGATGCGCGGGATCTGCAAACGGTTCGGCGCCGTCTGGGCACTCACGGACGTCGAGCTGGAGGTCCACGCCGGGGAAGTCGTCGCCCTGGTGGGCGACAACGGAGCGGGCAAGTCCACCCTCGTCAAGGTGATCACCGGGGTCGGCCCCGCCGACGCGGGCGTCATCGAGTGGAACGGCCGTCCCGTCCGGATCTCACGCCCCCGTGATGCCCAGGCCCTGGGCATCGCCTGCGTCTACCAGGACCTCGCACTGTGCGAAACACTCGATGTCGTCGGCAACCTCTTCCTCGGCCGTGAGATCGGCAGCACCGGAATCCTCGACGAGGTCTCCATGGAGCGCCGGACCCGGGAACTGGAGCTGCTGGACACCCTCTCGATCCACATCCCCAGCGTCCGCGTCCCCGTCGCCTCGCTGTCCGCGGGCCAGCGCCAGACAGTCGCGATCGCACGCGCGCTGCTCTCCGAACCCAGATTGCTCATCCTCGACGAGCCCACCGCCGCGCTCGGCGTCCGCCAGACCGTCCACTTCCTCGACCTGATCGAGGGGCTGAGGGAGCGCGGGCTCGGCATCCTCCTCGTCAGCCACAACCTGGGTGACGTCAAGGCCGTCGCGGACCAGGTCGCGGTGCTGTATCTCGGTCAGAACAACGGCTTCTTCAGCGTGCCGACCACGTCCCAGGAGCAGATCGTCTCCTCCATCGCCGGCGCCACCCACAAGGCCGTCACCTCTCGCAAGGTCCCGTCGTGGGAGGGAACGATGTGAACAGGACAGGAACATCCGAGAACCTCGGTCCCCGGGCGGGCGACGACTCCGACCGCACCGCGCCCACGGCCGACGACCTGCGCCGGACGGCGGGCGAGGGCGGTTTCAGGAGCTACGCCGAAGGGTTCGCCCGCAAGCTGCGCAGCGGCGAACTCGGACCGCTTCCCGGCATCATCGGCCTCGTCGTCATCGGGGCCGTCTTCCAGAGCCTCGACCAGCAGTTCCTCTCACCGCGCAACATCTCCAACCTCAGCGTGGACATCGTCGGCACGGGCATGATCGCCCTCGGCATCGTCTTCGTGCTGCTGCTCGGCGAGATGGATCTGTCCGTCGGCTCGGTCAGCGGGCTCACGGCCGCGGTGTTCGCCGTGCTCAACGTGAACCACGGCCTGCCGGAGTGGCTCGCGATCGTGGCCGCCATGGTCGTGGGGGCGGTGATCGGAGCCGTCCAGGGGTTCTTCTCGGCCAGGGTGGGCGTACCGGCGTTCGTGGTCACCCTCGCGGGGCTCCTGGCCTGGAACGGCCTCATGCTCTACGTCCTCGGCGCGAGCGGCACGATCAATCTCCAGGAGCAGGGCCTGGTCCACGCGCTGACCAGCTACTACTTCCACGACCCTGCCGTCGCGTACGGCGTGGCTGCGTTCGGCGTGGCCGTGTTCTTCCTCGCGTCCTACCGGGACGCACGCCGACGCAGGGCCGCCGGCGTGCGGACCCGGCCGCGCAGCGTGATCGCCCTGCGCACGGGCGCGGTGGCGCTGGTCGCGTTCGCCGCCGCCTACGTCCTGAACCGGTTCGAGGGCCTGCCGCTCGCTCTGCTGATCTTCCTGGCCTTCGTCGTCGGCCTCGGCTTCGTCCTGCGCCGCACGTTCTACGGGCGGAAGATCTTCTCCATCGGCGGGGGCGCCGAAGCGGCGCGCCGCGCCGGCATCAACGTGGTGTGGCTGCGGATCTCGGCGTTCATGGTGTCCGGGACCCTGGCCGCGGTCGGCGGGCTCTTCCTGGCCTCACGCGTCGCCGCGGTGGGCCAGACCTCCGGCTCCACCATGCTGCTGATCAACGCCGTCGCCGCGGCCGTCATCGGCGGCGTGAGCCTGTTCGGCGGGCGCGGTACGACCTGGTCCGTGCTGCTCGGCGTGCTCGTCATCCAGTCGATCGCGTCGGGCATGGTGCTGCTGGGCATCCCCACGCCCATGCAGTCCGTGATCACCGCAGGTGTGCTGCTCGCCGCCGTGGTCCTCGACTCGCTGTCACGCCACTCGCAGAAGCTGCACGGCAGGGCGTGAGCGCGTGGGCAGCGGTGACGGCGCTCAGGGCAGTGGCGCACCGCGTGCCATCAGCCAGAGGTCGTACCACTCCTCGTGGGTGAGGTCCGGCTCCCGCTGGGCCGCGTCGCCGCAGGCGCGGATGCGATCGGGCTGGGCGCTGCCGATGACCGGGGCGATGCGGGCGGGGTGGCGTCGCAGCCACCACAGCAGGACCGACTCGGGGGTGGTGCCCTTCTTCTCGGCCAGCAAGGCGACCAGCTCGGCGGTGGCCCGCTCCTGCGGTGTCTCCTGGCGGCCGGTGAAACGGCCCTGGGCCAGTGCGCCCCACGCCTGGAGTTCGATGCCGTTCGCGCGACAGTACTCGAGGGTGCCCAGCGGGAAGCCGTTGGACGCGGCCGCGGGAGTGTTCACCAGGACGCCGGCTTCGAGCCAGTCGCGGCGCTGGAGGCTCATCTCCAGCTGGTTGGCCACCAGAGGCACGTCGAGTCGGGCCAGCAGCGGCGCTATCTGCTCGCCCGCCATGTTCGAGACGCCGAAGCGCCGCACCAGGCCCTGCCGGTGCAGGGAGGTCAGTGCCCCGGCGATGTCGTCGGGGTCGGCCAGCGGGTCCGGCCGGTGCAGGAGCAGGACGTCGATGACGTCGGTGCGCAGCCGGGTCAGGCTCTCCTCCACCCGGCGTTCGATGGTGCGCCCGCGCAGGTCGTAGAGGCCGGGGCGCTCGCCGTCGGGGAGGCGGATGCCGCACTTGGTCTGCAGGACGATGCGTTCGCGCAGCCCCGGCGTGCGGGCGAGGATCTCCCCGAAGACGGCCTCGGCCTTGCCGTGGCGGTAGATGTCGGCGTGGTCGAACGTCGTGACACCGATCTCCAGGGCCGCGGCGACCGCCGCCTCGGCCGCGGCGATGTCCGCCGCGCCGTAGGGGGCCGAGTCCCAGGTCCCGCCCAGTCCCATGCACCCGTACAGCAGGTGCCCGCCGCTCATGCCCATGTCGCTCGTCACGCCGTCACCCTACGGGGGCCCCGAGCGGTGCCCGCCCGCAGGTCGGCACCCGGGGCCGGGAGCCGCCGGGAACCGCGCAGCGTCAGCGTCCGTCCGGCGGGCGGAGGGCCGCGTACGTACCCGCGCAGGCGGCGACCACCATCACGCAGACGGTGAAGATCAACCCCGCTTGACGCAGCCCGAGCCACACGGCCATGGCGCCGACACCGACCACCGGAAGGGAGATTCCGGTGTAGGCGACGACGAAGAACGCCGAGATGGTGCCGCCCCGGTGCCGCTCCGGCGCGGCACCGCTGACCAGGCTGAGCGCGGCGCGGAAGGCCAGGCCCTGCCCCGCTCCGCCGAACAGGGCACCCAGGACGAGCAGAGGCAGCGACTCGGCGATGAGCGACGAGGCCACCAGCATGAGCCCCACGACCAGAACGCCGCAGCCGACGGGGAGCGCACAGCGCGCACCGACCTTCTGGGTCAGGGACTGCCCGAGCGTCGAAGCGAGGAAGACGGAGAAGACGAGGGCTCCGGAGACGGCCAGGTTGTGGACGTCCAGGGTGGTCGCGACGAAGCTCGGTGCCACTGCGGTGAACAGGCCCAGCAGGGCGAAGCCGGCGAACGCCGCCACCGACGCGGGAACGAACACGCCCTTCACCTCGGGCGGCACCGAAAGGCCCTGTGGCCTCAGCGGCGGCCATCGCTCCGTGTCCTCGACGGTCTCGGGCAGCAGCCAGGTGATCACGGATGCCACCGCCACGAGCGCCAGATGGACCCAGAACGTCAGCATCAGCGGCCAGGGCGCGAACTGCGCGAGCAGCCCGGACAGCAGCGGTCCGCAGCCCAGGCCGCCCATATTGGCGGCGGTGGCGGCAAATCCGGCACGCGCCCTCCTGCCGGGTCCTGCCAGTTCGATGACGGCCGCCGTCGCCGCGCCGCTCAGCAGTCCGGCGGCGAAGCCCGACAGCAGCCGTCCCGCGAAGAGCAGCGGCAGGCCGCTCTCCAGGAGGAAGCAGCAGGCGCTTCCGGCGGAGAAGGCCATCGCCGCCAGCAGGACGGGTCTGCGGCCCACCGCGTCGGAGTAGTTCCCCGCCACCAGCAGGGCGGTGATGACCGCGACCGCGTACACGGCGAAGACGACCGTCACCATCAGCTCCGAGAAGCCGATCTTCTCCTGGTAGAGCCCGTAGAGCGGGGTGGGCAGAGTCGTCCCGGCCATGCCGATGGCGAACACCACGGCCGCCGCGAGGTAGCCGGGCCGCCCTCCGCCGCCTGTCGTTTCCCGGCCTTCCCCGCGCATGCGGGCCTCACGAGCGATCACGCCCTCACGATATGAGTGGCAGTCGCCGGTGGCGCGCGGCACGGCGTGATCGTGTGAGGACGCCGAGGAGGATGCGCATACCCGAGCCCCCATACCTACTGACCGGAAACATCACTGTTCGGCCAAGACCCCACCCCTGCATAAGCAACTGCTTAGCATGGTGGTCCCCGGGAGGATGCCAACGATTTCCCTGGCCGGCGACCGACCCGGTGGAGGTTCCTCACTGTGCTCCGCACAGCTCACGACATGGCGACTCGCATGGTGTGCCCCAACGCACCGTCCACCTGGAGGGTCCATGCACAACACTTCCGTCCCCAGCGGCCTTCGCCCTGTCGGCCATGACGTAGCCATCAGCACTGCGCTGCCCGACGGCGCCGCGGATCCCTCCCCTCTCCAGCTCTTCGACCGCGCATGCCGGCGCCTCCTCGGGTACGGCACGGAATTCACGGACACCGTCGTGGAGAAGATCCGCGCCGAAGTGCCCTACTACGCCGACCCGTTGCTCGCGCCGCGCGACGTACGGAAGACCGTGGGATCCGGCATCCGCCACGCGCTGGAAGCCGGTGTCGATCCGAGCAGAATCGTGGACGTCGAGCGGTACACGAGAGAGCTGGGCATGCGGCGCGCGGAACAGGGCCGCCCCCTCGACGAAGTGCTGCACGCCTTCCGTGTCGCAGGCTCCGAGGTCTGGAGCGGGATCATCAACGTGGTGGAGCGGGACGGACTGGGCGATTCGCGCCGACTGGTACACGTCGCCGAACTGGTGTGGAAGAGCAACGACCGCGACGCCTTCCTGGTCGCCGACGCCTACCGGCAGGCCGCCCAAGGCGTGGCCAGCCGGAACGCCGAACGTGTCCGTCTGATCCTCGCCGCCCTGCTGGAGACCCACGGCGAACCCGAGTTCATCCGGAACGCGGCGGCAATCCTCGACCTGCCGCTCGACGGACGTTTCGCGGTGGCGGTGGTGGGGCCGACACCGCCGTACGGCCGCGCGCCTCGGACCGCTCCGGAGATTCGCGGCATCCGGATCCTGCGGCATGAGTGTGGTCACCGCGATGTCCTCGTGGCCCACTTGGGTGACCGCCCACTGGACGCGCTCGCCTCCGGCCTGGAGGCCGGTCCCGGGCTCCGTATCGGGATCAGCCCGGTCGTCCAGGGTCTGGCGAGCCTGGCCAGGGCCCGCGACATGGCCGGACTCGCCCTTCGCACCTGCCGGTCCGACGGTGAGGTCGCCCGGCTCGACTCCCGTCTGCCGGACGGGCTCCTGATCTCGCGGCCCGACCTGTCCGCCGAACTGGCCCACGGAGTACTCCGGCCCATGTACGACCTGGAACCCGCCGACCGGAACACACTGTTCGAGACCATCGGCGTGTGGATCGAGAACGGTGGCTCCGCTGCCCTGGCAGCCCGGCACATGCTCTGCCATCGCAACACCGTGCTCAATCGTCTGCGCCGCTTCGAGCAGATCACCGGCCTCGAGCTGACCCGTCCCCGCGATCTGGTGCAACTCACCCTTGCGCTCGACGCCCACCGCCTGTTCGGACCGGCCGCCGCGCTCGGCACCGCCGACGACCACCCTCACCTGCCGAATGCTTGACCCATGCACATGACCACTGGCTGACGACTGCCTGGGGACCGTCCGACCACGCGGGGGCTCCACCGCGGCCGAGGGCTGCGGGCGGGCGGGCGGCCGAATGGGCATCAGCACACTCACCCATGCCAGGTGTTGGGAGCCTCTGCGGGGGGCTCTCGTGCTCTCCGGCGTCTACCTGTCGGCGGCCACGGTGCTCGGCACCACGGGAAGTGTCGCGGTTTTCGGTTACGACGCCTTGTTCATCGCCCTGTGCACCCTGCTCTCGCTCGGCGTGCTCCTCCTGCTTGCCCTCCCCCTGCGCGAGCGCGCCGGCTACACCCTGGGCGACACATTCGCCCTGCGGTCCCCGGGGCCGGGGGCGAGGATCGCGACCGCCGTCGTCACCTTGAGCGCGTGCGTCCCCTATCTGGTCGTGCAGCTCTCCGGTGCGGGAGTGACCACCGCGGCACTACTGGGCCTGTCCGGTCCGGGCGTCGAACAGACGGCCATCATCATGATCGGCGCACTGGTCGTCTGCGCCACGGTGTTCGGCGGCATGCGCGGCACGATCGTCATTCAGGTGATCAAAACGGTGGTGCTGCTCGGTGCGGCCCTGGCTGTAACAGCCGTGCTGCTGCATCGTTTTCAGTGGAGCACCGACTCGCTGATCGACGCCGCCGGACAGGGCAGTGGCCGTCCC
Organism: Streptomyces sp. NPDC059909; assembly: GCF_042730885.1. NCBI lineage: Bacteria > Bacillati > Actinomycetota > Actinomycetes > Kitasatosporales > Streptomycetaceae > Streptomyces > Streptomyces sp. NPDC059909. Next base: position 23,156 of record NZ_JBHWKX010000072.1, read on the forward strand.
GCCGAGTACATGCGTCCCGGCCTCCGGTTCGCCGGCAGCACCAAGCCCGAGGGCACGCTCGACTTCGTCGGGCTGATGATCACCATCGTGCTGGGAGTGGCGTGCCTGCCACACGTGGCCATGCAACTCGGCACAGCTCCCGACGCCGCAACCGCGCGCCGCACGGTGCGCCACACCATCACCATCGTCGGCGCCTTCTGCCTCACCACTGCCCTCATGGGCTTCGCGGCCGCAGCGTTGATCGGCGCACCGGCCATCATGGCCGCGGATCCGGGAGGCAACAGCGGCCTGCTGATGCTCACGGGCGAGCTGGCGGGTGGTTCGTCCACCCACACGAACGGGGCGCTGCTCGTCGTCCTGGTTGCCTCCGCGGTGTTCCTCACCACGCTGGCCGTCGTAGGGAGCATCACCCTGGCGGCCGCGGGGGCGATCGCCCACGACCTGTACACGCATGTACTGCGCCGCGGGCGCACGACCGAGGGCCGGGAAGTGGCCGCCGCACGCTTGGCATCCGCCGGAGTCGGAGTACTGAGCATCGCACTGGCGGTCTGGGTCCAGGGCTGGAACGTCCTGTTCCTGACGGCTCTCTCCCTGGCGGTTGCGGCCTCGTGCCTGCTTCCGGCACTGGTGTACTCACTCTTCTGGAGCGGCTACACCCGAACCGGGCTGCTCTGGACGTTATACGGAGGCCTGGGCTGCGCCGTCGGACTGCAGATGTCCGGCCCCGTCTTCTCGGGCAACCCCCTGGCGCTCTTCCCGGACTGGCACCTCGATTGGTTCCCGCTCCAGACGGTCGTCCTCGTGTCGATGCCCGCCGCCTTCCTGCTCGGCTGGCTGGGCAGCATCGCGGGAAGGCGGCGGGCGCAGGAGGTCTCTGAGCACAGCCGGGCGTGAACGCCGGAGGTGGTGGGCAGCGCAGTCACGACGGACGCGCGCGGACACGGGCTTCCAGCGGCGGAGGGCCGGTACGGCAGCAAGTTGCGACGGCCGGTCCTCCGCCTCGCTCAGGCGTGCTCGAGGTGTCGGGGCGCCGGGACGTTGCGGAAGCGGAACGGCTCCGGCTCACGGCCGGCCTGGATGAACCAGCACTCGCCGGTGCCGTCGCCGGTGACGATCCGCACCACCGTGTCGGCCACCACCTCCGCCGGAATGACCGGCACGCCCTGTTCGGAGAGCATGCCGCGCAGCGGGTCGATGATCCGCGACTCGGCGAACCCCGGGCAGAGCGCGTTGAAGCGGACGCGCTCGGGCGCGAGAGCCGGGCCCAGTGAGCGGGCCAGGCCCACCACGGCGTGCTTGTTGGCCGAATAGAGGGGGTCGAGCGGCACCGCCGCCAGGCCCGCCAGGGATGCGGTCGCCACGATCGACCCGCCGCCGCGGGCCCGTAGTGCCGGCAGCACGGCGTGGGTGCCGAAGACGACCCCGTCGAGGTTGGCGCCCATCGCCCGACGGTATCGCGCCAGGTCGAAGTCGTCGCCGACGCCGCACCCCGTCGCCACACCCGCGTTGAGGAACGCGATGTCGACCCCGCCGCAGCGCTCCACGGTGAACTCCACGAGCGCGCGATTGGCCTCGAGATCGGACACGTCGCAGGCCCGGAAGTGGCCGCCGACGAGATCCGCGACCTCCCTGCCGCCCTGCACGTCGAGGTCGGAGACGACCACCTCGGCCCCCGCCTCGGCCAGTGCCAGCACCGTGCTGCGGCCCAGCCCACTGGCGCCGCCCGTGACGATCGCGACCTTGCCGCACAGCGGGGCACTTTCGCCGGCTTCCGCGGCTGCCTGCTCTGCGTGATGGGCGGCCGCGCTGTGCGCAGCGGCGGTCATGCCAGCTCCAGGACGAGCTTGCCCACGTTGTCGCCGCGGAACAGCATCTGCAAAGTCTCGGGGAAGTCGTCCACCGTGCCCTTCACCACGTGTTCCTTGACCTTGATGTGGCCGGCCCCGATCCAGCCGGCGATCTCCTGCGCGGCCTCTGCGTAGCGCTTGGCGTAGTCGAAGACCACGAAGCCCTCCATCCGCGCGCGCCGTACGAGCAGGGACAGGTAGTTCGACGGGCCGTTGACCGGGGTCGCGTTGTTGTACTGGCTGATCGCACCGCAGATCACCACGCGTGCATGCATGGCCAGCCGGGTGAGCGCCGCGTCCAGGATGTCCCCTCCGACGTTGTCGAAGTAGACGTCGATGCCGTCCGGGGTCAGCTTGCGCAATGCGTGCTTGACGTCGTCGGCGCGGTAGTCGATCGCCGCGTCGAACCCGAGTTCGTCGGTGAGCAGCGTGCACTTCTCCGGCCCGCCGGCGATGCCCACGACGCGACAGCCCTTCACCTTGGCGATCTGGCCGACCATGGTGCCCACCGCGCCGGCCGCCCCGGAGACCACGACGGTCTCGCCCTCCTTCAGCGCGCCGACGTCCAGGAGACCGAAGTACGCCGTCATGCCCGGCATGCCCAGGGCGCCGAGATACGTCGACGGCGGAGCGAGCGAAGTGTCGATCTTCAGGGCACCCTTGCCGTCGGAGACCACATGCTCCTGGACGCCGAAGGTGCCGACGACGTGGTCGCCGGGCTGGAAGCCGGGGTGGTTGGAGGCGGTGACCTCGACGACCGATCCCGCGCGCATCACCTCGCCGATCCCCACGGGCGGCAGATAGGAGGGACGGTCGTCGAGCCAACCTCGCATGGCCGGGTCCAGCGATATGACGCGGGTCCGGCCGGCGAACCGGCCCGGACCGGGCTCCTCGACGGGTGCGGTGTGATGCTCCCAGTCCTCGGGCCGCACCACGCCCGAAGGGCGGGCTGCGAGACGGATCTGGCGGTTGGTCGCAGACATGAAGCCTCCTGTGGGTCACTGGCCACAGCGACCATACCGACCAGTAGGTACGTCCGTGACTGTGAGATGCGCCACGCCCCCTTCGCGCCCGTCCCGGGCCGCTGACGCACCGGGCCGACCGTCCGGCGCCAGTCGCGCGTCCGGCCGTGCACCCGGGTACGGGTCGGCCGGGGACCGGACCGCCCCGCGGTCGGCCGAGGCCGTCAGTGCTGCGCGAACGATTCGTGCTCGTCCCGCATCTGTCGGAACGTCGCACCTTCGTGATCTCCTACGGCTGCCGGCATCGCCCTCCGATCCCTGCTCGTGGGGGAACCCATGTCCAACGGCCCGTCCTCCGCCGCGCCACCCGACGGCCCCGGCGGCATGGCGGCCCGCCGCAGCGCCGCCCCGCCCCTGCCGCGCTCCGTGCGGATCGGATACGGGCTGGGGTCGCTGGGCGCCGCACGTTCGGTACCGAGGCCGTCCTGGCCTGCGCCGGGCTCACCGGCGCGGACGGCGAGGCCGGCGGTGCCGGCGAGGGCAGCGGGGGCGGGGGCTTGCCGCGCCGGATGGCGCCGGTCCTGGTGCTGTTGGACGCCCTGCCCGGGCGGCTGAAGGAGCGGCTGCTGACGGAGTTCGTCGGGTCGGTCTTCCGGGTCTGACCCCGGTCGTCCGGGTCCGGTACCCGCACCAGGCCCTTGCCCCGCGTCGTACGGACGCTCCTGGGACGGCTGCCCGAGACGGTATCCGTCAGGACGTCAGGCCGGCCGGGGAACTCGTACCGGACGTGGCGAGGGCGGGCTCGGGCGCGGCGCCCGTACGTACCGGAACACGGCGCCGCCCGGCCAGCCGGCACCCGAGGCAACCCGCGTGCCCCTCCCTCGCGGCGCGGTCCCGGACCCGGAGGCCCCACTGGCCGGCGGGCCGCAGGCCGGGCGGCTTGCCCCAGCCGGCGAGGTGGAGGCCCCACGTGACCAGCACCGCCACCGCCATGACGCCGAGCCCCCACCAGATCCCCGGGCTCCAGCCGCAGATGCCCACGCCGGCGATCGCGGCCCCGGCCGTGGCGACGGCGCACCCGGTCCATCCGGCGATGGTGTGGCCCTCGTCGTGCTGATGTCCGCTCACGTGCCTGCCTCCTCGCCCGCCGGTGGCGTGGGCCACGGCACCGGCGCCGGACCTACGATGTCTTAGCAAGTGAGGAATTTATCTTACGCACTAAGGGAATTTCAATGGAGGGCAAGCCCCGCCCCGCCGCCTCCGCCTCGGACGCGATCAGCGCGATGGACGACCTCATCGCGACGAGCATCGTCGGCCAGCAGGAGTTCGCCCGGAACCTGGGTCTGAGCGTCACGGACCTCATCTGCTTCGCGTACGTCCTGGAGGCCGGGGACTCCCTGCTGACCGCCGGCGACCTGGCCGGGCGCGCGCACGTCACGACGGGGGCGGTGACCGGCATCCTCAACCGCCTGGAGCGCGGCGGGTTCGTGACCCGGCGGCCGGACCCCGCCGACCGGCGCCGCGTGCGCGTCGCCGCCGTCCCGGCCGCCGCCGAGCGGGTGCGGGCCGTCTACGAGCCGTACTACGCACACCTCGCGCAGCTCTTCGCGGACTACACGCCGGACGAGGTCGCCGTACTCGCCGACTGGTTCACGCGCGCCGGCGCGCTGGCGCGCGCCTACCTGGAGGCGTCGTGCGAGGGCGGATCTTCCGCCGGCCGAGGTTGAGGGACGCCGGCTTCCGGGCCGGGGCCGGGCGGAGCGTGCCACTGGCCGCACTCCAAGAGGTGGACGAGGACGGGGCGGGCCGCGGAAGCTCTGTGCTCGGGCCCGGGTGGACCCTCCCAGGGCGCGCGAAGACCCCGGCGGCCTGTCCCCTTCCCGCCGGGGTCCTGCGGTGCCGCCCGGCTCGCGCGAGGCGCCGCCGGACGGGGTCGACGCCCCCACGGCCGTCCCCACGTGCCGGTCGAGGGGCGCCGGCCTGACCGTGGGTCAGACCGCGGACCAGCCGTTGTCCACGGGCAGGATGACGCCGTTGATGTTGCCCGCCGCCTCGGAGGCCAGGAAGACGATCGCGGCGGCCTGCGTCTCGGGCGCGGCAGGCCGGCCGACGTTGCCCATGTACGGGCGGAGCGCCTGCGGGCCGACGGCGGCCGGGTCGGCGGTGACCTGGATGTTGGTGACGGTGCCGCCGGGGGCGATCGCGTTGGTGCGGATGCCGTGGTTGCGGTAGGTCACCGCGGGCGACTTGGTCAGGCCCGCGATGCCGTGCTTGGCGGCGGTGTACGCGGCTCCGGCGGCGGAGCCGCGCAGCGACGCCTCGGAGGCGGTGAACACGATGGAGCCCTTGCCCGCGTCGAGCATGTGCGGCAGGACGGCGCGGGTCAGCAGGAACGGGGCGGTCAGGTTGATACGGATCAGCCGCTCCCATTCGGCGTCCGTCACATCGGCCACGGCCGACATGCTGTCCATGATCCCGGCGTTGTTGACCAGGACGTCCATGCCGTCGAACGACTTCAGCGCGGTGGCGACGAGCTCGTCGGCCACGGCCGGCTCACCGAGGTCGCCGACGACCGCGACGGCCGTGCCGCCGGCCGCCTCGATGTCGGCGGTGACCCGGGTGGCGCCGTCGGCGTTCAGATCGGCGACGACCACCTTGGCTCCCCGCGCTGCGAAGGCGAGGGCCGTGGCCCGGCCGATCCCGGATCCGGCCCCGGTGACGATGACGCTGCGGTCGGCGAAGTCGCGGGTGCTCATGGCGAGTTCTCTCTTCTCTGGTGGAGGGGGCGGCCGGGTGTCCCCCGGCCGCCGTGAGGACAGCGGCCGGCGTGGCCGAAGCCTCGTGACCGGGGCGTCAGGTCACGCCTTGGCCTCGGACGCCGGGAGCGGCTCGGCGATGTCCCCGGTCCGCGTGTCGGAATCGGCGCCGGGCTCGGACTCGGACTCCGGCAGAACGGCCGCCGCCCGTACGGGAATCAGGAACGCGACGGCCGCGGCCGCGAGACCGACTCCGCAGCCGATCAGCATGGCGACGCGGAAGCCGTCCTCGGACGGCAGGAGGTGTCCGCCGAAGTCGGTCGTCAACTGGGCGAGGACCACACCGATCACGGCCGCCGACACGGAGCTGCCGATCGAACGCATCAGTGTGTTGAAGCTGTTGGCGGAGGCGGTCTCCTCCCGCGGTACGGCCCCCATGATCAGGGCCGGCATCGCCCCGTAGGCCAGGCCGACGCCCGTGTTGCAGATGAGGGTGACGACCAGCAGGCCCCAGGTCGAGCCGAGGAGCGGCAGCGAGGAGGCGTAACCGGCGGCGATGACCAGGCTCCCGACGGCCAGGGTGACCTTGGGGCCGCGGGCGGCCGAGAGCTTGGCGCCGAGGGGCGCCAGCGCCATCATCATCAGTCCCGCCGGGGCCATCCACAGGCCCATCGCCATCATCGACTGTCCGAGGCCGTAGCCCGTGGCCTCGGGCAGCTGCAGCAGCTGGGGCACGACGAGCGACTGGGCGTACATCGCGAAACCGACCAGGACCGAGGCCGCGTTGGTCGTCAGCACCTGCGGGCGTGCGGTCACGCGCAGGTCGACCAGGGGCTCACGCGTACGCAGCTCCCACCACCCCCAGGCCAGGAGCACGACGACCGCGGCGACGAACAGGCCGATGGTGGTGCCGCTCCCCCAGCCCCAGCCGGAGCCTTGGACACGGCGAGCAGCAGGGCGACCAGTCCGGCGCCCAGGCCGAGCGCTCCCGGCACGTCGAAGCGGCCCGCGGTCGCCGCGCCGAGAACGTCCGTGGCCTGGAGACGGTGCTGGCCAACTGGTCACCCGAGGACGTGGCAGACTTCGCCGCCCTCCTCGAACGCTTCAACAAGGACATCGAACGCCTCGAGGGACGCCCCTGGCCCCGCCCGTGAGGGCAGGCGGCCGGTGACGCCCGCAGGCGGTCCCCGCCGTCACCCCGCGTCGCGGACGGCGGTCAGAACGTCCGCCATCAGCATGGGGTCGGCTTCGGTCGGTCCGCTGACGGAGAGACGGTCCACCACGCCGTCGTAGCGGCGGCGGATCTCCCGGGCGACCTCCTCCGGTTCACCGACGACCGCGAACGTGCGGTACACGTCGTCGTCGATCAGCTCGCCCATCTCCTTCCACCGTCCCCGCACGGACAGCCGGTGCAGCTCCTCGTGGAGTTCGCCCAAGCCGTGGGTGTCCATGACCGCCCGGTAGGCGGGGGTGGACGCGTAGAAGGCGACACGCTCGCGCACGTCGACGAAGTTCGCCTGCAGCTCTTCCTCGGTGCGGCCGGTCGCGGTGAGCACCGAGCCCACGATCTCGAACGGGCGCGCGGTCCACTCCGCGGCGTCGGCCTCGGCCCTGGCGCGGGCCTCCCGCACGCCGGGGAGCACCTTCTTGGTCAGGTACTCGACCGAGGTGAAGGGATGGCTGATGAATCCGTCGGCGACCGCGCCCGCCGTCGCGGTCATCAGCGGGCCGACTCCGGCCACCAGGATGCGCGGGACACCGCCGGCCACCGGGTCGGGCGAGAAGGCCGGGGTCATCAGCGTGTGGGTGTAGAAGTCGCCGCGGAAGGCGAGGCGTTCCCCGGTCTGCCAGCTGTGCCAGATCGCGCGGACCGCCTGGACGTACTCCCTCATACGGGCGGCCGGCCGGTCCCACGGCATACCGAAACGGCGCACGATGTGCGGCTTGACCTGCGAGCCGAGACCGATGACCGCACGGCCGCCGGACGCCTCGTGGAGCCCCCACGCCTCGTAGGCGAGGGTCATCGGGGTGCGGGCGAAGGCGATCGCCACGCCTGTGGCCAGCTCGATCGAGGTGGTGTGCTCGGCGGCCCGGGCCAGCTGGACGAAAGGGTTGTGGGAGGTCTCGGCGACCACCAGGCGGTCCATGCCGCGGCGTTCGGCCTCGCGCGCGGCGGTGAGGATGCCGTCGGGACGACCGGATGCGTTGACGTCGAGGCGGAGGTGGGCGGGCGGAGCGGTGGGTGCGGTCACGGGGTCATTGTGCTGGGCGGAAAGCGCTCCGTCAGCGAGGGCGACCCGGGCGGGACGGGTCCGCGGGGCGGGGGCGGCTCAGCGCCACCGATCACGCTCGTCGGCTTCGCACACCTCGAAGACGGCCTCGCCCGTGTTCGGGTCGGTGCCCGCCGCCGGACGCACGCGGGCCCCCGGCCAGACCAGATGCGGTGCGGTGCCGATCACACGGCAGCGGAACATGAAGCCCTCGGGGAACCGGACGAGCGATTCGTTGCGCGCCAGACTGGTGCGGCGATGCACCACCGCCGTGCGGACGACCACGCCGTAACCGTCACTGCGTTCGGGGTCCAGGTCGCTCGACGCGCACACCGGGCACAGCAGCCGCCGGAAGGAGGCCGTACCGCACCAACGGCACCGCTGAAAGACGAGACCGGTTTCCTCCTGCACCGCCACTGCGGTGCCGCTTCCTGGCTGGGACACGCCTCGACCCCCTGCACTCGGCTGGTGAACGTCACGCTGTCGCGTCGACGCCCCGCACGCTATGGCACTGAGTGCCACCACGTAAAGGTACCGAGTATCACTTCCTTGTGTCAGTCCGCTCCCAGCGCGGCTTCGACCTGCTGCACCACGCGCCACAGCGGTGCGCCCTTGCGCGCCACCATGACGATCACCTCACCCTCGGCGGGGCCGTCCTCGTGGGCCCGGGACGCCGCCAACTCCGCGCCGGTCACGGGCTCCGCGGCCACCGACGGAGTCCCTCCCGCCCACGCCTCGCGCACCGTCCCGAGCGCATGCTCGACGGCCGCGTCGGCGTCCCCGTCCCCGCCCGAACGCAGCCAGGAGCGCAGCGCGTTGTTGTGGGCGGCGACCACCGCGGCGGCGACCACTTCGGCCCGCAGCGCACCGTCGGGGGCCCCGGCCCACCGGCCGCGCAGATAGCCGGCCAGCGTCCGCTCGTACCGCCGCACGACGGAGAGTTCGTAGGTGCGCAGCCCCGGCACCTCCCGCGTCAGGCGGTAGCGCTGCACGGAGAACTCGGGCTTCGCCGCGTACATGCGCATCACGAGCCGGGCCGCGTCGCACACCGTGCCGACCGGGTCCGGATCCCCCGCACCCGCCTCCAGAAAGGCGGTCATGTCGGCCAGACAGCGCTCGTGGTCGGGGAAGACCGCGTCCTCCTTCGACGGGAAGTACCGGAAGAAGGAGCGCCGGCCGACGCCCGCTCGCGCCACGATGTCGTCCACCGTCGTCTGCTCGAAGCCCCGCTCCAGGAACAGCTGGAACGCCGCCCCGGCCAGGACCTCCCGCATGGGCGCCTTGGGGGAGTCGTCGGACGCCGGACCTGCTGCCGCCCTGCGCCGTTTGCGCACCTCAGTCATGCGGGGAACGTAGCATCGGACCAGAGATTTGGCACTTAGTACCTTTACAGAGGGTACTGAGTGTCATAGGTTCACTGATAACCAACCACGCGTGTCATGCGACCGTCCCGTACCTGTAGGAGAGCCGGCGTGAGCTTGAGGATCGTTGTCTGTGTGAAGTACGTGCCCGACGCCACCGGCGACCGGCACTTCGCCGATGACCTGACCGTC
>NZ_JBHWKX010000073.1:0-32478 GCF_042730885.1 Streptomyces sp. NPDC059909
ACAAGGCGCTGGCCGCGGTCCGGGCCCCGGTCGAGCACGGCTTCGCGCACCTGAAGAACTGGCGCGTGCTCGGCAAGGTCCGAACCGACCCGAAGCGGGCGACCGCGCTGGTGCGGGCCCTGCTGGTCCTGACGAACCGGGAAGTCGCCCGCTGACCGGTGATCTTCACCGAAGTCACACGCCCACAACCAGCGTGAGCACCCCGACGCCGACGCACACCAGGCCCGTGACCTGCTGCTTCACGATGCACACCACTCAATGGGCCGAGGCACACGCCGACGCGTTCAGGGCGGTCTGAGCGGAACCAACAGGGTGCGGCGCGGCGCCGCTGTCCTCATGTGCCGGCCGGGCCGCCCAGTGACCGTTCCGCCTCACCGTCCGACCAGCGGGCGGTGAGCAGCAGCGCGATGTCGTCGGCGCGGTCCGCGGCCTGGCGCGCCTCGCGCATGAGGCGGTCGGCGGCGTCGGTGAGGCCGGTCCCGCCCGCCCGGGCCAGGGTGTCCCGCAGCCGCTCGACTCCGAGGTCGATGTCCGCGCCGGGCCGTTCGATCAGCCCGTCGGTGTACAAGGCCAGCACCGCACCCGGTTCGAGGGTGAGTTCGCTGACGGGGTACGTCTCCTTCTCGTCGACGCCCAGGACGATCCCGCCGGGCAGGTCGAGGACCTCGGTGCGGCCATCGGGGCAGCGCAGCAGGGGCTGCGGATGCCCGGCGCGCACGGCCCGGGCGAGACCGGTCTCCGGGTCGAGCCGGACGTAGCAGCAGGTGGCGAACTGGCCGGGGTCGAGGTCGATGAGCAGCCGGTTGGTTCCGCTCATCACCTCCTCCGGTTCCCGGTCGGCCAGCGCGAACGCCCTTACGGCGCTGCGCAGTTGCCCCATCGTGGCGGCGGCCGACACGCCGTGGCCCTGGACGTCGCCGATGACGAGGGCGAGACCGGGGCAGGTCTCGATGACGTCGTACCAGTCGCCGCCGACGTCCATGCCCTGCGTGCCGGGGAGATAGCGCGCGACGATCTCGACGTTGTCGGACTCGGGAAGCCTGCGCGGCAGCAGGGCGTCCTGGAGGCCGCGGGCGAGCGCCGCCTCCGTGTCGTACCGCTGGGCACGGGCGAGCGCCTGGGCGATGAGTCCGGCGAGCGCGGTGAGGACCGTGCGCTCCTCGGGGGCGAAGCCCCGTGGCTGGTCGAAACCGAGGATGCAGGTGCCGACAGGGCGGCCGGACGCGATGAGCGGCAGGAAGGCGCGGGCGCCGACGGAGGCGTCCATCAGGATGCCGGGGTACGCCGCTGCGAGCTGGTCCATCGACTCGAAGAAGATGGGGCGGCCGGTGGTGAGGGTCTCCACACCGGGCAACCGGGCGTCGAGCCCGACCCCCTCGAAGGGCTCGAGGAAACCCGGCGGGAAGCCGGTCTCCCAGGCCAGGTAGAGATGCCGCTCGTGCAGGACGTAGATGGCGAGTTGGCGGCCGCCGAAAGCGGGCAGCAGTTCCTCGGTGACGACGGCCGACACCTGGCGTGCGGTGACGGCCTCGGTCAGGGCGATGGCCAGGGCGACCGGGCGGTACAGCGCGGAGGCCCGGTCGGCCGGGGAGTCGAACTGCCCGATCCCGGCGTCGCCGGACCTGCTGAGGGAAGAGCGCTCGTAACTGGGCCGCTCGAGGGCCGACACCTGCCCTGTCACACCGAGGTGCCCGGGGTAGAGGGCCACGCCGATCCACTCACCCGCGGTGCGGCGGGCCTGGAACCGGACGGGTTCGTCGGACAGGAGCGCCGCCCGGTAGTAGTCCTCGAACGCGGGCTTGTCGAGCCAGGGCACGGCCTCCCACAGGACCCGCCCGGTCAGCTCGGCGCGGGTGCCGCCGAGCAGGCCCTGTGCGCTGCGGTTGACGTAGGTGATCCGTCCGGACCTGTCGAGGGCGAAGAGGCCGTCGGGCAGCCGGTCGCCGGCCTCGCCCGCGGCCGCCGCGGCGCCGAGGTCGACGAGGATTCCGGTCAGCCGGTGGCCGTCGTCGGCGTGGGACGCCCCATCTCCTTGGGTGCCCCTTCCGGTGTCGCTTTCGGCGCCGCTTCCGGTGCCACCGCCCGCTCCGGCGGGTCCGCACACGGGCTGTCCCTTGAACTCCACGAGCGATGCCGTGCCGTCGGCGCGCAGGAGGCGCATCCTGCGGCTCACGGATCGGCCGTTGAGGCTGGCCTCGTGGGCGACCGCCCACAGCTGGTACACGTCCTCGGGGTCCATGTTCGCGGCCAGTGCGTCGATGGTGCCGGGGAAGCGCGCGGGCTCGGTGCCCAGGATGTCGCACAGGTCGGCGTCCGCGGTCAGGGCGCCGCTGCCGATGTCCCAGTCGAAGTGGCCGATACGGACCGGGGGCCGGGTGATCTCCGGGGCCTGGGTGACGATCGGCTCGCCGCGCCACTCGATGTTCGTGCCGTGCGCTTCGAGTCGGGCGAGGGTGCTGCCGAGCTTCCGGGCGGATTCGTCCAGCCGGTCGATGTCGGCGCGGGCGACCGGGATGCCCGGCGTGGCGGGGCGGAGGACGACGAGGACCCCGAACCGCTCACGGTCGCTGGTGACGGGCGCGTACAGCGAGCCGAACGGGAACGGGAGTCCCGCCATGAGCTGCGGGAAGCGGCGCATGGCCTCCTCGGCGTCGGCGAGCTGGATGCTCCGGCCCGAGCGGAAGGCCTCGGCGACGGGGAACGGGCGGTTCACATGCATCCGCCACCAGGGGCGGAACAGCTCTCCCGGGAGCCCCATGAGCACGCCGAGGCGCAGCAGGCCCTGCGTCTCCGAGCGCAGATACACCCCACCGGCGTGGCCGCCGACCGCACCGATCGCCTTGACCGCGGCCTCGGCGAGCGCCTGGCCGAGCTCGTCCGAGCCGGGGACAGCGCTGTTGCTCGTCCCGCGCTTCGGCCCGCTGCGCCGGGACGGGCCGGGCCTGGCCGCGCCGTACCAGGTCACATAGCAAGGATGCGCCCGGATCGACCCGCCCCGCACCTGCGGACGTGGGGCGCGCGCGGGCTGCGGTGTGGCGCGCTGTGCGGCCCTGCCGCGCCCGGTACCGGCGGCGGGCCGGGGTGTCCGTCCTCAAACACCGGACCGGGCTGGAAGTGCGCCCCGTACCCGCGAGTCAGCCCGCGTTGTCCGTCCTCGAACGCCGGACCGGCTGGAAGTGCGCCCCGTACCGGCGAGACAGCCCTCATGTCCGTCCTCGAACGCCGGACGGCCGGGCTGGGGGTGCGGGCGCGTACGGGTCAGGACTCGCGCTGGTGGTAGGTGCGGCGCGTGTGTTCCGTGTGGGCGCGCATGACCTCGGTCGCGCGCTGTTCGTCGCGCGCCGAGATCGCGGAGATCAGCTCGCGGTGCTCGATCCAGGACTGTTTCCCGCGCTGCCGGGCGACCGGCGTGTAGTACCAGCGCACGCGGCGGTCCACCTGCCCCGCCAGCTCGGCGAGCACCACATTGCCGGCGAGCTCCATCACCTTGGCGTGGAACGCGGCGTTGGTCGCGACCGCCAGGTCCACGTCGTCGTCCGCTACGGCCTGCTCGCCCCTCGCGCAGAGCTCTTCGAGCGCCGCGATGCCCGCCGAGCCCGAGTTGGCCGCGGCCAGCCGAGCGGCCTCTGCCTCCAGGAGCGTACGGACCGAGAGCAGCTGGTCGGCCTCCTCATCCGTCGGCTCATGCACGAACGCACCCTGCGCCGGGCGCAGATCGACCCAGCCCTCGGTGTTGAGCCGCTGGAGCGCCTCACGGACGGGCTGGCGTGACACACCGAGGTGGCCTGCGAGTTCGCTCTCGACCAGATGCTGGCCGGGACGCAGCGCCCGGGTGGTGATGAGTTCGAGCAGCGCCTCGTACACGCGCTCGCGCAACGGGCCCGGGCGCTCCAGTCTGGGCACGGCTCCTTGCGGCAGTCCTGCGGACAACATCGCTCCCCTCCGTGCGATCGGTCAACCGGCCGATAGGCTGTCGTCTACAGTCTACCGAGTCCAATCCGGTCACGGGTCACGGACAGTACACAACCTGTCCTGCATACGACAGATTGCCGCCGAAGCCGAAGAGCAGCGCCGGCGCGCCCGACGCCACCTCGCCGCGCTCCACCAGCTTGGACAGGGCCATCGGGATCGAGGCGGCCGAGGTGTTGCCGGACTCGACGACATCGCGGGCGACGACCGCGTTCACCGCACCGATCCGCTGGGCGAGGGGCTCGATGATCCGCAGGTTCGCCTGGTGCAGGACCACGGCGGCGAGGTCCTCGGGCGCGACCCCGGCCCGTTCGCACACGGTGCGGGCGATCGGCGGGAGCTGGGTGGTGGCCCAGCGGTAGACGGTCTGGCCCTCCTGCGCGAAGCGGGGCGGCGTGCCCTCGATCCGTACCGCGTTCCCCATCTCCGGGACCGAGCCCCACAGCACCGGCCCGATGCCCGGCTCCGCGTCCCCCTCGCACGCCTCGACGACCGCCGCGCCCGCGCCGTCGCCGACGAGGACGCAGGTGGAGCGGTCGGTCCAGTCGGTGACGTCGGACATCTTGTCGGCGCCGATCACCAGGGCGCGGGCGGCGGACCCGGCCCGTACGGCGTGGTCGGCGGTGGCCAGGGCGTGGGTGAAGCCGGCGCAGACGACGTTGAGGTCCATCGTCGCGGGCGAGGACATGCCGAGCCGGGCCGCGACGCGCGCCGCTGTGTTCGGGGAGCGGTCGGTCGCGGTGGAGGTGGCGACCAGGACCAGGTCGATGTCGGCGGGCGCGAGGCCGGCCGAGGCGAGCGCCTTCGCCGCGGCGTGGGCGGCCAGTTCGTCCACCGGCTCGTCGGGGCCTGCCACGTGGCGGGTTCTGATCCCGACCCGGCTGGTGATCCACTCGTCACTGGTGTCGACCAGGGCCGCCAGGTCGTCGTTGGTGAGCACTCTGGCGGGCTGGTAATGCCCGAGCGCGGCGATGCGCGTGCCGGTCATGCCCGGGGACCCCCTTTGCTGTCGACGTCAGGAGCCTTCCAGTGTCGCCAGCGACTCATGGGTACGAGGGCAGGTAAACCAACAGGAATCACCCCGCGCTCTTGGAGACTCCGTCAGCCTCGGAGGCTCCTTCACCCGGCCATGTCGCCCGGCGGCGGCTGGTGGACCCCGAAGGGCGAGCCCTGGTCGTCGCGGCAGAAGCGGAAGCGCCCGAAGCGGGCGACGGTGTCCGCGTCCTCGTCGTCCCCGCCGGGGCCGGGCTCGACCGTGCCGCCGAGCGCCACCACGCGGGCGAGCGCGATGTCAAGGTCGTCGACCTTGAAGAAGAGGTACGGGCCCGCCTCGGCGTCGGCGCCGTGGACACCGCCCGGGACGCTCGGCGTGCGGATCGCGTAGCCGGTGCCCGGCGGGACGGCCTCGAAGGTCCAGCCGAAGAGCCCGCCATAGAACGCGCGGGCCTTCTCCGGGTCGTCCACGCCCAGTTCGAAGAAGGAGATCTCCCCGGCCATCGCTGACTCCTGTCCGGTCGGCGTAGCTGTCGTTCTCCACGCTGTCACACACCTTGTCGGCGGCAAACCCATACTGTAGACAATAAATCGTCGACAGACGCGACGGAGGCAGCGGGTGCACGTACAGCACAATGAGATCGTCAAGGTCACCTCGACGCACGACGACCCGGTGACCCACGGCAACCTCCGCATCAAGGGCCGCTTCGGCTTCCAACACGTACAGAACCGGGACTGAACACCATGGGACGGGTCACCGAGCGCCGCCGCACCATACGGATCAGGGGCGGGATCGTGTCCGCCCGGCCGGACACCCTGGTGGCCGAGGAGCCGCTGGAGATCCGGCTGAACGGACGCCCGCTGGCGATCACCATGCGCACGCCCGGCGACGACTTCGCGCTCGCGGCGGGCTTCCTCGTCAGCGAGGGCGTGATCGGCTCGGCGGCGGACGTGCGGTCCATCGTGTACTGCGCGGGCGCGCAGGACGACGGTTCGAACACGTACAACGTGGTCGACGTCCAGCTCGCCCCCGGTGTGCCCATCCCGGACATCACGCTCGAACGCAATGTGTACACGACGTCGTCGTGCGGCCTGTGCGGAAAGGCGAGCCTCGACGCCGTGCGCACGACCACCCGCTTCGCGATCGCCGACGATCCCCCGGTCCGGGTCGAGCCCGAGCTGCTGTCCGGCCTCCCCGACCGGCTGCGGGCGGCGCAGCGGGTCTTCGACCGGACCGGAGGGCTGCACGCCGCCGCGCTGTTCTCGGAGGACGGGGAACTGCTCGACATCCGCGAGGACGTGGGGCGGCACAACGCCGTCGACAAGCTGGTCGGCCGGGCACTGCGGGAGGATCTGCTGCCGCTGTCGCGGGCGATCCTGCTGGTGTCGGGCAGGGCGTCGTTCGAGCTGGCCCAGAAGGCGGTGATGGCCGGGATTCCCGTGCTGGCGGCCGTGTCCGCGCCGTCGTCGCTGGCCGTGGACCTGGCGGCGGAGACCGGTCTGACGCTGGTCGGGTTCCTGCGCGGTCCCGACATGAACGTGTACGCGGGCGAGGAGCGCATCGCCCTGCACACGGGGGTGTGACGGGGCCCGGCCGGCGGGGAGCGCCCCCTGCGCCGGCCGGGTCCTTTTCCCGGTGGCCGTACTGCCCGGACCGATTATCCGGCGACGTCGATGAACACCGGATTCGTGTAGCACCAAGTGTCCAGCCACGGATCGCCGTCGCCGGGCTCGTGCGCGACCGGCCCGTGCGGGTCGACCGCCGCGCCGAGGAGACCGGGGCCGTTCCGCCGGCCGTCGCTGCCGCGGAGCCGTACGTAGCAGGACTCCTCGACGCGGCCGAGCGGGATCCGCAGCGTGTAGCGCCCGCGTCGGCCGGAGACATCGGCGGTGTGCACGACCCGGGTGTCGGGGGCGTGCCAGGCGTCGCGATCCGTGGCCGGGCCGCGCACGGCGCCCCGGATGACGTCGAGATGGGCGAGGCCGGGCACCTCGCCGCGGCCGCCCGGGCGGGACGCGGTGGTGACGGTGATGGTCAGCGTCACCTGCTCACCGCGGCGGATCCGCAGCCGGCCGCCGAGCGTGACGCCGCGGCCGGTCCCGTACGGGCGGTGGACGCGCACGTCGATGCCGTCGACGAGGTGACCGTGGTCGACCCAGACGCGGCCCGCGCGGAGTCCGGCCATGACATGGCGGTAGCCGTAGCGGGTCACGCCGACGTGCGTACGGCTGAACTGGCCGGGCCACAGGTCACTGCCGGGCTGCGGTTCACCGGTGTCGACGGGGTCGGGGAGGCGGCCGGTGTTGTCGAAGTTCTGGCCCGGCAGCCAGTCGCCGTTGCGCCAGGTGTCGAACACGACCCGGTGCACGTCCGAGTTGGACGTGATCGAGAAGAGCTTGCCCTCGGCGAGCATCGCGTCCCAGAGACCGCCGACGGTCGCGGTGGCCCAGTCGAAGCCGCCGTAGGTCACATAGGCCTCGCGCGGGTAGCCGGGGAAGGAGTTGACGGAGGGGGCGTTCTCGTACTCGCCGCGGATGCTGTGCGCCCCGCGCCCCGGGTGCGCGGCGCCCTGGGCGCCGGGTGCGCCCTCCATGCCGATCATGATGCCGGGTGCCGCGTCCCGCCAGGCGCGCAGCTCGTGCGGGGAGTCGATGCCCAGGCGCAGCGGATGGTTGGCGAGGACGAGGACGTCGTCGACGTACCCGCTGCGGCGCTGCCGGTCGAGCCATTGGAGGGCCTTGACGGCGTGGGCCTCGTTGCGGGCGGTGTCGGGGTGGTCCGGGGCTCCCGCGGTGTAGCCCAGCAGCTTGCCGTCGTACTCCTGCTCGAAGCGGGTGAGCAGGTCGACCTCGTGGCGGCCTGGGGCCGAGAAGACGGTCGCGTGCTCGGCGCCGGGGATGTACCACTCCAGGCCCTGGAAGATGAGCATGCGGCGGTTCTCGGCGCGGGCCCTGAGGATCTCCCGGTGCTCGGACTCGGCGCCGCCGGCCTGGTGGTGGCCGATGTTGCTGTGCTCGGTGAGGACCATCCAGTCCAGGCCGTAGCGGGAGGCGGCGGTGGCGAGCTGGGAGAACGTGTACTTGGCGTCGTGGCTGTACACCGAGTGCACGTGGTGGTCGCCGACCAGGTAGACGAGGTGCGGGTCGTCGCCGCCTCCGGACGGGAGGTGCGCCTCGGCCGGCGCTTGGGCCTCGGCCTGGGCCGGCGCCAGCGCGGACGCTCCGGTCCAGGCCGCGCCCGCGAAGGCGGCGCCGTACAGGCCTGCGCGGCGCAGGAGGCCGCGGCGGCTGAGGCCCTGCGGGTCGAGTGTCTCGGCGGGCACGTCGGGGTCGGCCCAGCGCGGCAGGGGTTGGGGTCTGTGCACGGGTACTCCTCGGGTGAGCCGGGCGGGGCCTAGGCGCTCATGAACGAGCCGACGGGCAGGGCGCGTTCGGTGATGCGGACGTCGCCGATCCAGCCGCGGAACAGCTGGTCGAGCCTGCCGTCGTACTCATAACCGCCGAGCAGCCAGGAGAGACCGAGCGTCGTGAGGCCGTTGGTGGCGGTGGCGGGGTTGCGGGCGACCGGGCAGCCGTCGACGTACATCACGGTGTGCCGGCCGTCGTTGACGACGGCGACGTGCCACCAGGTGGCGAGCGGGAGTTCATGGCTCCAGTTGGCGACCAGCCCCGGCTGGTCGAGGGGAGCGGCGGCCCACTGGAGGCCGTGGCCGTCGGAGAGGGAGAGGGTGGCGACGGGTTCCGCCGGGTCGCCCGTCTTTCCGGCCGCGCCGACGGTGCCCTGGCGGCCGAGGATCCCCGACCAGGCGTTGCGGAAGGCGGTCCAGTCGGCGGGGAGCTTGAAGAACGCCTCGACGGTGTAGCCGGCACGGAAGGTGGCGGCGTTCAGCGGTGCGCCCTTCACGGTCTGCAGGAAGGCGCCGCGCAGCGGGGGCTTGCCGCCGTCGAAGTAGAGGCTGCCGTGGCCCGGCTGGTCCGGGTGGTGCCCGGCGGACCAGCGCAGCGCGTCGGCGGGGCTGCCGGGGACGGCGGCGCGGACGAGGTCGTTGCCGTGGCCGGAAAGGTCGGGGACGCGGAGGGTCTCGTCGGCGGAGGTGCCGTCCTCGTGGCCCGTGTCGAAGCGCCAGTACGCGACGGTGCCGGGCAGCAGCATGCGGGAGGCGGGGCGGGAGCTGCGCGGCGGCACCGGCGCGAAGCCCGCGAAGCGCTCCTCGAAGTCGACGGCGACGGAGAACCGGTCCTCGGGGCCGGTCAGTTCGGTCTCCCGGAGGGCGAGGGCGTTGGCCTTGTCGCGGGCGGCGCGCTCGAGCTGCCACGGGGAGAGGGTGGAGACGTCGATCGTGTTCCGGTCGAGGTCGAAGCGGTAGAGGCGGATCATCGCGCTGCCGCCGAAGTACCGGTCCTGGTAGTTGGTGAGGTGCAGATGCACGTCGTGGCCGGCGTCGTTCTCGCGGGTGGTGCGGGCGGCGGGCCAGTAGTGGCCGTTCAGGGTCAGGAATATCTGGTCGTTGGCGGCGATCAGTTCGTCCCAGAGCCGCTGTCCGTACGGGGAGAGCCTGGCCTCGTCCCCCGGCTCCTCGCCGTACACGAGGTCGTGGGTGGTCAGGATGACCGGGCACGTCGGGTGCTGCGCGATGACCTTGTTCGCCCAGGCGAAACCGGCGGCGGACATCCGCCAGTCGAGGGCGAGGACCAGCCACTCGCGGCCGGCTGCGCGGAAGAGGTGGTACGTGTTGTAGCCGTCGGGCGAGGCGCCGCCGAAGGTGGGCAGCCGGCGCATCCGGCTCGGGCCGAAGGCGTCGAGGTAGGCGGTGCGGCCGCGCTGGTCGTCGGTCGAGGAGACGATGTCGTGGTTGCCGGCGAGCACGCTGTATCCGGCGCGGCGGCGGTCCAGCAGCTCGAACACCTTGCTGAGCGGGGCGAACTCCTCCGCCCGGGCGTTCTCCACGAGGTCGCCCAGGTGGGACAGAAAGACGATGTTCTCGTCCCGGGCGTGGTCGAGGACGTAGCGCAGCGACGCCTCCACGGGCTCCGGGTTGATGCTCGTGCCGTCGAACAGGTACTGGGTGTCGGGCATCACGGCGACCGTGAACGAGCGGCGGTCGGGGTCGGGCCGCCACCCGGTTCCGGCAACGTTGTCAGACGCTGCGGCGCCCGTGACGGTGGCCGCGGCGGCGGTCCCGGAAGCTGCGGTCGCGGCCGTCCCGGCGGCGAGGGCGGTGAGCCCGGCGGCGGCGAGGAACGTGCGCCGGCCGGCGCGAGGCGGGGTGGTCATGGCAAGTCTCCGGGCGCTGGTGGGGTTTGACGGGGTGCACGCTATGGGTGGCCCGTCTGCCCCTGGGCCCTCAGCGGGCAACGGCGCGCGGAAGCCTCGGTGAACGCCGGCGCCGCGTCCGGGGGCCTTGTGTCCTTGCGTCCTTGCGTCAACGGGCTTTGCCGGGCGAGGGGGCGGGGATCATCTGCAGCTCGAGCGTCGCGGACGGCTCGGCGACGCCCGGGCCGCCGGACTCCGCCCACGCCAGAAGGTCCTCCGTGGCGTCGTCGTCGAGCGCGAACCCGACCCAGACGGCGCGCGCTCCACGCCGCCGGGCCTCGGTGGAGGGCTGCACCACGACCACGTTCGCCTGCCCGCAGGGACCGAGACAGTCGCTGGTCCGCACCGCGATCCGCCCTCTGGAGACGGCCGCCGCCTCCAACAGCCGCCGCAGCTGGGCGTCGTGATCCGTGCCCGGGTGCTTGCGGGCGTCCCCGCAACAGCAGCCTCGGCACACGACGAGGGTGCAGGGGCGGCGGGCCGGAAAGGTTCGTTGGGCGTACGAGGTCACCCGGCGATCCTGCCAGGCGCCGCGTGGGACGCCTGCGGCGGGCTGTGCCGGCGCTCGGCACCGTGCGGTGGGCCGGAGTGTCCATCCTCGAACGCCGGACCGTATGAGTGCGCGCCCGCCACCGGCGAGTCAGCCCGCATGTCCGTCCTCAAACGCCGTTCGGGCTCCATCGGAGCATCGTTCGGGCCCCACGCCCTCCAGGGCGTAAGGGGTCCGGGGCGCAGCCCCCGGAAACGGGGTCTGGGGGCAGAGCCCCGGTTCGGGAAGGGGCGGGTAGGGGCGGGTAGGGGAAAGGCCCGCCGCAGGCGTTCGCCCCGCCGGACACGCCCCGGGCCCGGGCTCAGCGCATCGCCGTCGCGCGCACGGACCGCGACGGGGTGACGGGCCCGGCCCCGGGCCCGTCAGGGACGTCGTCGTGGGCGCGGCGGCGCGCGATGGCCGCGCAGACCATCAGCTGCATCTGGTGGAAGAGCATCAGCGGAAGTACGGCAAGGCTCGCCTGCGCCCCGAAGAGCACGCTCGCCATCGGCAGCCCCGCGGCGAGGCTCTTCTTGGACCCGGCGAACTGGATCGCAACGCGGTCCGCCCGGCCGAAGCCGAGCCGCTTCGGCACGTACCAGGTCAGCGCGAGCATCGCCGCGAGCAGCACCGCCTCGACGACGAGCAGCGCGCCCAGTCGCCCGGGCGTGACCTGGTGCCAGACGCCCGCGACCATGCCCTTGCTGAAGGCGGCGTAGACGACGAGCAGGATCGAGCCGCGGTCCACGTATCCCAGCAGCTTCCGGTGCCGGGCGAGGATGGGTGCGATCCAGCGCCGCAGCACCTGCCCCGCCAGGAACGGCACGAGCAGCTGCAGCACGATCTTGAGCAGCGAGTTCGCGGAGAAGCCGCCAGCGCTCTGCCCGAGGAGCAGCGCGGCCAGCAGCGGGGTGAGGACGATCCCCGCGAGGCTGGAGAAGGAGCCCGCACAGATCGCCGCCGGCACATTGCCGCGGGCGATCGACGTGAACGCGATCGACGACTGGATCGTCGACGGCACGAGGCACAGGAAGAGCAGGCCTCCGTAGAGCTGCGGGGTGAGGACGGCGGGGACGAGTCCGCTCGCCGCGAGTCCGAGCAGCGGGAAGGCCACGAACGTGCCGGCCAGCACGGTCACATGCAGCCGCCAGTGCCGCAGGCCGTCCAGCGCCTCGCGGGTCGACAGCCGCGACCCGTACAGGAAGAACAGCAGGCCGACCGCTCCGGTGGAGGCGCCGCCGGTGACGGTGGCCGCCGTGCCGGAGGCGGGGAGCAACGCCGCGAGGAGCACCGTTCCGAGCAGCGCCATGATGTACGGGTCGACCGGAAGCCAGGACGGCGGTCGGAGGGGGGTGCGGCGGCTCATGTGCTCCACTTGCTCTCAGTACTGGTCGTGCCCTCCCATCGTCCTCGCCCCGGCGGCGATCGGGAATCCCGTACACCACTCTGACTGTCATCACGATTCGCGATGGCCGCGTTAGCCTGGTCCCGTGTACGACCCCGCTCAGCTGCGCACCTTCCTCGCCGTCGCCCAGACCCTGAGCTTCACTCAGGCCGCCCGGCGGCTCGGCGTCCGCCAGTCGACGGTCAGCCAGCACGTGCGGCGGCTGGAGGAGGCGGCGGGCCGGCTGCTGTTCACGCGCGACACGCACAGCGTGGAGCTCACGGAGGACGGCGAGGCGATGCTCGGCTTCGCCCGGACGATCCTGGAGGCGCACGAGCGCGCGGCGGCGTTCTTCACCGGCACCCGGCTGCGCGGCCGGCTGCGCTTCGGGGCGTCGGAGGACTTCGTCCTGACCCGGCTCCCGGAGATTCTGGAGTCGTTCCGCCGCGACCATCCCGAGGTCGACCTGGAGCTGACGGTCGAGCTCTCGGGCACGCTGCACGAGCAGCTGGCGGCGGGCCGCCTCGACCTGGTCCTCGCGAAACGCCCTGCGGGCGCCCGGGGCTCCGCGCTCGGCAAGCTGGTCTGGCAGGACAGCCTCAGCTGGATCGGCGCTCCTCAGCTGCGGCTGGACCCGGACCGTCCGGTCCCGCTGATCGTCTTCCCGCCGCCCGGGATCACCCGCGCCCGCGCGCTGGAGGTCCTGGAGGCGCACGGGCGCGCGTGGCGGATCGTGTGCACGAGCACGAGCCTGAGCGGCCTGGTCGCCGCGGCGCGGGCCGGCCTCGGCGTGATGGCCCATACGCGCGGGCTGATCCCGCCGGGCCTCACCCCCGTCCCCGCGCGCGCCGGGCTGCCGGAGCTCGGTGACGTGGACTTCGTGCTGCTCCACGGCCACCGGGCGGGCGTACCGCGCGGCACCCAGGAGGCCGCGGAGGCGCTCGCCGCCTCGATCCTCGCGGGCGGCGACCGGCTGCACCGCCCGGCGGGCTCCCTGTGAGGCGCGAACTGCGGACCGTCACGATGCTCAAACGCGCGTAGAGCGGGCGTGTCGGCCAGGTACAGATTCGGTGCAGATTCCTCCGGGCGTTACTTACTCATCAGTTAGCACAGCGCCCGAGGCTCCCGCTCGGGGCCGTATTCGTCGCGCTGACCAGCAGCGACGCGAGATGTGCCGAGTTGTTGAAGGCCCTCCCCCAGGTCGGCCCGGTGGGGTACCGTCACCGGCGCTGTGCGGAGCGCCACAAGGAGCAGGTCATTGCGTGAGTTCACGGTTCCACCCTTGGCGATGGCACCACCTGTCGGCGGGCTGGCGGATGCCGTGTTCGACCACGCCCAGACCGATCCGCACCGGGTCGCACTGGGCCGCAAGGACGACGACGGCCAGTGGGGCGAGATGACCTCCGCCGAGTTCCGCGACGAGGTGCTCGCGCTGGCGAAGGGGCTGCTGGCCCAGGGCGTACGCTTCGGCGACCGGGTCGCGATCATGTGCCGTACCCGCTACGAGTGGACGCTCTTCGACTTCGCGCTCTGGACGGTCGGCGCGCAGTCCGTTCCCATCTACCCCACGTCGTCGGCCGAGCAGGTCTTCTGGATGCTGCACGACGCCGAGGTGTCCGCCTGCATGGTCGAGCACGAGGACCATGCGATGACGATCGGCTCGGTCATCGACCGGCTGCCGCATCTCAAGCGGCTGTGGCAGCTGGACAAGGGCGCCGTCGCCGAACTGTTCGCGGCGGGCGAGCGCATCGACGAAGACGTGGTGCACCGCCACCGGAGGGCGGTCACGCCGGAGTCCGTCGCGACGGTCATCTACACGTCGGGGACGACGGGCCGCCCCAAGGGGTGCGTGATCACGCACGCCAACTTCATGTACGAGGTCGTCACGCTCATCGGGCGTTGGGAGCCCGTCTTCCACTCCAAGCCGGGCGACGAGGCCGCGACACTGCTCTTCCTGCCGCTCGCACACGTCTTCGGGCGGATCGTGGAGGTCACGGCGATCCTCGGCCGGGTCAAACTGGGGCACCAACCGGTGCTGCAGGCCAGCGCCCTCATCCCGGATCTCGCGGCGTTCCGGCCGACGTTCATCCTGGCCGTTCCGTACATCTTCGAGAAGGTCTTCAACGCCGCCCGGCGCAAGGCGGAGGCCCAGGGCAAGACCGGCCCGTTCGACAAGGCCGCCGATGTCGCGGTGCGGTACGCGGAGGCCATGGAGCACCGGGCCTTCGGACTCGGGCCCGGCCCGTCGGCGGGCCTGCGGCTGCAGCACCAGTTCTTCGAGAAGGTCGTCTACCACAAGGTCCGCGAGGCGATGGGCGGACGCGTGCGGCACGCGATGTCCGGCGGCTCGGGCATGGACCGGCGGCTCGGCCTCTTCTTCGAGGGCGCGGGCGTCACCGTCTTCGAGGGGTACGGACTCACCGAGACAAGCGCGGCCGCGACCGCGAACCCGCCGGAGCGCACCAAGTACGGAACGGTCGGACAGCCCATCCCGGGGACGACGGTGCACATCGCCGAGGACGGGGAGGTGTGGCTGCACGGCCCCCAGGTCTTCTCCGGTTATCTGAACGCCCCGAAGGCGACGGACGCCGTGCTCAACGACGGCTGGCTGGCCACCGGCGACCTGGGCGCGCTGGACGAGGACGGCTATCTGACGATCACCGGGCGCAAGAAGGAGATCCTGGTGACGTCGGGCGGCAAGAGCGTGTCGCCGATCGGCCTGGAGGAGCGGGTGCGGGCGCATCCGCTGGTGGCGCAGTGCATCGTCGTCGGCAACGACCGGCCGTACATCGCGGCGCTGGTCACCGTGGACCAGGAGGCGGTGGAGCACTGGCTGGCGATGCGCAACCGGGCGCCGATGCCGCCGGCCGATCTGGTGCGCGACCCGGATCTGGAGATGGAGATCCGGCGAGCCGTGGTGGCCGCCAACACGCTCGTGTCACAGGCCGAATCCATTCGTACGTTCCGGATACTGGCCCATCCGTTCAGTGAGGAGCACGGGCTGCTGACTCCCTCGCTGAAGCTGAAGCGGAAGGCGATCGAGACGGCCTACGCGGCCGAGGTGGAGGCGCTGTACCACTGAGATTCCGCACAGCACCGAGACTGACACACCATCAATTGATGGTGCGTCAGTTATTGACGGTCCATCAGGTCGAGCACACAATCGCCGGGGGTTCGGGGGGTGTCCCCCGAGAAGTTTCAGCCTCGACGGAGGGACCCACCGTGTTGCGACCGATTCGCACCATCGCCGCAGCCGCCGCAGCGCTGCTGCTCGCCACCGCCTGCAACTCCGCCTCCACGTCCGGCGAACCGACCGGGAAGGGCGGGGCCTCCGCACGCGGCGTGACGGCCGACTCCATCAAGGTCGGCGGCATCGTCTCCATGACCACCGCCAGCGGCTATTCCAAGAAGGACACCGACCTCGGCGCCAGGGCCCGCTACGACCGCGCCAACGCCGAGGGCGGTGTCAACGGCCGCAGGATCGAGTATCTGGGCGCGGAGGACGACGGTCAGGATCCGGCCAGGAACCTCGCCGCCGCCCGGAAACTGGTCCAGCAGGAAAAGGTCTTCGCGGTCGCGCCGATGAGCTCGGTGACGTTCTCCGGCGCCGACTTCCTGGAGCAGCAGAAGGTGCCGACGTTCGGCTGGGGGACGCTGCCCTCCTTCTGCGGACCGAAGCACATCTACGGCTTCAACGGCTGTCTCGTTCCGATGCCGGGCGGGACCCTCAACCAGACCTGGCCGGAAGGCCTCGGTTCGGTGCTCGGCGGGACGAAGGGCAAGTCGGTCGCGCTGATCGCCGCCGACAGCGACGCGGGCAAGTTCGGCATCCGCACCTTCACCCAGGGCTTCACGGCGGCCGGCTACACCGTCTCGTACGCGAAGGCCGTCGTGCCCGCGGCGTCGCCGCCGAGCGACTGGTCGGCGTACACGAAGGAGATCCTGCGGTCGAACGGCGGCAAGGCGCCGGACGCGGTGGTGTCCGTGATGCAGACGCCGTACAACATCGGGCTGTTCACGGCGCTGAAGCGGTCCGGCTTCAAGGGGGTCATCTCCGATCCGACGGACTACGACCCGGGGCTGCTGACCAAGGACGCGACCCGGCAGGCACTCGACGGGGTGCATGTGCTGCTGCAGTTCGAGCCCTTCGAGTCGACGAGCCCTGCCATGCGGCAGTTCAAGGAGGACATCAGGAAGGCCGCGGGCGGCAAGGACGTACCGCTGAACATGCACATGATGACCGGCTATATGTCAGCGGACCTCTTCCTCGCGATCGCGGAGAAGGCCGGCAAGGACCTGACCGTCGAGTCCTTCCAGGAGGCGGCCGCCTCCTTCTCCGACAAGGGGACGCTGGTCGGCGACCGGGCCGAGCCCAAGGGCCGGAAGGAGAGCTTCGGCTGCGGGGCGCTCGTGCAGCTGAGGAACGGGCGGTACGAGGTGTCGTCGCCGTTCACGTGCTACCCGCCGATCCCGTTCCGGTAGGGGGCGCGGATCGTGGGTGACCTGCTGGGCTTCGTACTGAGCGGACTGGTCTCGGGTGCGCTGTACGCACTGCTGGCGACGGGCCTCGTGCTGTCGTACTCCGCGTCCGGTCTGTTCAACTTCGCGCACGGTGCGACCGCGTACCTGTGCGCGCTCGCCTTCTACGAACTGCACTCGGGCTTCGGCTGGCCGGCCGTGCCGACCGCGCTGCTGCTGGTCCTCGTCGTGGCCCCCGGGATCGGGTGGGGGCTCGACCGGCTGATGTTCCGCAAGCTCGCGCGGGTCGGCGAGACGGCGCAGATCGTCGCGACGATCGGGCTGCTGGTCGCGCTGCCCGCGGCGGGACTGTGGACGGTGGAACTGCTGGCGGACGCCGGTGCACCGGTGCTGCCCGCCGAGAACCAGTACGGCCTGCCGGGCGTCGGGCCGAGCCCGGCCGTCTCCTGGCAGCCGATGGACGGCATCGGCATCGACTCCGACCAGCTCATCACCTGGATGGCGACGGCGGTGACGGCGGCCGGCCTGTGGGTACTGATGCGGCACACCCGGCTCGGCCTGCGGCTGCGGGCGGCCGTCGACAACCGCGGACTCGTGGAGCTGCGCGGGATCAGCGCGGACCGGCTGTCGTCGATCGCATGGATGCTGTCGTCGGGTCTCGCGGGCCTCGCCGGTGTACTGGCGACGCCGCTGCTGGGCCTGTCCGCACACGACTACACGCTCTTCCTCTTCGTCTCGGCGACGGCAGCGGTGCTGGGGCGCTTCGCGTCGGTGCCGCTCGCATTCGCGGGCGGGCTGGGGCTGGGGGTGCTGCAGAACCTGGTCGCCGGGTACGCCTCGTTCGCCGAGGGGATCACGGGGTTCCGAACCGCCGTGCCGTTCCTGATCCTCTTCGCGGGTCTGCTGGTGATGGCGCAGCGCCGGCGGGCGGCGGGGACGGCGGCGGCGGACGCGCCGCCGGTCGACTATCTGGCGGGACGGTCCTGGGGCCGCCGGTGGGGCGTGTGGGTGGGTGCGGCCGGGCTGCTCGCGGTCGCCTTCTACACGGTGACGACCCCGTTCTGGAGCGGGATCCTCGCGCAGGGCCTGGCGATCTCGCTGGTGTTCGTGTCCTTCACCGTGGTGACGGGGCTCGGCGCGATGGTCTCGCTCGCCCAGGCGACCTTCGTGACGGGCGCGGCGCTGGTGGCGGGCCTCCTGATGAGCCACGGCTGGCCGTTCGTGGCGGCCGCGGCCGTGGGCACGTGCGTGGCGGCGGTGCTCGGCGCGGTCGTCGCGCTGCCGGCCCTGCGGCTGGGCGGCCGTTCGCTGGCGCTCGCCACGCTGGCCCTCGCCTTCCTGGCGGACCAGGTGCTCTTCCAGTTCCGGTGGCTCCGCAACGGCGACACCGGATGGGAGATCCCCCGCCCGGTGTTCGGCCCCGTGGACCTGGGCGACGACCGCGCGTTGGGCGTCGCGCTGGTGGTGCTGGTGGCGGGAGTGGTGGCAGCGCTGAGCGCGCTGCGGAACTCGCCGACCGGGCGCGCGATGCTGGCGGTCCGGTCCGCCCCGGCCGCCGCGCTGGCGTCGGGCGTCTCGGTCGTACGGACGAAACTCCTGCTGTTCACGCTGTCGGCGGGGCTCGCGGGCTTCGGCGGTGTGATGTACGCGTCGTACAACACCCGCATCACGGCGACGGACTTCACCGCGATGACGGGACTCGTGTGGCTGGCGGTGGTGGTCGCCGCGGGTGTGCGCAGGCCGCAGTTCGCCGTGGTGGCGGGGCTGGTCTTCGCGCTCGTACCGCATGTGATGACGGAGTACGTGACGGAGTCCTCCCACCTCCCCGTGATCCTCTTCGGCCTGGCGGGCCTGGCGCTCGCGAACGACCCGGACGGCTACTGCGCGGCCCTGCCGATGCGGCTGCACGCGCGGCGCGAACGGCTGCGGGGGCAGGGCTCCCGCAGCCCGGCGGGGGGCCACGCCGCGCCGCAGGGCCACGACGGGGGGCCCGCCGTCGGGACGCCGTCGGGGGACGTTCCCCCGCCCCTCCCCTTGGGGGTGAACCCCCAGCCCCCCGCGCAGCGGGCGAAGGTACGGGGGCTGAGCCGCCGTCCCTCCGGGAGCGGCAGCTTCGCGCCACAGGCGGCGGTAGCCGAACCGGGGCCGCGCAGCGCCGGGTTCGGGGGCGGGAGCCCCAACGGGGTCCGGGGCGAAGCCCCGGTGCCGGGAAGTGGGAGTGAACCCACGCCGCAGGGTGTACGAGGAGGAATGGACGAAAAGACTCCCGCCGCCCTGGAGTTGCGGGGCGTGCACGCCGGGTACGGCGGTGCGTCCGTCCTGCAAGGCGTGGATCTGGCCCTCCACGGCGGGGGGATACTCGCCGTGCTGGGACCCAACGGGGCCGGGAAGTCCACCGCCTGCCGCGTCGCCGCCGGGGTGCTCCGCGTGGAGCAGGGAGGCGTGTACGCAGGCGGACGGGACGCGACTCGCGACGGAGTCGTCCGGCGGGCACGGCGCGGTGTGCTGCTCGCGCCCGAGGGGCGCGGGATCTTCCCCGGGCTGACCATCGAGGAGAACCTGGCGCTGCAGCTGGAGGACCGCGATTCCCGCGACGCGGTGTACGAGCGGTTCCCGGCGCTCGCCGCCCGCCGTGCCGTCCCTGCCGGCTCGCTCTCCGGCGGGGAACAGCAGATGCTCGCCCTCGCCCCGCTCCTGCAGCGCCCGCCCGCCGTGCTGGTCGCGGACGAGCCGTCGCACGGGCTGGCGCCGCGCGTCGTCGAAGAGGTGTTCCGGCTGCTCACGGAGCTGAGGGCGGCCGGCACCGCCCTGCTGCTCGTCGAGGAGAAGGCCGCCGAGGTGCTCGGGATCGCCGACACCGTGGCGTACCTCGCGCAGGGGCGGGTCGCCTGGTGCGGTCCGCGCGCCGAGGTGGAGACGGACCGGCTCACCGAGGCGTATCTGGGGATCGGACAGCAGGGGGTCGGGCGATGACCGGATACGTGCTGGAGGCGCGCGACATCGGGGTGCGGTTCGGCGGGGTGCGGGCCCTGCACGGGGTCGGCATCGGCCTGCGGCCCGGCGAGATCTGCGGGCTCATCGGGCCGAACGGGGCGGGCAAGACGACCCTGTTCGACGTGCTGACCGGCATCCGCCGGGCCGACGGGGGCCGGATCGTCCTGGAGGGCACGGACATCACGCGCCGCTCCCCCGTCTGGCGGGCCAGGCACGGGATGCGCCGCACGTTTCAACGGCAGCAGCTCTTCGGTCAGTTGACGGTGACGGACAACCTGCTCGTCGCGCAGGAATGGCGGCGCGGCGCCCCGGCACAGCGCCGGGCCCGCGCCGCGGGCGTCCTGCACGCCTGCGGGCTCGACACCCTGGCCGGGACCTACGCCGGCGGCCTGCCCGTCGGCCGGGCCCGTATGGTCGAGCTGGCCCGTGCGCTCGCCGACCCGCCCCGGGTGCTGCTGCTCGACGAACCGGCGTCCGGCATGACCGCGGACGAACGCGGCCGGCTCGCCGCCGTCGTACGGCACATCGCGGAGGAGGAGAACTGCGCCGTTCTGCTCGTCGAGCACAACGTGGCCTTCGTGATGGAGCTCTGCGCCCGCGTCGTGGTCCTGGACCTGGGTGAGGTCCTCGCGGAGGGCACCCCCGCCGAGGTCCGCGCGGACCCGAGGGTCCGGGACGCGTACCTCGGCACCGCGTCCGCCGCCGGTGCCTGAGGCTCAGCCCGAGATTGCTCGCAGCGCACCCGGCCGGCGCCCGGTGAGCCGGTCCAGTGCCGTCGATGCGGCGGCGTCCGCGGGGAGGTGGACGACAAGGCGCTGGTCGTCGTCGGCGGGCAGGTCGAGCGTCTCGTACGCGAGCCGCAGCTCGCCCGTCTCGGGGTGGACGAGCCGCATGATGCCGCTGGACTTCGGGAGGCCGGGCACGGTGGCCACGCGTCCGGCGAAGTCCGCGCCCGCCGTGACCGTCAACTCGTCGGCCAGCGCGGCGATATGCCGATCGGCCCGGAACGGGCCCTGCTTGAGCGCGGCGACCTGCTCGTCGGCGACGACGTCCCAGTCGGGGAACACGCTGCGCGCCCGCGCGTCGGCGAAGACGTAGCGCGCGAGGTTCGGCGGGTCGCCGTCCAGCAGCCCGAGCGGTGCCACGAGCCGCTCGTACGCCTCGGTGCGGGCGAGGATCTCGCCCAGCCTGTTGAGCAGGACGGCGGGCGTGGGTTCCAGGCGGTCGAGCAGGGCCCGCACGGTGGGGCGCACGGTCCGGACCGGCATCGCGCCGCCCATGCAATGGAAGCCGCTGTCCGCGGCCTTGGTGAGGCGGTGCAGATGGATGCGTTCGCTCGGGGCCAGCCGGAGCGCATCGGCGAGCGCGGACAGCACCTGCGGCGACGGCCGGCGGTCGCGCCCCTGTTCGAGCCGGGTCACGTACTCGACGCTCACTCCGGCGAGCGTGGCCAGCTCGGCACGGCGCAGACCTGGCGTGCGGCGCCGCGCTCCGGCGGGCAGCCCCACCTCGGCCGGCGTCACGGCCTCCCGGCGGCTGCGCAGGAACAGTCCCAGCTCGTTGTCGCTCACCGCTCGAACGTAACAGCCGCGCCGCGCCGGATCGTGGCCCTGCCACTACCAGCCTCGGCCCGGCCTTCCTGGTCTTCCTGCCGCCCGGCAGGTTGGGCGTCATGACCTCACAGACTCTCAACCTCGCAGTGATCACCGGCAGCGTCCGGGAAGGCCGCTTCGGTCCCGTCGTCGCCGACTGGTTCATGGAACAGGCCCGGCAGCACGGCCGCTTCACGGTGGATCTCGTCGACCTCGCCGACTCCTCGTTGCCTCTGGAGCTGCCGGCCGTTCCGCCGGCGCTCGAGCCCGATCTGCCCCGCCCCGACGCGATGGCGGACCTCACCCGGCGCCTCGACGCGGCCGACGCGTTCGTCGTGGTGACCCCCGACTACAACCGCAGTTTCCCTGCCTCGCTCAAGGCCGCGATCGACTGGCACTTCACCCAGTGGCAGGCCAAGCCGGTCGGCTTCGTCGGCTACAGCGGCGCGAGCGGCGGACTGCTGGCGATCGAGCAGCTGCGGCAGGTATTCGGCGAACTGCACGCCCACACGGTCCGTGACTACGTCAGCTTCCCGCGCTACTACGAGCTCTTCGCGCCCGACGGGAGTCTCAGGGACCCCGAGGGCCCGAACGGCGCGGCCAAGGTGCTGCTGGACCAGTTGCTGTGGTGGGCGGCGGTGCTCCACGACGCGCGGCGCGACCGCCCGTACACCGCCGCCTGACCGCGGCACGACGCCCGGCGCGGAAAGGAGCGTCCCGCGCCGGGCAGCGGTGGCCTCGAGCCCGATGTCGCGGCGTCGCGTTCACATGGATGTACCGCGTTCAGTGATGTGCGAATAGAGTCGTCATGACGGAACGCGGTCGATGAATCCGACGGACAAGGCCGGAGCTGTACCGGCCGGCTTTCCCGGCAAAGGGAATCTGTCCGCCGGAAAGATCGTTGACCATAGGTGCACCAACCGACGACGTAAGGATCGACCGCTCGTGAGCAAGGTCCCCTCCATCACGCTCAACAACGGTGTCTCGATGCCGCAGCTCGGCTTCGGCGTCTGGCAGGTGCCGGACGACGAGGCGGCGAAGGCCGTCGGCACGGCTCTGGAGGCCGGCTACCGCAGCATCGACACCGCAGCCATATACGAGAACGAGAAGGGCACCGGAAAGGCCATCGCCGCCTCCGATGTCCCCCGCGAGGAGCTCTTCGTCACCACGAAGCTCTGGAACAGCGCCTCCGAGACATGGACGCGTGACGCCGTCCTGCGCGCGTTCGACGCCTCGCTGGCGAAGCTGGGTCTCGACTACGTCGACCTGTACCTGATCCACTGGCCTCGCCCCATGCGCGACGACTACATCACGATCTGGAAGACGTTCGGCGAGCTGAACGAGAGCGGCCGAGCGAAGGCGGTCGGCGTCTCCAACTTCAAGCCGGCCCACCTGCGCCGGGTGATCGACGAGGTGGGCGTCGTTCCCGCCGTCAACCAGATCGAGCTCCACCCGCAGTTGGCGCAGGCCGAGTCCCGCGCCTTCCACGCCGAGCACGGCATCGCCACCGAGGCGTGGTCCCCGCTGGGCCAGGGCAAGGGTCTGCTCGAGGTCCCGACGGTCGTCGCGATCGCCCAGAAGTACGGCCGCACCCAGGCCCAGGTCGTCCTGCGCTGGCACCTTCAGCTCGGCAATGTGGTGATCCCGAAGTCCGTCACCCCGTCCCGGATCGCCGAGAACATCGACGTGTCCGGTTTCGAGCTGGACGACGAGGACATGAAGGCTCTCGCGGCTCTGGACGAGGGCAGGCGCCTCGGCCCTGACCCGGACACCTTCGACTGGAACTGACCGACCGGCCGGTTGTCACGCGGCGCACCGCTGCACGCACGCCGCTGCCGCGTGCCGATTGCGCCTCCTCGATCAGAGCGCATCGAGGATCATGAGCACCTCGTCACGGGTGTCCTCGGGCGAGAGGCGCAGGGCTCCGGGCCAGCGCCCGGTCTCACGCCATCCGAGCCGCCCGTAGAAGTCCTCCAGTCCCTCCCCGCCCCGCACCGCGAGATGGAGTTGCTCAAGCCCCAGTTCGTCGCGGGCGACCCGCTGCAACTCCCGCATCAGGGCGGTGCCCACGCCACGTCCGCGGAAGTCGGGGTGGGTCTGGAGGTGGTTGACCGTGCCCCAGTGACCGACGAGTCGGGAGGGGTCGCGGTTCAGGACGACCCATCCGGCGAGTTCGCCGTCGAAGGCCGCCGCGATGAGCCGGCTGTGATCGGGCCCGAGGCGGCCGAGGACTCTGTCCGCGACGGGCGCGACGTCGCCTTCCCCGACGGGCGGGAACGGGAACCCTGCGGCACCGCCCGAGTTGGTGACCGCGATCCAGCAGGCGATCAACCGGCTTCGGAGTCCGGGGGTGACGCTGTGCGGGTCGGTCAACTGGGCGAGCGTGAGCGTGCTGACATGAGACATGCGGAGGAGCATGTCAGGGGGGGTCCGACAGTGCGTGCGCGGCGGGCGAATGACCGGCGAAGGCCCACCACCTGTACATCTCGACCCGACGGGACGGCGAGGACCGAGCCGACGCCGGGGTCTCGTCGCGAGGTGTCCTACACTCCGCCCCATGCGGACCGTGACTGCTGCCATCACCAAGGATCTTGCGCCGGATGGCGTGCTGCGGGCCTCGATCAATCTGGGTAATCCCGTACTGGCCCAGGGCACGCCGACGGCACCGGCCGGCGTCACGGTCGACATCGCGCGTGAGGTCGCCGCGCGGCTGGACGTGCCGTTGGAACTCCTCTGCTTCGACGCGGCGCGCAAGTCGTACGAGGCGATGACGGCGGGCCGGGCCGACATGTGCTTCCTGGCCATCGAGCCCGCACGGGAGGCCGAGGTCGCCTTCACCGCACCGTACGTCGTGATCGAGGGCGTGTACGCCGTGCCCCAGGACTCGCCGCTCAGCACCGTCGCCGACGTCGACCGTGAAGGCGTACGCATCGGCGTGAAGCGTGGGTCCGCCTACGACCTGTTCCTGTCGCGCACCCTGCAGCACGCGAGCGTCGAGCGCGGCGAGGAAGGAGCCGACGTGTTCCGCGCGAAGGGCCTGGAGGCGGCGGCAGGGATCAGGCAGCCGATGACGGAGTTCGTCGCCGCGCATCCCGAAATCCGGCTGATCCAGGGCCGGTTCATGGAGATTCAGCAGGCGGTGGGCACGACCAGGACCCGAGGGCCCGAGACGGTCCAGTTCCTCCGGGACCTCGTCGAGGAACTCAAGGCCAGCGGCTTCATCGCCGATTCCCTCCGGCGCGCGGATCAGTCCGACGCCCTCGTCGCCCCGCCTGCATAGGTACAGCCCTCAGGGCGGGGCCGGACCCGCCTCTCTGCGGACGGCATGGCCCACAGAGCGTGATTCCCGCCGTGAGCCGGGACGGGAATGAGCTCACCGCCATTCGTCAAGCCCCGAATTCCCGTGTCACGTGATTCAGGGGCATGACGTGCTGCGATCGGCCGGGCCCAATGGAGATGCGGCGAAATTGCCGTTCGACAATCTCCCTCACTCTTTCCCGCTGGAAGTGATTTCCCATGACTCACCGCGCCCGACCGCAGCGCCTTCTTGTCCTCACCGCCACGACCGCCCTGGCCGCAGCAGGCGTGCTGCTTCCCACCAGCTCGTTCGCCGCCCCGGCAACGCCGCAGATCAGCACGGTGACCACCACGGAAGCCGGACAGGGCGTCCCCGGCCACCATGGCACGGACATCACCCCCGCAACGTGGGCGGAAACCACCGATGCCCCCAGTGGTGTCACATTCAAGCTTCCCGGAAAGCCCACGGTCCAGGAAATACCCAAATCCCTCGACGGCCTGACACCCGGTGCTCGCGTGTACATGGCGCAATCCGCCGAAGGGATCCACAGCGCCGTCATCGTCTACGACGTTCCTGGCTCCCAGGCGACCCTCAGCGTGGGGTTGCAGGAGTTCCTCCGGGGCTACAACGCCGGGTCCGGCGAGAGGCTCACCGCCGGCAACAGCCGACAGACCACGGTTGACGGCCGCCCCGCCCTCGACGCGCCTCTCGCCGCCGCGAAAGGCGGCGGCAAGGACTCCGGTTCCGTGCGCCTCATCGCCGATGACACCCACGTCGTTCAGATCGTGACCATCGGTCCGAAGGCGAACGAGAAGGCCGTGAAGAAGACGCATCAGCAGCTCCTCGCCGGCGTCCGCATCCCCTGAGACCCGACGGCTCGTCCACGCGGCGCCCAGGCATCTGCGCATCCACGCTCCACGCGTCTACGCGTCTACAGGAAGTCCCACTCACGCGCGCGATCGAGAAGGTGCCGGTGGACGAGGGCGACGGACGGGTTGGCGAGACCGCCGGCACGGGTCGCCAGATAGAGGGTGTTCAGCGGGCGCACGCCGGCGGTGTGCAGCAGCTCCACCGAGCCCGCCGCGAGCGCGGGCTCGGCCAGGTACCGCGGCAGGACCGACACCCCGGCGCCGGCCACGACCGCGGCCAGTACGGCCCGCAGGTCGGGGACGGTGACGGCGACCGCGTTGGGCGGGCGGCGGCCGAATTCGCTGCGCCAGTAGCGGCGGACGATGGGCAGCTCCTCCGCGTAGGCGACCAGGGGCAGGTGTGCCAGGGCCTGCACCGGGTCCTGGGCCAGGCGCCCGGGATCGATCCCGCGGGCGAGGCCCGGCGGGCCCACCAGGACGAACTCCTCATCGGCGAGGGGCGTCGCCACCACGTTCTTCAGCTTCGGCCGCACGGCCGAGACCACCAGGTCCACCCGCGCGTTGTCGAGCGCCGAGAGGAGGTCGTCCGCGATCCCCAGGGTGATCCTCAGCCGCAGTCCACGAGTTGTCAGCGGGGCGAGGGCGGGCACGATGCGCGTGGCCATCACGTCCGAGGCGCCCGCGAGGTGGACCGTGCCCCGGTACCCGGCGTGGTCGTCGTCGGCTCCGGTCAGGGCGTGGCCGAGGACGTCGAGGTGTGTGCCGATACGCCGGGCGAGGTCGTCGGCACGCTCGGTGGGAGTGACGCCCCGGCGCGAGCGTACGAACAGCGGCTCGCCGATGCGCTCCTCCAGGCGGGCCAGCTGCCCGCTGACCGCGGGCTGGGTCATCCCGCGGCGAGCGGCGGCCGCCGTGATCGAGCCGCTCCGGTAGATCTCCAGGAAGGTCGAAAGCAGGTCGAGGTTCACCGCGCAAGCCTCCTTCCATAAGGAATCTTATGACAGAGCACAGGTGACCGGAGGAATTCCGAGGAACGAGCTGTTGGACTGGACGGCAGGACGGACAGAGCTAGAGAAAGAAGGAACACCATGGCAAAGGTCCTGATGGTCGTCTCCGGCGCCGACAGCCTCACGCTGGCCGACGGCACCTCCCACCCCACCGGCTACTGGGCCGAGGAGGTCGCCGAGTCGCACCGGGTGCTGCGTGAGGCCGGTGTCGAGGTGGACATCGCCACCCCCGGCGGCGTACGGCCCACCGTCGACCCGATCAGCCTCGACGAACGCGGCGGCGTGGAGGAGGCCGCGGCCGAGGAGTTCCGTGCCTATCTGGACTCCATCGCCGACGAGCTGGCGGTGCCGTTGGCCCTCACCGATGTGACCGCTGCCGACTACGACGCCGTCCACCTCCCCGGCGGCCACGGCCCGATGGAGGACCTGGCCCGCGACGCCGATCTCGGCCGTCTGCTCACCGACGCCGATCGCAACGGCAAGATCGTCGCGGCGCTGTTCCACGGCCCGGCGGGTCTGCTCAGCGCACGCGGCGAGGACGGCGACTTCACCTTCGCCGGCCGCAGGCTGACCGTGTTCACCGACGAGGAGGAGCGTCAGGGCGGCCTCGGCGACGCGGCCCCCTACCTCGTGGAGAGCAGGCTCCGGGAGCTCGGCGCCGTCATCGAGGCCGGCCCCGCCTGGACGAGCAAGGCCGTCGTCGACGGCAACCTCATCACCGGCCAGAACCCGCAGTCCAGCGTCGACACCGCCCAGCAGGTGCTCGCCGCGCTGAAGGCGCGCGGCGTCGCCTGACGGCCGGGTCGTGCCACTGACGGTGCCGGTACTCGGGAAGACCGGCACCGTCAGGAAGGCGAAGGCGGCTCGGAGTCGTCCCAGATCCATCCCCGCTCGGGGAACTGCTCGAGCAGCGCAGTCAGCGAGGGTGCCTGGTGGATGGCGGACGACCAGTCCTGAGCCGAGACGTCGAGCAGGACCAGGGACGGCGGTTCCTGCCGGAAGTCGTAGGTGAGCAGCTCTCGGCTCCCGTCCCCGCCGACGACGACGCCGCCGGGAAAGCGCTCCTGGATCTCGCCGGCGGCGTTGACATCGATAAGCTCGGAAACGTCATTGATCATCAGAAAGTCGTCCGAGGGCGGCACGAATCGGCTCATGCTCCCCTCCGTGGCGAGGAACTGCCGGTAGTCCTCGGGAAACCGGACCCCGAAGCGGCGCTCGGCCTGCGCAAGGACGTCATGAGAGCTCATGGCGTCGTTCTATCAAGGTCCGCGGTCGCCGTCCGACCGGCCGTAATCGGCGGCCACCGCCAGGACCCCCGTCGCACCCCGACGATCAACGGCGGGACGGTTGAGGGTGCAGCCGTCAGCCGAGAGCGTCGAGCAGCTCGCGCTCGCGCCGGGCGCTGAGGCCGGCACTTCGTGGACGGTCCAGACCCTGCCGGCGTTCCCAGAGCAGCGTGTCGGCCAGCAGCTCAGCCCGGGGGCGGTGACGGAGCCCCGCGGCGTACGCCGCCGACCCGTTACGGGCCGACCACCCTTGCCAGCCTGCCTTGACCAGCCACATCGGCAGCGACTCGGTACCCATGTACTCGGCCACGCCGTTGGCGAGCAGCCAGGCCGAGTCGGCGGTGACCACCGGACCGGTGTGCCCGCCGGCAGCGCGGGACAGCTCGATCCACTCTGCGAACGGAACGACCGGACCGACGGCATCGTAGATGCCGGTGCTCCCCATCTCCGCGGCGTCGAGCAGCCAGGCGATGAGGTCCCTCACGTCGACCGCCTGCGTCGGCAGGGCCGGTGCGTCGGGGACCAGCATCGGCCCGTGCGGATCGCGTGCGGCGCGCGCCACCCAGTAGCCGGAGCGTCCGCTGCGGTCGCCCGGGCCGCCGATGAGACCGGCGCGTGCGATGAGGAGGCGGTCGCCCACGACGGCCGTCGACGCCTGTTCACAGGCGGCCTTCGCCTCGCCGTACAACGCACGGTCGACCTCGCGTCGGTCGGTCGGAGCAAGGAGGGCTGCGGACTCGTCCGCGTCCGGCATGGCATGGGAGGCGTAGGCACTGACGGAGGAGACGTAGGCCCAGTGCCTGGCCCTGCCGCCCAGGGTCGCGAGCGCCTCGCGCACGAAGCCCGGCTGCCACGACACCTCGACGACCGCGTCCCATTCGCGGTCGAGCAGTGGTGCGTAGGCCGACGGATCGCGCCGGTCGGCGGCCACCAGTCGTGCTCCGTCCGCGACTTCCCCGCTCTCGCCGCGAGCGAGGCAGGTCACCCGATGGCCGCGCCCGATCGCCTGCCGCGACACCTCCCGGCCGACCCACGCCGTTCCGCCCAGAACCAAGATCTCCATCCCCACACCCAAGCACCCCGACCACCGAACACCCGGACGGATTAGCTGAGAGCGGACCCCACGTCGTCACCGAACCGTTCCGATCCAGGGGTCCGAGGCTCCTGGCCATGCACACCACTCCGACGGAGCACGCTCGGTGCCTCTACGGCGATGAGTACCGGGCCACGCCCGAGTGCGACCGTGACCACCGTGAGCACCACTTCGTCGAGGCGCTCACCATTGCCGATGCGGACTCGCTCCTCGTCATGTTGCGGGAGCTGTCGCCTCTCCTCGCCCGCCGAGGTACTCGTTGAATCCGTCCGCTCCCACGAGCGCAGAGGGACCCGTCGGCCGGGGCGGGAGCAACCCGTCGGCCGGGAGCCGTCACGCGGATCGCCTCACGTACTGTGGGACCTCATGAGCGAGAACCACAGCCCCGCGGCGGCGCCGCTCCAGGAGGGGCGCTATCTGGTGCGCAACGTCGGCAGCGGTCTCGTGCTGGAGGTGTACAACGGCGCCAAGGGCAGCGGGGCCAATGTGCAGCAGGGCAAGGAGACCGGGGCGCCGGCGCAGCAGTGGGACATCTCGTTCGCCGGCGGGGGTTTCTACCACGTGGTCAACGCGAACAGCGGCAAGCGGCTCGACGTCGCGGGCGCGTCGACCGAGAACGGCGCCAACGTCCAGCAGTGGAAGGCGAACAACTTCGGCGCGCAGGAGTGGCTGATCGAACAGCACCTGGACGCGCCCGGGACCGTCACGCTGGTCAGCCACATCAGCGGGCTGCTCCTGGAGGTGGAGGACGGCTCGGCCGAGGACGGGGCGAACGTCCGGCAGTGGGAGGACACCGACTCGCCGTTCCAGTGGTGGCAGTTGGTACGCGTCGAGGGGTGACACCTCCGGATATGACGACTGATTCGAAAATCCCCCGTCCTGTTTTCCGTAGCCGCTGGTCAGGCAGCTCCTTCTGCTTGGAGGGTCGCTTGGTAGCCGAGTTGGTTGAGCTGGCTGACCAGGCGTCAGGTCTGCCTGGCCCGGCCGGTGCGGCGGCACGACGTCCGCCGGACGACCACACACCGATTTTCACGCACGCAGGGTGTCGCCGTCAGGCGACCGGATTACTGACCCGGCAGACGGCCGACAGGCCGGAGCGGACGGGATGAACGGACCGGAGGCAGCCGCGGGCCGGGCGTACCAGCGCGACTACGTCGCGATCGGATGGTGGCCGCACGACCTTGTGATCGCCCTCGACGGTGCCACCGGCCGCCTGGAGCTGCCGGAGTGGTACGACGAGGGCGGGCCCGCGGCCTGTCTCAACCGCGACCTGTCGGCGCTGCTGTACGCCTGGTGGACCTACGAGAGGCTGCGTGCCGAGTGGCGCCTGTGGGACAGCAGGGTCGGCCGCGACACCTGGCAGGTGTTCGACCCGCACGTCCTGCTGCACAGCCGGGTCGACGAGATGGTGCAGTCCGTCGACCCGGAGGCGTTCCGGAGCTCCCGCCATTCCTGGCGGATGCTCGCGGAGGATCCGTACACCGGCGGGCTGCTCTCCGGTTGAGGCTGCCCGAGGGACCAGGGCCGTCGGTGTCGCCGGTGTCGCCGTCGGCTCAGCCGCGCCGCGCCGCGTGCACCGTGCGGGCCGCCAGCAGGTAGCAGTCCGGGCGGCGCATGAGCCCTTCCGCGTCTTCCGGGTCCAGGAGCCGGTCCAGCACGGCGGCGTCCTCGTCGGACAGCCTCCCGTCGAGCGCCTTGCGCTGGAAGCCGAACATGGAGACCAGATGCTCGCGTACGGCGACGGTGACCGGCGCCGGGATGTCGAGCAGGAAGGAGCGGGTGGCGGTGGGCGCGAGGCCCGCGGCGGACAGCAGCGCACGCCAGTCCTCGACCTCCGCCTTGGTGTCCGGCAGCCCGGCGCGCATCTCCTCGAACCATTCGGCACTCACCGCGTCGATACGGCTCTCCAGACCGGGGCGGCCGATGCCGATGTCGCGGGGCAGATGGCGCGGCTGCAGCCCGCCCTCGGTGAGGGCGAGCAGCCCGCCCGGGCGCAGGAGCCGGGCGAAGCCGGTGAGGGCACCGCGCTGGTCCCCCACGTGGTGCAACGAGTTGGCGGCCCAGACGAGGTCGGCCTCGCCCAAGGCGTCCGTTCCTTCCGGGATTTCGGCGACG
Organism: Streptomyces sp. NPDC059909; assembly: GCF_042730885.1. Classification (NCBI taxonomy): domain Bacteria; kingdom Bacillati; phylum Actinomycetota; class Actinomycetes; order Kitasatosporales; family Streptomycetaceae; genus Streptomyces; species Streptomyces sp. NPDC059909. The sequence goes on from NZ_JBHWKX010000073.1 coordinate 30,923, forward strand.
TGTGTGCGCACGCGGTCACCGAGCCCCATGCCCTCGGCCCGGGCCAGGGCGCGGTCGAGGAGCGCGGGCGTGGAGTCCACGGCAACCACCTCCGCGTTCGGGAACGCCTCCGCCAGAAGGCAGGTGATCACCCCCGGCCCGCTGCCGATGTCGAGGACGCGGCGCACGGAGGCGGCGGGGAGCTGTTCGCCGATCCATGCCACGGCCTGCGCGTAGAGCGGTCGCTGCAGCTCGGCGCCGTGCTCCAGCATGGGCGCGAGCTCGTCCCAGTCCATGTGGGTCGTGCCCTCTTCGGTCCCGGTGCCGGTGCCGTCGTGGCGGTGGCCGGCGTGGCGCTCGTGGTGGTGGTGATGGCTCATGGCGTCAGGGTGCGCGACGGACGGCCCTCATGGCGAGCCGTGTTGCTGTTTCGGCAAGCCGGCCGCGGCGCTGCGGTGTTCCTGCGGGCTGACGCCGCGTACGCGCTTGAACGCGGCGCTCAGCGCGAACGCGCCGCTGTAGCCGACCTGCCGGGCCACGGCCTCCACCGTCGCGTCCGTGTCCCGGAGCAGATCGGCGGCGACGGCGAGCCGCCAGTCGGTGAGGTACGCCATCGGCGGCTCGCCCACCAGTGCGGTGAACCGGCGCGCGAGCCCCGCCCGGGAGACCCCGCACTTCGCGGCGAGCGAGGCGACGGTCCAGGGATGCGCGGGATCGTTCTGCATCAGCCGCAGTGCCGCGCCGACGACCGGATCGCCCATCGCCCGGTACCAGGCGGGCGCCGCGGCCCCTGGCCGGGAGAACCAGGCCCGCACCACAGCGATGAGCAGCAGGTCGAGCACCCGGTCGAGGACCACGCTCTGCCCCGGCTCGTCGCGGCTGATCTCCTGGTCGAGCACCGGCATCAGCGGGCAGTCCCACACGTCCGCGGGGAGGTGCAGCAGCCCGGGCAGGGAGTCCAGCAGCCGTCTGCTGACCTCGCCGGCCATCTGGTAGGTGCCGATGAGCATCACGGTGCCGCCCTCGGGGGCGTTGCCCAGGTCCGCACCCCGAGGTGCATGGACTGCGCGAGAGGTTCTCCCTGGAGGGTGGTGCAGGTACCGCCGGGCCCGATCACCGCGTACGGCGGGGTCGACGGGGTGTCGGCGGCGAGATACGGCTCCGGGCCGCGCGCGACCGCGACATCGCCCGGCCGCAGCAGGACCGGCGCGCCGGTGTCGGGGACGATCCAGGCCTCGCCGCGCGTGACGCACATCAGGCAGAGCGGGGCGTGGTCCTCGACGCGAACGGACCAGGGCGGTTCCATCACCATGCGGAGCAGGAAGGCTCCTCTGGCCCGGGGTCCGTCGAGCAGTCCCGCGAGTGCGTCCATGGCGTCGAGCGTAGACGGTGCGCGTAGACGCACGCGTATGGAATCGAGCCTCTCCCGCATGGAGAGTCCAGGCGGATGCGGTGATTGTCAACTTGACCCGGCCCTGAAGGGACCGGGCTTGGAGGTAGTGCCCAACTGGCTGCTGGGTGGGCTCCTCCGTCCAGACACCCCTATGGGGTGGCAGGGACGCGTGACTCACGCCCCG
>NZ_JBHWKX010000074.1:0-21123 GCF_042730885.1 Streptomyces sp. NPDC059909
GCTCGGCAGCGACGGGGTCTCGGACACGATCCCCAATGATCAACAATCCAGGCCCGCAGATCAACTCAGCCCGAGACGACCACCAAACCAGTCACCTCCGCACCGGCGTGCATCTGCCACAACGCCTTCACCCCATCGGACACCCGAACACCGATGGAGCCTTCCAGCGCGGCAATCTCCTCTTCGGACGCTCCGGCCTTCAGCGAAGTGAAGGAGGCCGGGGCGTGCTCAGCAAGCCATGCTTCGATCCGCCCCCACGCCTGAGCCACCTGCCGTGCCTCTATATGCCCCTGGTCCGGTTGCTGGTCGCTCACGCGTCCCTCCCCTTCCACGCCTCGATGCCGGTGCCCATCCTCGCACTCCGGGTGCGCCGAGCAGCAGGAATCGGCCGCCCCAAGACCCTCGGAATCTACCGGCGGGTGTACTTGGTTCCCGGTGTCCGAGCCAGGACTACAGGGCCGCCGAGATCCCCATGGCGCAGGGGCTCGCGGGCCGCCCGACAGCCCGACCTTCGTCAGGCTGGTCGCGGCTGTCCAGGGTGTCCGTCAGGCCGGCGCGGAGCGCCGCCGAAGGCAGCCCTGGCCGACTGGATCGGCCGCACACTCAGCCGTCGGGCGACCCATCGAGCTCAGCTCAGGTGGGAGGGTACGAGATTATGATCGGGCAGTTCGTGGGGATTTACTTGACCGTCGACGGGCCCGTGGTTCGCAAGCCCCCGTACGACGGGGATGGCTGCAGGGCCAGAGCACGGGCGATGGCGGCCGCGACCGGGCCAGCGTGCTCGGGCACAAACCGGGCGGCCCAGGTGGTGGCCAGGTCGAGGAAGTCGGCCAGGTCGCGCTCCGCTCCGGCGAGCAGGCGCCGCAGTTTGTTGGCGGGCAGCTCGATAATGGAGCTGTCGTCCCGCTCGGCATCCACGGTCAGACGCACCGTCTCGCCGACCCGCTCGGCGAGCGGGGAGGGATCGTGGCCGAAGGAGGCCCAGCCGTCGCCGCCGAAGACTTTGAGCCAGTCGCCGCGCTCTTCGAGCCCATTGCAGCAACCGGGCAGCACGGTGACGCCGGTGACGGTGTCAGTGACGCGCAGACCTCCAGGCGCGAGGAGGTCGTCCGTGGCGAGCAGTCCACGCAGGAAGGCTCCGAGCGGGTCGGCGGGCCGCGACGGGTGCTCGTCGGCCTCCGGCACGTCGTTGTAGTCGGCGATGCGCATGACCGCCGTGCCGACCTCGGCGGGAGTGAGCGCCCCGCTGAGCGGCAGGAAGCCGTCCGGCTCGGTCTCCGCTATCGGCCAGAGGCCGAAGTCGGCGGGAGCACAGACTTCAAGGACAGGCTGCAACACGATCACCTGGGCAGTGTGCGGCATGTCCTTCCCGCTCCGCACCCGGAAATGACGCGACGGCCGCCGCGCACCTGGCTCCAACGGACGCGTGCCCCCGAGTCCGTCCGGCTCCGAAATCCCGTCGAGTTCCGCGTGGGCGCTGCCTACCCTGGCGGCATGGCCCACGCGAATACCTCCTATGTCTGCCTGCCCTGCCGGGCCAGGTACAAGCAGCCCTACGATCGAGACAGGGAGCAACGCAGCTGCCCGCGCTGCGCGGAGCCGCTGATCCACGTGGGCTCGGCCTTCGCCGCGCCACCGCGTCGGGACACCGCGGCCTGGAGGACGCTGTCCGTCCTGCTGCATGCCGGTGTCCGCTTTCACAAGAGCTGCTGCGGAGGGCCAGGGTTCCGTCCGCGCACCCCGCGGGAGGTGCGCGAGCGGATGACGTACGCCCGACGCACCGGCGAGCCGTTCGCCAGGGCACTCGTACGCCCCGACGTGCCGTGACGGTCAGCGTGGACCTGGCGCGGCTTGTGACACCGCTGACTATGTCGAGAGACGCGCACGGCAGCTGGGCCGCAGCGGAGACCGCGCTCGGCGTTCGGCTACCCGACGACTACAAGCACCTTGTCGAGACGTACGGGTGGGGTGAGTTCTGCGACTATCTCAACCTCCATACACCCTTCGGCACGAGTGAGCACAACGGCGTCGACTGGCAGCGCGGCAGGCTGTCAGGTGTGCCCGAGCGGGACCGGGAGCGCTACCCGTACCCTCTCCATCCGGCTCCCGGTGGGTTGCTGGTCTGGGGTACCACCATCGATGCCGACCGGCTCTGCTGGCTCACCACAGGAGCGCCCGAGAACTGGCCCGTCGTGGTGTGGAGCAGCGAGGACTGGTACGAAACCCATCCGATGGGCGCGGCCGGGTTCGTCGAGGCCTGGATCGGAGGACGCGTCGGCTCCCGGCTGCTCGCGGACATGGAGCCGGACCTGGCCCCGTGGTTCAACGCCTTCCGGCCCCGCACTCATCGCTGCCTCCGACTTTCCGAGGGCCTGTTCACTCACGACCAGCGCCTCGCGATCCTCCGGGAGTCGTTGGCTCCGACCGTGGACCGGGGCAGTTGGCGGTCGGAACAGGCCGACGCAGGCCAGGACCACTTTGCGTACGTCCACGCGGACTGGCTGCTCACGTACGACATGTCACGCCCGCACCAGATCCGGATCTCCTTCCCGCCGGAAGACGGCGAAGCGGTCCGGCAACGGCTCTTTGCCGCCGTCCGGCGGATGCGCTGCGAGGTGCTCGCGATCAGTGCGTCCGACGGCGTGCCCTTGCCAGCCTGGGACGCGGTCGCCGACGAGGACGCGTAGGCGTCGTACGGCCTATTCGCGTGAGCAGTCCCTCGCCCGTCGGAGATGCCCGACTGAGGGTGGTGTGGACTGCCCTGGATATCGGCCGCAGGGCGGGTGAACCGAGCCCATTCGGCGGTCGACGCATCCGCGCTCGGCGCATACTGGGCCCATGCTTGTCCCCTCCCTTGCCCTCTCGCCCCTTCAGCACCGCGTGTTGCGCGAACTGAACCTGTCCGACCTCCCCCCTCCCGAGGCCGGTGCGATGTCCTGGGCGGCGCGAGGCCTCGACGCAGACGACGTGCGGGAGGCGCTGCCCACGCTGCTGTGGGGCGGGCTGGTCAAGAAGAAGGGTGGCGTAGACGGCCTGATCGCGCTCACGCCACTGGGATCGGCCAGTCTGCACGCGGCGGAATGCGATGAGTTGACGGCACGCCTGAGTGCAGTCGCGTCATTCGCGGACGCAGTGGCGCGCGGAGCGGCGGCTCGCCCCGCCGGCCATGCCCTGAAGCGACTCGCTGAGGGGACGTGGAGCTTGGCTCAGGCAGAGGCGCACCTACGGTCGGAAGGGCAGTAGCCCAGTGCCCTGTTCCGCCAGACTATTCGTGGCCCGCGTCGAAGCCCAGGTCGATGCGTCGCCGCGGGCGGGCGGCTTTGGGCTGCGGCGGGAGAACGCCCGCTGACGTGAGCTCCGCGACGGTGACCACCAGTGAGTTCACGATCTTCGTAGTGAGGGCTTGTTGCACGGGAGCGAGGTCGACCAGCCGCCGCAGCACGGACAGCAACTCGATCAGCTCCCCGGTCCACTCGCCCGGCCAGGACGTGACGTGTATGTCGTCCAGCGGGCTCGTCTTTCGGCTGGTCGGGGACGCCTTGCGGTAGCCGAACCACTTCCTGACGATCCGCATGCCACCGACCTCGTAGTTCCAGACCTCAGGCGGGACCCCTCTGAAGGCTCCGGGCCCCACGTGGAGGGTGTGCTTCTCCTCGTCGTAGTGCAGGGTGTCGGGCACCTCGGTGCCGATGGGGGTGTCGTACCGCACCTGCCGCGGATCGCCGGGGGAGAAGGCGACACCTTCCGCACTGGACGCCTGCGAGACCGGAAGGGGACCGCGCTCGCCGTACGTCATGGCCCAGAGCAGTTCCTGGCCGACGTGAACCGCGTTGCGCCACAAGTCCGGGTCGCGGGTGAGAGGTAGCCGCACGCCGGGGGTGAGTAGTTCCTCGGCAAACTGCTCGGTGAAGGCGCCGTGCCCGGTCACGGCCGTCGCGTAGGCAGCCAGGTCGTGAACGGTCACCTCATCGAGCCCGAGCACAGTTGCCAGGTGCCGGAGGAGTCCGGTGGGCACGTTGGCGCTGCCGTCCGGATGGAGGACGGGATGTAGCCGCCCGCCTCGACCGTTGAAGTGGTGGGTGTCCGGTAAGAGCGCTGTCGCGACTAGGGCCGGACCGGTACTGATCTCTTCGTTGTGCTGCTGGTTGAGGAACAACTGTCCCGGCTGCAGGGACTCCCACAGGTCGGGCCGCGGCCGGTCGGTGACCCGGTTGTCCGCAATGAGCCATTGGCGGTCGAAGCTGCGCAGCGCTATTTGTACGAGCATAGGGCGGGTGCGGCTCTCCTCGTCGACGGCCCGGTCGCGGTGCGGGAATCCAGGCAGACACGACACCCGCGAGTCGACACGGCGGTCCCCGGTCTCCTTGAACAGTCGGGCCTTTACCTCCGGATCCGTCTCCCCGGTGAGACGAGCCCACCGGCGTCGAAGAACCCCATCGGAAGGGGAGTTCACCCACGATCTGTTGGTCGTAATCCCGAGGCTGCCCCACGGAAAGAGGTCTTCCAGCGCCGGATAGTCCTCCCAGCCCGACAACGTAGCCGGTGTGAAGGGCCGTACGCCCTCCTCGTGCGTGTCTCGCCACCCCTCGTCGTCGAGGCGAAGGGCGCGGAGCTGGGCGAACTTCTCCGTGCGCTTCCCGTGCAGCGCCCGATAGTGGACGCGAGCGTGGCCACCGGAGGCGTGGTCCGCCCTTCGTACGAAGATGCAGATCGACAACGGCTGGGCCACATGGGGGAACACGCGGTTGGCCACGTCCGAGCGCTGTCCTTCCGGGGACAGGCTGATGATCCAACCCTCGTCGCACGTCCTGCGCAGGTATGCGCGCATCCCCCTACCAGCGGGACCTGTGGCGAACGCCGACGGGGTGATGAAGCAGACGACTCCGTGCCGTTCGTCCAAGTGTGCGTCGAAGACCTTCCAGGTGGCCCAGCGCCAGAAGTAGACGTACATGTTCTTGAGCGCGTGCTCGAACCGGCCGTTCCCCGGGTGGCGAAAGTCGTCCAGCGGCGGGCGGCCCTGGCCCTTGACGCGCTTCTCGATCCAGCCCCCGCGGTTCTCGGCCTTGTCGTCGTACGGCGGATTGGCGATGACCACGGTGACGGGCACGTTCGCCTTGACGTGGTTGGCTCGGGCCCGCGACTCCGAGAGCGCCGCGTATGTGGCGGCGAACTGCTCGTCCTGGATGAACGGATCGTCGAGCGTGTCCGTGACATGGAGGTTGAGCCCGCGGGGCGGCAGTGTGGCGCCGTACTTCCTGAGGAGGTCGGCGGTCCGTAGTTCGGCCACGGCGAAGGGGCCCATCTGGAGCTCGAAGCCGTAGAGCCGCTGGGCGAGCCGTCCGATCGCGTCGGGCGCCATGGCGTCGCCGTACCGCTCGGCTGCCTGCCGTGCCACGCGGTCGATGATCGTGTGCAGGTACGTGCCGGTGCCCATCGCGGGGTCGACGATGTGGACGTCCTCATCGCCGTAGCCCCGGGCCTTGCCGAGACGGGTGCGGAGTACGTCCTCGGTGAGGCGGACCATCTCCTCGACCACCTCGCGCGGGGTGTAGTACGAGCCGCTGCGCTGCCGCAGACCGTCGTCGTAGACGGAGAGGAACGACTCGTACAGGTGCAGGTAGGCGTCGCGGTTGCCCTGCCGGATGGTCGTCCAGTCGACGGCGTCGATGGTCCGGGCCAGGAGCTGAAGGGTGACCTCGAAGCGCTCGTTGACGTTGTCGGTGAGTAGTTGGAGGGCCTTGCCCATCAGGGCGTGGCCGGCATTGAGCCGACGGCCGACCTCGTGGAAGCTCGTTTCGACGACCGGGATGTGCTCGGTGTGGGCGAGGAGGAGGGCGAAGGTGACGGTCTGGGCGTAGCCGTCGGCGAAGGTCTCATCGTCGGCGGTCGGGAAGAGCAGCCGGCGCCAGTCGCTTCGGAGGCCGGTGAAAGGGCGGTCGGCTGAGGTGGAGTCCTCGTGGTCGGCCCGGGCTTCGGCCCGCAGCTGTTCCCGTACGGCCTCGCGCAGCAGCCGACACAATGGGGCCAGGTGCTGGACGAGTACCGAGACCCGCCAGATTCTCTCCGGCTCCCAGCAGAGCACTGTCCGTGTCAGCGCGTCGAAGGCGGCCGGATTCAGGGCGGTGAGCTTCGCCCCGGCACTCTTGAGCGCGCCGGAAAGCACGACCTCCTTACCGACCTGCACGCCGTACTGGAACAGGCGCCAATGAGTGCCGTTGGTGTACAGCAGGTTGGGGAGGTCGCACAGACGCTGCCACTGTCGCTTGTCGTGGCCGGTGAAGCTTTCGGGGTCGATGCTCTTCCCCGGTCGCTTCACCTCGACGTACCCGGTGATCTGCGCGTTCACGCGCACGGCCCAGTCGGGGCGGACCCCCAGGTGCGGTATGCGGGTCTCGGGATGCCAGGTGACTTCGGCCAGGGCGTGGTGTGCGCCAATGGTGCGGAACAGTTGCTCGAGCGGGGACCGGATCGCGGCCTCGCGGTCGCCGGGGCCGGCAAGGTTCCGCCTGCACTCCGCCCCGAACACGGACACGGCTTCCTGGAGCCACTGAAGGTACGCGTCAGACATCGTCCCCCCACCCCCGGCCCGGCTATGAAACGGGCCATTCCCTCCTGTCCGGGAGTATGGGTGCGACAACCCTAAACCGGAAGAGGGCGTACCGGAGTTGCGCTGTCGCAGGGATGCGTCCCCCGTGCCGAGTGCCGCCCTGACGCAGGCCCGATTCTCGGACCGACCGGGCGTCGCGGCACCGTATGGCCGGTTTTCCCGTTCGTTGTTGAACGGGCCCGCACACCCCCACGATGATGTTCGTGCGTATGGCATCCGCACAGTCCGTACTGCCGAACACGGGTGCGGGATGGGAACGATCCGGGGACACAGGCGGGATGGGGGCGGGGGAGTGCTGAGGAAGCACTGTTGCGACCGGCCGGTGGCTGGTGAGACATGAGACACCGTGTGCAGTTGGCGCTTCAGGTCATGCTGGTGCTTCTGGCGTGCTTACTCGGCATCGCCACGAACTATGCCACCAGTACCGACGACGCGCCGTGGGTGCTGGAGGCCATTCGGAGGGTGTCCATACCCGCCATCGGTCTGCTCGTCGCGACCATGGTGATCGGCCAAGTCGTCGTATACCGGCTGGAAAACCCCGGCCCGCCGCAGGCCGACTGGCCGCGCGACCGGGTCCCGTACCCGGGACTGGACGCCTTCGACGAGGACGAGGCTGCCGTCTACTTCGGACGGGAGACGCAGGCTGAGGAGCTGACACGCAGGCTCCACGCCACCGTCACGCGACCCGCCGACCGGTTCCTCCTGCTGGTGGGAGCTTCCGGCAGCGGAAAGTCCTCGCTCGTCAGGGCAGGGGTGATGCCCAGGCTGCGGGAGCGCAGGTGGACGGTCGTGCCGGCATTCTCGCCTGGGGCGAATCCACTGGGCGCTCTGGCCACTTCCCTCGCGGCGGTCGGTGGTGAGGAACCGGTGAGCAACGTGCTGCGCCGACTCCGCCAGGGACCAGACCGTCTTAGGGCCGAACTGTCCCGGTTGCGCGGAGGGCGGTTTCGGCGAGTGCTTCTCGTGGTCGACCAGTTTGAAGAGCTCGTCACGCTTGCGAGCGAGCGGGAACGAGCCCAGTTCCTTGAAGCCCTCGGCGTGTGTCTGGAGCGGGACCCCTCGGTTCGGGTGCTGGCCACGCTTCGGGTGGACCTGCTGGGCCGGCTCCTTGGCACGGGTCACTCCGACCTCCTCCAGCACCCAATCGCCATCGGCACACTGGGGCGGGCGCAGCTCGCCCAAGTGGTTGAGCGTCCGGGCGCGCTTGTCGACCTTTCCTTCTCGCCTGCAGTGGTCGACGCGATCGTGAACGAGACCGGGGTCGACGACGCACTTCCGCTGCTCGCCTATCTCCTGCAGGAGCTCTACTTCGCAACCGGTCCCGGCGCGACGGTCACCGAGGAGCTGTACAGGCAACTCGGCGGTGTCGCGGGCACCTTGGCACGTCAGGCCGACAGCACCGTGGCAGGCCTCGGGACGGATCACGGCATCGACTTCGTCCTGCGGGTGTTGCTGAAGTTCGTCACCGTGGAGGGGCAGGAGGTCGCACGTCGGCATGTGCCATTGTCCGAACTGACCGAGCGGGAACTGCATGTGGTCGACGCGTTCATCGACGCGCGGCTGCTGCGGTCCGACGCACGCGGCGATGTGTCCACCGGGCAGGAGTCGTACGCCCAGGTGACTCACGAGGCCCTGTTCCGTCAGTGGGCCCCGCTGAGGCAGGAGGTCGAGGCCCGCGCCGAGCGGCTGCGGGAACGCGCTGAGCTGGAGCGGTGGGCCGAGGACTGGGTGCGGTCCAGGCACAGTGACGACTACCTCCTGACTGGTGAACGGCTCACTGTGGCCCAGCGCTGGCTCGAAGCCCTCGAGGAGGCTGGGCAGGCTTCGACGCCCGCACGGGCGCTCGTCGAAGCCTCGCGGAGGTGTGACCTGGCTTTCCTGAGCAGGGTGTCCGACAACATCGGCCGTCAGGCGCTCGACAGCGCTGAGAGCGAGCCTGAGCGTGCGCTGCTCCTGTCCCTCGCAGCGCTCGGCGAGTGCACGCCGACACCGTCGGCCCGGCGGGGTCTGATGGCGGCGCTCGCCGCCAGTCACCTTCGTACGCGGTTGGACGGGCACACGGACACGGTCCGGCATATCGCCTGGTCGCCGGAGGGGAGCAAGCTCGCCACGGCGTCCAGGGACGGCACGGCCCGCGTCTACGACGCCCGGTCGGGGCGATCGCTGTTGGTCCTGCCGAGTGACGGTGCGATGGTCGAGTCGGTCGCCTGGTCGCCGGACTCGACCCAGGTGGCCACGGCAGGCCGGGACCATGTCGTCCGCATATGGGATGCCGTGTCCGGCGATCCGGTTCGGCGGCTGACGGGTGCCGGCGACATCGGCAGGCAGGTGACTTGGTCGCCAGGCGGGGAGCATGTCGCCGCGACGTTCAAGGACCGCGTAGTGCGGGTCTGGGAAGCCGCAACTGGTCGGCTCGTGAACGAACTGCGAGGGCACGGCGACGATGTCTGGGGCGTTGCCTGGTCCCCGGACGGCTCCCGCCTAGCCTCCGCGTCCCACGACCAGACCGCGATCGTCTGGGACCTCGCGACGGGCTCCGCCGCCGTGTCCCTGACCGGTCACTCGGATTTCGTGGAGGGCATCGCCTGGTCCCCGGACGGACGGTTCCTCGCCACCGGATCCGGCGACCAGACCGCTCGTATCTGGGATGCGAACACGGGTGAGCTACGGCTGCTGCTGCGCGGCCACACCAACTACGTATGGAACGTGGCCTGGTCGCCCGATGGCCGGATGCTCGCCTCCGCCTCCTCGGATCGGACCGTGCGCATCGTCCGTACTGAGGATGCGAAGGTTCTGGCCGTGCTGCGCGGCCACAATGACACCGTGTGGGGAGTGGCCTGGTCTCCCACGGGAACCCGGCTTGCCACCAGCTCGACGGACGGCACCGGGATCGTGTGGAACCTGCGGCCTCGCGGAGCCGAAACCGTACTGACCGAAGGGCATGACGGTCCTGTCAACGAGGTTGCCTGGTCCGGCGACGGAGGCCGCATCGCCACTGCGTCGGACGACGGCACCGTGCGGATGTGGGATGCGGCAAGCGGTGCTCCGGTCGGGCCTGTGGTGACAGTGGAGGACCGAGTGTGGAGCGTGGCTTGGTCGCCACGGGGGGACCGACTGGCGCTGAGTACCAATGACGGACTCTTCCGTGTCCTGGACGACTACGGCAGAGCACTGTTCGAGCAGCGGGGCGAGGTGATCGAGGGGTGCGCCTGGTCACCGGACGGTCACCGACTCGCGACCGGCGGGCACGACGGCATTGTACGGGTCGTATCGGCGCATGACGGCACCGAGCTGATGCAACTGATGGAGCACCAGGACTGGGTGGGGCGTGTCGCATGGTCACCGAGCGGGCGGCTGCTGGCCAGCTGTTCCGACGACCGTACGTGCCGATTGTGGGATACCACCGAGAGCCGGCAGCTCACCGTTCTGCGCGGGCACGACAACTATGTGGAGGGCGCTGCCTGGTCCCCGGATGAAGCACGGGTTGTCACGGCTTCCGGTGACTGGACGGCAGCCGTGTGGGACGCCACCACTGGGCGCCGTATCGAGGTCCTCAAGGGTCACGAGGGGCGGGTCCGAGCCGTCGCCTGGTCTCCCGACGGCCGGTTCATCGCCACCGGCTCCGACGATCGCACGGTACGGATCTGGTCCGCTGCCACATTCCTGGAGGGCGCCGTCGTCGGCGTCCATCAGGACAGGGTGACCTCCGTCGCATGGGCTCGCGACAGCTCGCGGCTGCTTACCGGTTCTGCTGACGGGACGGCTCGGATATGGCCGGCGGAACCGGACTATGACCAGCTCGAAGCCCGCGCGCGAGGGCGGGTCTTCCGGACACTCAGCGAGGAGGAAAGGCGGCAGCACATGCTGCCGCCCGAACGGCCGTGATCAGTAGCGTTCCTCGACGGTGCGGTCATCGGTATGTACCAGGTACTCGTCGGGGTCCAGGTTCATCGCCTTGCGCGCGGGCGACGACCAGTACAGGGCGTTGCGCTCCGCGAAGGTCTCCGGGCCCTCGTAGGAGATCAGCCAGACGAACTGATTGCGTTCCCGGTCCACCCATGCTCCGCCGATTGTAAACCCCAACTCCAGCCGCAGCGGCAGGATTTCCCGCTGCCAGCGGTCCACCCACTCGTCGAGCAGGCCTTCACGGACGGTGTAGGTACGGAGCTGTGTGGTCCTCGGCATGGCAGACATCTTCCTGGATGAGCCCTCAAGGCAGCACATGGGCGCCGCCTACGCGAGTAGGTGTCCGGGCCGGCGCCCAGGGCCGCAACGTACTGCGGCACCTGGGTGAGCTCGGCCTCAAGCGGAGGGGCCTTGACGGCTCGGCTGATCAGTCGGCCGTCAGGCCCTCCGTGCCAGATCCAGTGCCGCCGTGTGCACGAACCAGTCCAGCACCTCGCAGATCTCGTCGACGTGTTCGGCGAAGACCCGGACCGGGAACGACGGGCGCAGCTCCAGCTTCGCCTCGGGCAGCTCAACGCCGTCGATCTTGTTGAGGCGCTGAAGGAGCTCGCGGCGCTGCTCCGTATCGTCGAAGGGGCTGCGGTTCTTGAGGTGCTGGAAGACGACCTCGACCGTACCGCTAACGGGGTAGATAGCGACCGGCCACATCAGGTGGGGCTGTCGGCTTGTGCCGGCGTCCAGCATCGGGAAGCAGCTGGTCTCCTCGTGTCGGCCGTAGGTGATGTAGCCGCCCTGGCGGCGCCAGAAGTCGAGTGCCGCCATAACTCCGGCCGACGCCTCTGGCCAGTGTTCCTGCAACTGAGTTCGGAATCGCTCGGCCGCCGCGGCGTCCTCTCCGTCAGGAAGCAGATCGTGCGAGACCGGCTGCGTGACGTCCTTGCCCAGCAGAGTGGCCAGCTCCGTCGCAGTCAGGCGCTGCGAACTGTTCGCCCGGCCCGAGGGGTCGAACCTCACCCCTTCGTCCATCAGCAGCTCCTGTGGTGGCTGCTTGTCACTGCCCTCCGGCCATCGGAAAGCGGGGGAGATCTTGCCCTCCGCAGTAAGTACGCGATAGGCGCCGATCACGGACGAGTTGGAGCCCAGATAGGCGCCGACAGGAACCGGATGGCTGCCGATGAGTTCAGCGACGTCACCGTACGTCGTCCACGTGCCGCTCGGCATCGCCACGAGAGCAGCCCGCAGTTCCGCCCAGCCCGGCCACTCCTCGCCGACGGGCTTGACCCCGCCGATCGGGCCGGGCCACAGCTCCACCGCGCGCCCCGTCAGACGGTCGGCGCGTGCCAGGATCTCCGCCTTGCCCCAGTGTTGCGCCGAGGCGATCTCCAGGTTCATGCGCAGAGCGCTCGACTCGAGGATCTGCTGCTTGCGGTCGAACGGGTGGTTGGAAAGCTTCGAGTTGTCGCCGGTCAGCGTCAGGTTGCCGAGCGTGTGCACCAGCAGGTCGTGCAGCTCCTGAGGAGTCTGGTTCGGCTCGGTCTCGTCAGCGAGCAGATCGAACCATGCCGGGGCCGGGCGCTGCGGCAGGACGTGCTCCACGCTGAGGGACGCCTTGGCAAAGTCGACCGGCTCGGTGGGGCGGTAACTCTCCTCCAGGCGGCGGAGGATGTAGCTGCGCTGGGGCGGCCGGCCACTCCAGTAGAAGGGCTTGCAGCGGATCGCCTCGCGGAGCTCCTCGTCGCTGGGCCATCGCCGGCGCCGGCCGGACAGGAACCGCCGTACGGCCTCGGCCGCCGGGCGGTCGGTCTCCAGTTCCTTAGGAGCCTCCATGAAGATCCGGTTGAGGCCGGTGGTCGGTGTCTGGCAGATGAGGCGTCGCACCAGGTAGGACTCGACGTAGAGCAGAGCCTCCGCCGCGTCGTCGGACGTCGTGCTCCCGGCGTCGACGAGGTCCAGCAGATGGAGAGCGAGCGGATAGTGGGTCTGACTTCCCCAGGCTGCCAGGCGCTCCAGCACCGCGCGCAGAGAGGGTGAAGGCTCGCGGCCCGGCTCGATGATCCGGAGGAACCGTCGCCCACGCTCGGCCAGCCGCATGACCTCGTGCTGGAGTGCGTCCTCGTTGCCGGCCAGCGGCTGGAGCCGTTTCTGCTGTTCCCGGTAGATCTCGCTCTGCTTGGCCTTGTAGTGGCCGCGCACGATCAGGTCCAGCCAGACGAGGAGTTCGAGGTTCTTCGGGCCGAGGCTCTGCTGCATGGGCAGCCACAGCTCCTGGTAGACCCGCTCGCCCCGCTTGGGCAGGAGCATGAACACGTAGTTGCGGAGCAGGTCGCTCTGGCTGAGCCCGACACCGGTGTTGTTGATCGACTCGAAGATTCGGTAAACGTTGTCGCCGGACTCGGCGGTGATCTCCACGATCGAGAGCAGGTCCTTCAGGACGGTCTCGACGGTGGCGATCCACCGTTCGTCGCCGGCTTCCGGGCACTCGGCGAGCGCACCGCGGAAGAACCGGTAGGCCGCACCGATGTTGTCGCTCCCACCGGCGTCGGCCCGGGACTGGACGCACGCGGTGTACGCCTCCCGGTCGGCTTGCGTGGGCAGCAGGCGATAGTGGTCGAGCCCCTCGTGGAACTCGTTGACGAGTATCTGCCGGTGCACCCTGTCCACGCCGCGTACGTCACCGGTCTCCTTGAGGTGGTCGCGCAGTGCGGTGAACGCCAGCATCAGCGTGGTCAGCCGCTGCTGCCCGTCCACGACCAGCCACCTCTGCACCCCGCCCGCCTGGATCTGGCCAGGTGCCAGTACCACCGAGCCGAGGAAATGAGGCGCCGTGGATTCACCGGACAGGTGCTGGTCGACGAGTTCGCTCACGTCCTCCCAGAGGCGCTTCAGCTGCTCCGTGCCCCAGCTGTACGTGCGCTGATAGAGCGGCACTTGGAACTGCTTGTCCCCCTGGACGAGCTTGAGGAAGGTGATCTCCTGTGCGCGCATGCGCTTCCTTTCCCTACCGGGTACACAGGCCTTGCCGGTCCGTCCAGCGCATCGGCTCTGGGACAGCTCGCTTGAATGTAGCGTGAACTCAGTCAACGCGGGGAGCTTTGGCGTGACTCCACGGCGCCAGGGTCGCCGGTCCGTGGCTGCAGGGCCCGGTGTTTGGAGTTCCTGGGCATCGTCTCGTGGGGGCGCAGCTGCTTCATGTTGCGGCCCTCGATCCAGGCGTTCCAAGGTTCGAGGTGGTAGAGCAGGTGCCCCGTGAGTCGCCGCGGCGATCCTGGATCTTGTCTGCGGCCAGGTTGAGCATGGTGTTACGTGTGAGCCGGTGGGGGCAATTCGGGGAGCACTTCCGGGGCTTCCGTGCGTATGGGGCGATCAGCCTGTCCGGTTCGATGCGGCGAAGTGGTCAAGGTGACAGTGAGAGCGCTCTCGCTCTTATCTGTGAACTAAGTCAATGATTGCGTGCTACGGTTCGTGCGTCACGAGGCGTCCTGTGGGTGGGGCGCCTGCATTGCAGCCGTGGGGGGCGAGATGGCCGTCAACGCCAACAGGAACGTCAGAAAGACCAACAGTCGCGGGAGCAGTGGAAAGGACGCCAAGCTCGGCTGTGGCTGCCTCGCCGTCTCCGGGCTACTGCTGCTGGGCATGCTCAGTAGCTGCTTCGGTGGGGACGATGACGCGGGGAGTGGCGGCAGGCCCGCGGATGCCTCGACCGTTGCCGAGTCCCCCGCCAACGCTGTGCCGGCACGCGCGCTCGATGTCCAGGGCGACGCGGCGTTCACGCAGGCAGGCGAAGAGGTGCGGGTGGACGTGCTCGACAACGACAGTGTCACGGATCCGTTCCCCGGCGGCCTCCGGGTTGCCGTCCTCGCTGCGGCCGACGGCCTCACCGTGTCGAGCGATCCGGCTCACGGCACGGTGTCGGTCGAGGGTGACGGCATCACCTATACGCCGGCTGCCGGATTCAGCGGCGAGGACACGTTCAGTTACACGCTCGCGGTCACCGACCCTGGGACGGGCGACGCGTTGAGCGGCGCGGCTGAGGTGACCATCACCGTCGAGAAGCCCGAACCGAAGCCCGCATCCTCTCCGTCTCGCCGGCCCGCATCGGACTCGAGCTCGGACTCAGACGCGGACTCGAGTGGTTCCGGCTACGGCAGCAGCGGCGGAGCGACGAGAGGCGGCGGGGGCAGCGTCTACTACAGCAACTGCGATGCCGCCAAGGCGGCCGGGGCCGCGCCCATCCGCCGGGGCGAGCCCGGATACGCCAAGCGACTTGACCGCGACGGGGACGGAGTCGCCTGCGACTCCTGATGGCCGCGATACCGGGGCGATCAAGGTCGTCGGTTTCGCGCACTCCGACAGGCAGTTCCGGAATGCGAGGGTCCTGCTACGCTCCCATCGTGTGCTGAGTTCACACCCGAGGTGAGGCGTGCTGGGGGCGCGTACTGCACTCATGCTCCGGGTGGCCGGGGCGGGATTTCACAAGTAGGCCACCTTGTTGGCCCTCAGTAGCAGTGGAGTGGCGTGTGAGCCAGGGCGAGAGCATGCTGAGTGACGGGATCCAGCCGGTCGGTTCCGTACATCACTACGAGGACGGGTTGCACGTCCGTGTCGACGATGTCATGCCGTACGAGCTGGTGGACCCCGAAGACTCCTACGGCTTCCGCCAGGGAGACGACCTGATTCGGTGCACGTTGTTCTTGAGCAACGGCACGGGAGGGCCCATCGATGTGAGCGGAATCAGCATGCTGGTTCGCTCCGGGCCGTACGGCAAGACGGGCCGCCAGGTACTGGACTACAGAACCGAGGTGCTCGACGACGAGCTCGACGGGACGTTGCGCACGGGACGCAGGCTCTCTGCCACGTGGGCCTACAGCATTCCTGCAGGCACGGCGGGAGAGCTGGACATCGAGGTGCGGTTCACGGGCCGACACGAGCGCGAGAGCGTCACCTTCACCACCGTGGGGGCCCTTTCGACTCGTCCCGTCGATCCTCGCGTGCCCGCTCCTCGTGCTGTACCGGCGCCGCTTCCGGATCAGGCAGTGCTTTTCGGCGACGAACAGCGCTCTCTCTTCGAAGGCGGGGAGGATGAGGGGTTCGGGAACCACGCCTCTGGCCCCGGGGCGGCTCCCGCCTCCGCCGAGGACAGTGGTGCCGGGGCAGTGCCCGCACAGGCTGCCGCGTCGGACCGCCGAGCCGCCGCACCGGCGCAGGCGCTGTCCAGCGACGAGACCGACGCCCTGCGCGTCCGCCAGATCTTCCGCTTCCTCGCCGAGGCCGAGGAGTCCAAGGCCCGGCCCGTGCGCACACTCGACGGGGCCGCCGGGACCGTGTGGTTCGAGGAGCTGCCGGTCGACCCTGGTGTCTCCGTGATGCTCGACGGGGCGCTCGCCACCGACGAACCCGCGTGGCTGACCGTCGCGCGGCCCGAGCGCGAGGACGTCCCGCAGCCCAAGCCGCTGGTCGCGCCCTGGGTGGACGAGACGCGCATACGTGACTTCAAGCAGACCCGCGCCCCGCACCTGCGGCGGCGAATCGAGCCCGAATTCCCGGACTGGTCCGAGGGGATTCCGCTGGAGAAGACGTACCACGAACTGGACGAGCACCCGAAGCGGGAGAAGATCGAGAAGCTGTATACCGCCTGGGAGCAGGAGTGGCTCGTATGGGCGGAGCGGCGGCGTGCCATCGACCCGCTCGTCAGGCTGTACGACCGGCTCCACAAGATGCACGAGGACGCCGCCAACCTGGGTGAGGCCTACGAACTCGTCCTCGGGTTCGGCCGGCTGACCTGGCAGACGACCGGCGGCCAGCGTGTTGAGCGGCACCTCGTCACCCACCGGGCCACGCTCCGGCTCGACCCGTCCACCGGCACGCTCACCGCCGCCCCGGACCCGACCGGTGTCGGAATGGAGCTCGAAGAGGGCATGCTCGACGGCGCCCAGCATGTTCCGGGATCCGTACGCGAGGGCATCGTCGACGTGCTCGAGGAGGCATCCGACGCCACCGACCCCGAGCACCTCGATGCCCTGCACACCGCGCTGCGCAGCTGGGTCAACGCCGCCCACAGCGCCGGAAGCTACCTGCCGACCGTCGAGCGCGCCAAGACGCGCAGCCTGGACGTGCCGCAGGTCGGGCTCACCCCGGCACTCGTGCTGCGTGAGCGCAACCGGCGATCCACACTGGACGCTCTGAAAGCCATCGCGCGCCAGATCGACGGTGGTACGCCCCCCACAGAACTGCTCGGCTACATTGCCGGCCGCGACGGGGCGCTGACCGCTGCTGACCTCGCGGCGGCGGAGGACGACGGCACCGGGGCCGACGCCGGCGAGATGTATTTCGCGTTGCCCGCCAACGAGGAGCAGCGCACCATCGCCGAACGCCTGCGTGCCAACCGGCTCGTCGTGGTGCAGGGCCCACCCGGCACGGGCAAGACGCACACGATCGCCAACTTGGTGACCGACCTCCTTGCCCAAGGCAAGCGTGTGCTCATCACCAGCCACACTCCGCGAGCCCTGCGCGTACTGCGCGACAAACTGCCCGAATCCGTACGCGATCTGTGCGTGAGCCGCACCGAGGACGGTGCAGCGGCACAGCGCGAACTCGAAGCCTCCGTCCAGAAGATCCTGAGTGAGTACGCCGGCTACGACCCGAAGGCGTCGCAGCGCGAGATCCGGAACCTCCAGGCACGGCTCACCAGTGCTCGGACCAACCAGCAGACCCTGTTGCGCGATCTTGCCGTGCTGCGGGAGCAGGAGACGCATCGGTTCGATGCGGAGATCGGCGACTACAGCGGAAGCCTCCAGGAGATCGCCGAACGCCTCGCCACTGAGACCGAGGCGTACGACTGGATCGGTCCGGTACCGCAGGAGCAGCCCACTTTGACCGCCGCGGAAGCCCTGGGCCTTCTGCACAGCACCCGGGCCTTCACCACGCACCATCAGGCGCTCGCCGCCGAGGTGCCGGGCCCGTCCGAGCTGCCCAGCCCTGGAGAGTTCGAGGAGGCCGTCGGCGTCGTGCGCGGTGCCGAGGAAGCACACGCGGCGGTGCGACAGGACCCGTTGAGCGAGGAGTACGACACGGCCGTACGCGGCCTCGCCGAAGGTGAGCAGCAGCGGCTCTCGGCCGCCCTCGACGCCTTCGCCGCCGCCCGGGGACGCGCAGGATCGCTTGCCGCCGCAGCCGGTGAATGGGCTCTGGCGCTCCTGCGGGAAGTCAGCGCGGGCCAGGACTGGCAGGCCCGCAGCCGGCACGCCGCCGTCACCGACACCCTCGCGGCCGTGGAAGCCTCGCTCTCCACACTGCGCAACGCGATGGTCAGCGGGCTGGAACAGTACGACCCGGCCACCGCGCTCGGTCAGGCCACCGCCCTGCACGACGGGCTGCGTCAGGGACAGAAGCTGCGCGGTCCCCTCGGTATCCGCTCGAAGCTCGCCAAGGCCGTCGGCCCGTTCACGGAGGTCGTGCGAGTCGACGGGCGTGTGCCGGAAGACGCCGACACCGCCGCCCTCGTTCTGGCCCGCGTCCAGCTGGAACTGCGACTCGCCCAGGTCGAGTCCGAGTGGGGCACACCCACTGCGCCCTGGCAGGGGCACGGCCCTCGCCTGGCCCGCCTGCGACAGGAGGCCGAGGCCCTCGAAGCGCTCCTCGCCGTCGCAGCCGCCCGCACTGACGTACTCACGGCAGCGGCGACCTCGCCGGCCCTCACCGTTGCCACCTGGCATGACCAGGCAGTCGAGAACGCCGTACGGGCGCTCCTGCGCGCGGCGACGGCCCTGCGTGCCGCCGAGCAGTCTCGCCGTGTCCTCTCCGACGCTGAGGAGCTGCTGCGCACCTGGAGCGACCGGCCCGGTGTCTCTCCCGCAGTGGCTCGGGCGTTCGACGCCGCGCGCGCCCAGAATCCCGAGGGCTACCGCGAATTCACCCAGGAGATCGCCGAGGTGCGGGAAGCGGCCCGGCTGCGGGCCGAACACCGTGCAGCGCTCACCCGCATCCAGGGAACCTTCCCCACGTTGGCCGAGCGGATCATGGAAAGCCCCGAGGACGCCGACTGGGACGAGCGGCTGCCCGCCCTGGCCAAGGCCTGGGCATGGTCCGCCTGGCGCGAGCGCATGGAGCGCCTCACCGACCCGGAAGCCGAGCGCACCCTGCGCAAGCGGCTCACCGAGGCCGACGACGAGGCACGCATCATGCTCGCGAGGCTCGCAGCCGCCCGCGCCTGGCACCGCTGCCTCGGGCTGCTCACCGGAGACCAGTCGCGCGCGCTCAGCGCCTACCAGCAGGCCGCCCGCCGCATCAAGGGCAAGTACCAGCACCGCCACCGTCGCGACGCACAGGCCGCGCTGCGCAAGGCACAGAGCGCCGTGCCGGCCTGGATCATGCCGCTGCACCAGGTGGCGGAGACCGTTCCCATGGACCGGCCGGGCATGTTCGACGTCGTCATCGTCGACGAGGCCAGCCAGTCCGGCCTGGAGGCCATGCTGCTCAGCTGGCTCGCCGACCGCATGGTCGTCGTCGGCGACAGCAAGCAGGTCAGCCCCTCCAACGTCGGCCTCAAGCAAGACGAGTACTACCACCTCCGAGACCGGCTGCTCACCGGCCTCGAAGAGGACATCCGCAGCCTCTACGGCCCCGAGTCCAGCTTCTTCGACCTCACCGAGGCGCTGTCCGCAGGCCGCGGCACACTCATGCTCAAGGAACACTTCCGCTGCATGCCGGAGATCATCTCCTTCTCCAACGAGCTCTGCTACGACGGCCGGCTGCAGCCCCTGCGCCAGTACGGTGCCGACCGGCTCCCCCCGGTGCGCACCGTGTACGTCGAACACGGCGAAGCGCTCGGCACCAACACCCGGTTGGCCAATGTCGCCGAGGCCGAGGCGCTCGTCGCCGAAGTCGTGCGCTGCTGCGCCGACCCGGCCTACGACGGCAGGACCATGGGCATCATCAGCCTGCGCGGGAGCAAGGCGCACCTGGCGGAGCTGGAGAACCTGCTGGCCGAACGCCTCGACTACGAGCAGCGGGAGGAGCGGCGCATCCGGGTCGGTGACGCCGAAGACTTCCAGGGTGACGAGCGCCACGTCATGTTCATCTCCTGCGTCAACTCCGCGACCACAGCGGCCGGGAGCGTGCCGGGAGGCTTCAACGGCAAGACGTACGAGCAGCGGCTCAACGTGGCGGCCTCGCGAGCCCAGGACCAGGTGTGGGTGTTCCACAGCGCCCGCACCGAGCAGTTCCACGAGAACGACCTGCGCCGCCAGTGGCTCGACCACCTCACCCGACCCGCCGAGGAGGAGACCGCGGGTGTCGAGGGCGAGGTGCTGCCGGATGTGCGGCACGAGGCGTTCGACAGCCTCTTCCAGCAGAAGGTCTATCTGGAGCTGACTGCACGCAACTACCGCGTGCGCCCCGCATACCGGGTCGGCCGGCACTCCATCGATCTGGTCGTCGAGGGCGGTACGCGACGGCTCGCTGTCGCGTGCGACGGCGACGCGTTCGCGGAGGGCGAGGACGCATCGACCGCGGCCGCCCGACAGCGCGATCTGGAGCGTGTCGACTGGACCTTCGTCCGCATTCGGGGCAGCCGCTTCCACCTGGACCGCGAGCAGGCACTTGCTCCGTTGCGGGCGGAACTGGAGCGGCTGGGAATTGAGCCGGTTCACGAGGAGCAGGAGGCTGAGCCCCTACCGGCTGAGACCCCGCAGGCAGATGTTGTGCCGATCGAGGCCATGGAGGAGCAGATTCCCGAGAGCGAGGGCCCCGTCATCGAGGTCTCGGAGGATGAAAGCCCGAAGACGGAGCGTGTGGGCTCTGCCGCCGCCCCTCCGCCGCGGGTCGTCTCCGAGCCCGCGACACGGACCGAAGCCGCACCGGCACCGGACCCCGAGCCTCTGCCGACCGCTGCCCCGGCTCCCGCTGCTCCCCGGTCGGTGTCCGCCCCCGTCGCGGCCCGCACACCGGCACAGGCCCCAGCTGCTGCACCGAAGTCGTCTGTCGCCCCCATGGCGCAGGCGCACCGAGCTCAGGAGGCTCCCCGACCTGCCCCGGGATCGTTCCCCGTCCGGGAGATTCCGGTCGCAGCCTTCCACCGTCTGGTCCGTGAAATGCAGGAGCTGCAGCTCGCCGTTGATGCCCCTGATGAGACGCCTGAGGGGCTCGACGCCGCAAAGCTGGTCTTTCTCCGAAGGACGCAGGCGGACCAGCGTGACCGGCGGAGCAAGCGCCTCGCGTTCCTCCGGTCGTTCCTCGACGCCGTCCATGTCGGCGGAGAGACCGACACACTCTCCGTCGTCATCCCTGGAGCCCTGCTCGTGCTCGAGTTCGACGGGCAGGTGGACGAGGACACGCTGTACACCGTCGCCGAACTCCCCACCGACGAGGCGGACATCGTGTCCCCCTCCTCACCGCTGGGCCACGCCCTGATGTGGCAGCGAGCAGGACGTGAGGTCTCGTACAACGCCTCTCAGGACAAGACACACAGCGTCGTCGTCCGCGAGATCCGGGCCTGAGCGCCGGGCCCGGAAAGCGCATCGACGGGCCGTCGCCCCCCCCCAAAAGCGGGGGGGGGGAAGGGACGGTCGTCGCTGCTCAATAGGCCCCAAGGCTGGGGCTCCGGGGTCGCCTGC
>NZ_JBHWKX010000074.1:21133-32388 GCF_042730885.1 Streptomyces sp. NPDC059909
AAAAAAAGAACCAAGCTCTTTTTTCTCGAGAGCTCTTTGCTTGACACCAAGCACAGGAAGCCTCCCTCCGCCCCTCCCCCCCCCCCCGAGACTGTGGCGGCCCCCCCGCCCCGGTCGCCTTGCCTCAGTCGGCGACCGGGTCGAGCATCGGGCTGCGCTGTCCGCTCCACGAGATCGCCAGCGCGTCACGGGCCCGCGTGCACGCCACGAACAGGAGGCAGTGCTCGGCGAGCAGATCAGAATGGTGCTGGACGGGGTCCACCTCGGCGGGCGTCACCTGCTGGGCGAACGGCAGCACACTGGAGGTCACACCGACCACGGCCACGCAGCGGAACTCCAGCCCCTTCATGGCATGCATCGTGGCCACCCGCACGCCCGAGACTCCTGGCCCTGGGTCGTCCTTGACGGCGACCGCCGGGATGCCTTCCCGGCGCAGACGCGTAATGACCGAGTCGACCATCGTGTTGAACCGGGCGCACACAGCCACTTCGGACGGTTTCACCCCGTCCTGATCGATCCAGACCCGCACCTGCTCGATCAGCGCCCGGAGTTCCTCGTCCTGGCTGGCGTGTCCACGCGCCGCCGGGATGCGGCCGTGCAGCTGGGAGCGGTAGCCCCGCAGTGAGTCCCGGCCGCCGTCATCGTCGTCGTCCTCGCCGAGCCGGCCGACCGGCTGTCCGTCGAGCAGAGATGCCGACCAGCGCAGGATCTCCTCCGTGCTGCGGTAGTTGAGGCGCAGCCGAGAGGTGCGTCCCCGGACATGGACACCCAGCGAGCGCAGAGAGACCCGGGAGTCGTAGATCCTCTGATGAGGGTCTCCTACGAGGAACATGTCGTCCGACTGCGGCGCCACACACGCGCGCAGCACCCGCCACTGGGCGGGGTGCAAGTCCTGAGCTTCGTCCACGATCACATGCCGGTAGCGCGGACCGCTGTCCGCGAGGATGCGTGCCGCCTGGTCGCACAGCTGCGTGTACGTTGCCGAGTCGCGCGATGCCAGATCGGCCGTGAAGCGTTCCATCACGCGCCACAGCCTGGCTCGCTGCACCCGCCCCACCTGGGTGCCCCGCCCTCGCCTCACACAGCGCAGATACTCCTCGGGTGTACGCAGGCCCTGGGCCAGGACGACATTGCGGAACTCCTGGCCAAGAAACTGCTCCGTCCACGGCAGGTCCTCGTTAGCCGTGGCACGGGTCCATGCGCTCTTCTCGGCCTGTGCCGAGAGCGGCTTGGGCGCACTGCCGCGCGCCTCCCGGATCACTCGCGCGGCAAGCGAGTCGACCGTCGTCACATCGACACGCTGGAGCAGGCGGGCGTCCGCCTCGCCCAGGAGGAGTGCCAGGCTGTCGCGCAGAGCAGCGGCCATCGCGTTGGTGAACGTGGTCAGGAGTATCCGGTCGCCATCGCGGCCGGTGCGCAGCAGATGCCGTACGCGGTGCAGGGCGACCACTGTCTTGCCGGTGCCGGGGCCGCCCGTGACCTGCGCAGGTCCGTTGAAACCCGGATGGTAGGCGTAGCGCCGCTGGGCGGGGTGGAGAAAGATCCGCCAACGCGTGAGGTCCTCGGTGAGGATGCGCTCCAGCTCTCCCGGCCCGGTGACCTCGACGATGCGGTTCGGAGTGTTGAGGATGGCCTCGGTAAGGGTCACAGTGGGCCGGTCCTCGGCCGTGCGAACCGTCTGACCACGCGGGGCGATGAGCTGCTCCCACACGTCCTCGGCGGAATAGTCGGCGGCCAGGTATTCCAGCACCTCGTACTGATCCGCCGGCATCATCGGCGGGGCCATGACCGTGAGGTCGTCGACCGTGACGCATACGCGGGCCAGGCGCAGAACCTGGTCGTCGATGCCGAGGTCGCGCAGTACGGTGTCCGAGTGCTGCTCGAACAGGCGGGCAGGAGTGGTGACCGCCTTCGTCTCGAAGAAGGTCTCCATCTGCTCGAGAGCCTCGACGTTGCGGACCTCGAGGCCCCCCGTGGCGCCGTTGACGGAGTAGGCCCGCTTGCACGCCCAGTTGATCGCTTCGTCGTGCGCGGCGACCCGCAGCAGCGTGAACAGGTCACTGCCGTCGTCGGGAGCCAGCAGAACGCCCCGGTAGAACTTGGTGATGCGTATCGTGCGGATCCGGGGGTCGCGCGCCCGCTCGAGCTTCTCCAGGTGCATGCCCTTGCTTGCGTGGAGCTGGGGGACGGTCAGGCTCCGGAACCTCTGGATGGCGTCGTTGACCTCCTTCTGCACAGGTCTCTGCAGCGAGATGAGATCCGCGACGAAGTCGTCGGAGAGGGCGAGTCGGGGCATGGGCGTCCTCGGGTCGCGCGGTGGCCGTTGGTCGAGGAACAGATTAGAGAGTCATGGCCGCGGGGGCGACGGGGCATCGGGTAAGTCTTGTGTGAACTAAGTCAACGACCTATATTGCTGGTGTTGTTGTAGCCTCGACACAATCTCGTGCCTCACCGGCCTTGTCCGAAAGGACCCACCGCATGCCGGCCCAGCCCGCCCAGGCAGCCGTCCCGCACCCGCTCGACGAAGTGCCGCAGACGTTCAAGTCCGGCGATTCGTACGCAGTGCGAGACGGGCTCGTCACCTACATCCGGCGCGATCTGCTGGGCCCGTGGGACGGTGAGACCGAAACCCTGCCCAGCGCCTCCTCGGGGCCGCGGGACCGGTACCTCGTCGGCATGCTCGGTCCACGCCCCCACGCCTCGAAGGCGGATGAGTTCGCGCTGGCCGCGGCACAGAGCACGGACGCCGACTCAGGGGACGAGAGCGAGGGGGACGACAGCGAACCCCAAGACCGGCTCACCCCCCAGGCGGCAGGCCACATCTGGGCATCCTCCATGGGACTGTCCTTCACCGTTCCCGCATCCGTCGGCACGCTCAGCGTCGTCGCCCGATGGGGCCGCTACACCCAGTCCGAGGGAGCCACGGACCAGGGCACCACCCGCAGGGTGTGGTCCCGCGAGCCGGTCGAGCACCCGGTGGATATCGACGTCACCGGCGCAGCCGACCGAATCGTGACTCTCGAAGGCGACGCCGTCGCGCTCGACGTACAGGTGCGTCACCACGCCGGGAACGCTGGCGGCGAGGACCTGCGCATCGTCGAACTCGCGCTCGTGAACCGGCAGGAGGACAGTCGCGAGGCACGTGACGCCCACTGGCTCTTCCAGACCTCCCTCGAGGTCACCGCCTTCCCCGACGACCAGGCGGCCGTGTTCTACCCCGTCGACGACCCCCTCGATCCGGCGAACCGGAGCAATGCTCCCGAAGACGCCGAGGACCGCCGGCTTCGGCTCCTCTACCGTGACAGCCTGAGCCACGCCAAGGGCCGCAACGTCGCCGTGCATGCCTCTGTACGCGACGGTGAGCGCAACGCCCACCGACTCAGCACCACCTGGCTGCCCGAGTACGACGTCCGGTCCACCACCGCCCCGAGCGTCAAGGACCAGGAGCTGCTCCGGGGCTTGGAGCTCGGCATGGACGAGCTCGCCGCGCTCGCCGTTCCCGCACGCCGTACCGAGCTCAGCGCCGCCCTCGCGCCGCTCGCCGACGGCTACGGCACCTGGCTGGAGCAGCAGCGCCGCAGCGCCCACTCGCTGCCGGAGGATTTGAGGCAGTCGGCGCTCGCCGCCATCGAGCAGGCGATGGAGATCTGCGACAGGATCACTTGGGGCATCGACACGCTCGTCGCCGACAGCACCGCCCTTGAGGCGTTCCGATTCGCCAACCAGGCCATGGCTCTCCAGCGCCGCAACACCGCCATCGCTGCCGCCCGGGCCGGCCGTGCGGACGATCAAGGCTCCTACCAGGAGGCGTGTGACGAGGTCTACGGGAAGGGCAAGGAAGGAGCCAGCTGGCGCCCGTTCCAGCTCGCGTTCGTCTTGCTCAACCTCGCGGCCCTGACCCAACCAGGTCACCAGCACCGCGGCACCGGCCGCGAGGCACTCGTCGACCTGCTGTTCTTCCCGACCGGTGGCGGCAAGACCGAGGCATACCTCGGCCTCGCCGCGTACACCTTCGCGCTGCGGCGCCTCCAGGGCACCCTCGGTTCGGGCGCGGACGCACGCAGCGGCGAGGCGGGCGTCGGTGTCCTCATGCGCTACACGCTCCGGCTGCTGACCGCCCAGCAGTTCCAGCGAGCCGCCGCACTGGTCAGTGCCTGCGAGGTGCTGCGCCGTGCGGAGTTCGCGCGGGACACGCGCTGGGGCGCCACCCCGTTCCGTATCGGGCTGTGGGTGGGAACCTCCGTGTCTCCGAACTGGTTCGACGAGGCCAAGGAACAGATTGCCGATGCCCGAGAGAGCGCCAGCGACAAGCACGCCCGGGTGCTGCAGGTCCTGACCTGCCCTTGGTGCGGCAGCGGGCTGGCCGCGCGTTCCCACATGGAGTACGACGAGGGGCGTCGACGTGTCCTCCTGTACTGCCCCCGTGGCGAGGGCGACGACCGCTGTCCCTTCTCACGGCTCGAATCGCCCGGCGAGGGCATCCCCGTCCTCACCGTCGACGAGGAGATCTACAGGCTTGCCCCTTCGCTGCTGATCGCCACCGTCGACAAGTTCGCCCAGCTCCCCTGGAACGGGTACGCGGGTCTGCTGTTCGGCCGAGTCACCGAGGTCTGCCCGCGCCACGGCTACCGTCACGACGACCTGGATGCCAAGACGGGATGCGGCAGCCGTCACAATGCCAAGGGCGACCTCCCCGGCGTGACAGCGCAACCCGTCACGCGGCTGAGGCCGCCGGACCTGATCATCCAGGACGAGCTGCACCTGATATCCGGCGCGCTCGGCACAACCGTCGGCCTCTTCGAGTCCGCTGTCGACCAGCTGTGCACCTGGGCCGTCACCGACGCTCAGGGTCGGCGTCATGAGGTCGGACCGAAGATCGTCGCATCCACGGCCACCACGAAGCGCGCCGCCGACCAGGTTCTCGGTGTCTTCGGCCGCAAGGTCGCCGTCTTCCCGCCACAGGTTCTCGATGTCGGTGACACTTTCTTCTCTCGACAGGTCGAACTGAGCCGCGAGAATCCCGGCCGTCGCTACCTCGGAGTGTGTGCCCACGGCACCCGCCTCAAGGCCGCCGAGATCCGCGTTGCCGAGATCCTGCTGCTCGCCGGCCAGCAGCTCTTCGACGACTACGGCAAGCCCGCCGACCCTTACATGACGCTCGTCGGCTACTTCAACGCCACCCGTGAACTCGCTGGCATGCGGCGGTACATGGACGACGACATCACCACCCGCGTGCGCTCGAACGGCAGCCGCAAGGGCCAAGACGTCCTTTCCGACCGCATCGTCAGCAAGGCGGGGATGCTCAACATCCAGGAACTGACCTCCCGTATCTCCTCCGCAGACATCGGTGCCGCTCTCAAGCGGCTGGAGACCGGCTTTGATCCGGAGCGCGATACCTCTGTGCGGCGGCGTGCGTTCCTGCGCGAGTACGCAACGGCAATCAAGGAGAAGCGCGAACCTCGCGCTTCGATGACTCCGATGGTCCGACAGGCGGTTGATGTCGCCCTCGCCACCTCCATGCTCCAGGTCGGCGTCGACGTCTCCCGGTTCGGGCTCATGCTCGTTGTCGGTCAGCCGAAGAACACCGCTGAATACATCCAGGCATCGTCCCGTGTCGGCCGTGACTCCGAGCGTCCCGGCCTCGTCGTCACCCTCTACAACTGGTCCCGCCCACGGGACCTCGCCCACTACGAGGACTTCGAGCACTACCACGCCACCTTCTACCGGCAGGTCGAGGCGCTCTCCGTCACCCCGTTCACCAGACGCGCGCTGGACCGAGGTGTGGCCGCCACCTATGTCGCCGCGCTGCGTCAGGCGGCGTACGACACTTCCCGCAATCTCGACGCCCACGTGGTCGACCTGGACGGTCCACTGGCCGCCGAGGTGGAACGCCGTCTCCTCGACCGCGCCGAAAGGGTCGGACAGGAGCGCGCTCGCGAGTATCTGAGCGAGTGTCTGGATCGGCTGAAAGATGTGTGGCGTCGCAAGCGGGACGAGAACAGTGCTGCCCTCGGCTACCGGAGGGAGAAGCGGAAGAACACGGTTGTCAGTGGGCTCCTCCGGCGTGCCGATGGCTCGCAGTGGACCGAACTCACCGTCGGCATGTCCATGCGTGAGACGGAGAACGAGATCAACCTGCTTCTGCCGGGCGGCGGCGCGTTCCTCGACGAACCGGCAAGCGGCGGCCCGGACTGGAACTTCGGCGCTGCCGACACCGAGATCGATCCCGACGCGGCGGCCACTGTCGACAGCGACGAGTACGGGGACACCACCGCCGGCACAGCCGGGAAGGGACAGCGATGAGCAACAACTCCAACCGCCGGGTCGGCGCCGTCCGCCCGAGCCATCTGATGTTCACCGCGGGAATCGGCTCGCTCGTCGACCTGCCGAACTTCTCCGTTCTGGTAAAAGGGCTCGACTCCTGGAGCTACTCGGGTATCACCGACTACGACATCGACGAACCTCGACTGCGGGCCGCCGTCAACCGCTCGCTCCAGCGCTACGGGCGCGGGCAGATCGAGCAGTTGAGGGCCGCGCCCTGGCTGGAGGGCGGGGACACCGACCCGAAGGGCTGGGCAGCTCAGGGCATCGGTGTGCCTGTCACCCCGTTCCCCCAGTGGCTGCGCTGCACTGCCTGCAATGTCCTTGCGGGCGTCGACTCGAGCGAGTTCGCGTTCATCAATTCCAACCCGCGAACCCCGCACGAGGCGAAGTTCGTCCACGACTGCAAGAAGGGCAAGCCCCTGGCAGTCGCGGCCCGATTCACCCTCGTATGTACCGCGGGCCATCTGGATGAGTTCCCGTACACGGCGTATGTCCACCACGGCCAGAGTTGTGCCAAGACCCCCCGCCCCAAGCTGCGCATGAAGGACCATGGCGGCAACCAAGCGGCCAATGTGACCATCGAGTGTGTCGCCTGCGGGACGAAGCGCAACATCCGCGAGGCAATGGGCGAACGCGGGCGTCGCAACCTGCCGCTCTGCCGCGGACGGCACCCGCACCTGGGCACATTCGAGAAGAACGGCTGCACCGAGCCGGCTGTCCTCATGGTCGCCGGGGCGTCGAACCAATGGTTCCCCCTGACTCTCAGTGCGCTCGCGCTCCCCAAGGGGCAGGCCGGCGACATCGACAAGCTGCTCGACGATCACTGGCCGGATCTTCAGGTCATCGACGATCGAAGTCAGTTCGATTTCATGGCGAAAATGCCGAAGTTCGGTTTTCTGAAGGAATTCGAAGCCGATGCCGTGGTTGCTGCAATCAACGGCCGTAAGGCGGGGGCCGATGGCCAGGCCCCGTCCGCGCCCGATGTCCAGACAGCGCTCTTCGGTCCCGAGTGGGACGCCCTGTCCGGCCCCGTGCCACCGCCGAGCGACGACTTCGCGCTGAGGCAGGTATCGGTACCGGCTCCGCTCGGCGAGCTCTTCTCCGACGTCCGGCAGGTGGAGCGTCTGCGAGAGGCCCGTGCTCTGATCGGCTTCACCCGGCTCGATGCCCCCGACCCCGAGTCACCCGAGATCGCCACCCGGGTGGACCTCGCGCGCACCGCGCAGAACTGGGTACCGGCAAGTGAGGTGCGCGGCGAGGGCATTTTCCTTCGCGTGCGGGACGACCTTGCGGCCGAGTGGGTGGCGAGAGTGGAGAAGTCGCCGCACATGGAGGCTCACCGGGAGGCCTTCGGCCGGTTCCGTACAAATCGCAAGTCGGACCGCAAGACCAGTGACTTCGACCCCCTCCACGGCTGGCCGGGGCCACGCTACATCGCCCTGCACACCCTGTCCCATTTGCTGATCCGCACGATCGCTCTGGAGTGCGGCTACAACTCCGCCTCGCTGGCCGAGCGGATCTACGCGGGAGATGAGAAGAACCCCAGAACGGGAATTCTCATCTACACCGCAGTGCCGGACTCCGAGGGCACCCTTGGCGGCCTTGTCTCTCTTGCCGAGGAACGCGACTTCGGTCGAATCGTCCGCCGGGCGCTGAGTGACGCCTCGCACTGTTCGGCCGACCCGTTGTGCTCCGAACGCCTGCCCCACGACCCGGCGGACTTCCTCCATGGCGCCGCGTGCCATGTCTGCCTGTTCGTCTCGGAGACCACTTGTGAGCGGGGCAATCGATTCCTGGACCGCCGCTTCCTGGTCCCGCTCGCCGGAGACAAGGACCAGGTGCTCACGCCCGTGGGTCTTCTGCCATGAGCCGGCGCAGGTTCGAGGCCACGGCCGCGGAAGCGGCCGTGGCCCTCGGCCCCTCGCGTACGAAAGACCTCGCAGGACTGCTGGCACAGGGCCGCAGCAGAGAGCACGTCCTGACCGTGCTGGCGACGCCGACGGTCAGTGGCATGGTGGGGACTCTGTACGAGGTGATGGAAGAGGATGGGGTTTCCCTTCCGGAGGCTGCGGCCTATCTACGTGGGTACGTCGCAGCCTGGGTGCGAGGACGAGACGAGGTCCAGGTCCGGACGGTCTGGAGCGGACCTTCCACATCGGCAGTTCCGGTGCGGGCCACAGCCCAGGTGCTCGTTGAGGTGATCAGAGCGGCTCACGACGAACTCATCGCGATGACCTACGCAGCGCGCCCCTACGCGGCGCTCACCGAGGCCTTGTCTGCGGCGGCGGACAGGGGGGTGCAGATACATATCGTGGTCGAGACGCTGGCCGGTGCGCGGGGTCTGCTCCATGGCCTTGAACCGGCGCATGCGTTCACCTCTGTACCGCGGCTTCGCCTGTGGCACTGGGCACGCGATCCTGCCGTCCATAGCCACTCGCGTCAGCACGCCAAGCTTGCGGTTGCCGATCGCCGGGTGCTTTTCCTCGGTAGTGCCAACCTGACCGAGTCAGCAGCACGACGCAACATCGAAGCGGGGGCCCTGGTTCGTGGGGGAGATGCGCCCCGGCGCGCTGCTGAGCATGTTGTAGAACTGCAACGGCTTGGTATTCTCAGGCCCTTCCACCCCTGACACGGTGTTGGCAGCTCCTCATCGGTACGGTGCTCACCCGTTTGGCGACGATGCGGGCGTGTTCCGCGAATGCGGCCTCGTCGCAGGAGTCGAGGATCAACAGGTGAGCCTCGATGCCGAAGTGCCGGGCCGCGTAGGCCGCCTCTGCGGTGACGGCGGACGCGGGGGGTGACGCGTAGGGGGTGTCCGGCGGCTTGCGTTCGCGCAACGCATCGGACAAGGTCCGGTTCCTCCGCTACCCACCGGGCATCACCCGCGCGTGCGCGGCCCGATGCGCGGGTGGGGCCGAGGATGCGGGCGAATCGGGGCGAAACGATGGCACGAAACCGGCATGCCTTCCTGGCTGCGGCCTGTGTCGCAGCACTGGCCTGCTCCCGGGTTGCAGCCCGCCGAGGGCGGGCGTCTCCGGCATAGCGGTGACGGAGGACGGGAAGCCGCTCGGTGTGATGATCGTCTGCCGCGGTCACATCGACGGCGCTACGTTGTACACCGACGCCGAGGACGGCAGGAGCAGCGACGGGGACCGAACGGAAACGGTTGGTCAATGGACGCGCGAGGAGCCCCTCACGGGTTTCGTCACCTGGCGGCTCGACGTCGGTGGTGACCGCTGGCGGGTGGACAAGCCCATTGCGCCCCTTGAGCCGCCCGCAGCTACCACCTGTACGGGTGGGCCAAGGGCAGTGCCTGGTCGGCGGCACACATCGACTTCACCCTCGCGCACCTCGCGCACCTCGCGGACCTCGAACCCGGCCAGGTCCGCTACTTCATGGGCGAGGGCGACGGCGTCGATCAGGAAGGCTACAAGACTGCCTCCTTCGACGACTTCCGTACCGACTCCTGTCGGTACGGCTGACAGTCGTGGGTCGCCCCAGTGGCCGCCGCTGACGCTTGCAGCAGATACGTCACTTGCGTTGAGGTCATCGTCACTATGTCGACGGCCACCGATCGCCCTCGGGGCCCGTCACGGTGACATGGGCCTGGACTCGCACCACCGTGCCGTCGACCGGCACCGCGTCCTCGGCACGATCCGAGTCGGCCGCGGCCTGCTCGCACCGTCCTTCGCGACGACGAGACAGCGAAGTACCGCACGACCGTCCGGGCGTCGGTGTTTCCCCGGCCAAAGTCATCGCTCCCCAAACAGTTGGCCCGGATGAAAGAGCCGGGCTGCGTCAGCACGGCGGACGACGCCCGATCCCGGCTTCGACGCCTTTGGCTCGCCACACCGGGCATCCGGTGTCTGAGGAACGCCTTATGCCCGTCTACTTTCTGGATGTCGCAGGTTGATTGGCGTTCGGTTGCGGCGCGTTCCGTCCAGGACGGAGTGGTCGACGGTGGGCTTGGGCCGGGGCGCGGCCGCGGTGAGAGTGATGGTGCCCCGGTCGCTCAGAGCAGTCTGCCACTCGCCAGGTCGAGGCCGGGCCCCGCGTTCGCCGGCCGCCTGCGAGAAGAGATTCCGTGCCGCGGCTGCCTGGCGCTCGTTCAGGCAGCCGCTGACGAGGGTCAGCTCCTGGCCCGGTCTGAGATATGGCTCCCGGGTAATAATGCGCCCCGCCACAAGGGCTGTCTTGTATGCATCTGTGTCGACGCTGGCATCTGTCGAGGGCGCCAGCGGATCATTCCAGTCGGGAGTGGCGGCCTGGGCCTGGACTGCTTCGCGTCCCACCCGGCGGAAGCCGTCGCAGTCCAGGAAATGGACGGCGGGCTCAGGTGTGAGAGACCACAGAACGTTGGCCTGAGAGATGTCTCCGATGATGAGTCCGGCGCTGTGGAACCAGCTGACGGTCTCGACGCAGATGAGCGCGAGTGCCCTTCGTTGTTCCGGAGTGGCCTGTGGCACACCTTGGTAGCCCACCTTGGGCGGCCTGATCAGGTACTGGAGCTCGAGGAGCCGTGTCGCACCAGTAGAGGTGCGCCACGTCATGTGGGCCGGCGCCCGCCTCATGAGGAAGCCGAGCGTTCGCCTGCTCTCGACCACACGGCAGAGCGGCCAGGCGGCAAGGGCATCCAGTCGGCTGCGATCGGTCAGGTTGAGACGCTGTCGGAACGTGACCAGGTCTGAAAGAGCATGGCCATTGACTGTGGACGGGTTCTTGTACTCCTTGAAGAGCAGCGATCCGTTGGCGATGGCGTGTACGTCGCCCTGGCCGCCGCTTCCGATCCGGTCCCCGAGTTTGAGCGACGATCGGGCGACGTCAGCGCCGTCCTCAGCGCTCATTAGAGGACCATCCCTTCTGCAGCCCTCACGAGTAGGGTTGTGACCTCTCGGTCCCGGTGGGTGCACGGCCATCGGTGCGAGCCGCTC
>NZ_JBHWKX010000075.1:0-31211 GCF_042730885.1 Streptomyces sp. NPDC059909
CGGGGCGTGAGTCACGCGTCCCTGCCACCCCATAGGGGTGTCTGGACGCAGGAGCCCACCCAGCAGCCAGTTGGGCACTACCTCCAAGCCCGGTCCCTTCAGGGCCGGGTCAAGTTGACAGCGGCCCCGCCAGTGGTGTCCTCCACGGCCGCGCCGTCTGCGTGCCAACCGGCGGCCTCGTAGAAGCGCCGGGCGCGTTCATTGTCTTCTAGTACCCACAACGTGGCTTGCGCGTAGTCGGCCTGTCCGAGAGTCGTCAACGTGGCCAGCATCAACTGCTTTCCGATCCCGGTGCCCCAGACCTCGGGCATCGTGTAGAGCGTGCCGATTTCCGCGATGGCAGGGGTCTCCTGGGACGGGCTGAAACCTGCGAACCCGATGATCCCGGCCTCGGTTTCGGCTACCAGTACTCCCGACGTTGGCCACTGTGTCTCCGCGATGCGTGTCTTCCAGCCGGACTCTTCACGGCTTGGGTCCATGGCGTCGAGGTAGCGCTGCGGAACAAGACCGGCAAAGGCCGCGTGCCAGGAGCGCACGTAGACGCCGGCGACCGCTGAAGCGTCATCAGGCCATGCCTGTCGAATCCGCATGGCCGTCATTCTTCAAGGCTCCACAAGCCGGGCCAAGTTCTTTTCCAGAGGGCGATGTCGAGTGCTCTGCTGCCTGTTCCAGCAGCGCCCGCGCCGAGTCCGCGTAGCGGATGGCGGTCTTCTCATCGAGTCCGAAGACCTCGGCGAGGTGGAGCGGGTCGGGGCCGTGGACCAGGGCTTCTTCGAGCTGGCGGTCGACACGGAGCCGTTCCGGCGTGGCCGTCCGGCCGTAAAGCGCCGTCGAGACGGAGACACCGCTGACGGGCCCGGTCT
Organism: Streptomyces sp. NPDC059909; assembly: GCF_042730885.1. Lineage (NCBI taxonomy): Bacteria > Bacillati > Actinomycetota > Actinomycetes > Kitasatosporales > Streptomycetaceae > Streptomyces > Streptomyces sp. NPDC059909. The sequence continues at coordinate 864 of NZ_JBHWKX010000075.1, forward strand.
CCAGCGCGGTCTGCTTGTTGATCAGAAGGTGCGGGTTGGCGGTGTCGGGCCAGCGTCGTCGCCGGTCGTCCAGCCAGGCGAGGGCGAGCTGCAGCGTCAGCTCGTCCAGGGGCCGGACGCGGTCGTCGATGACCAGTCGGCGGTTGCCGATGTCGAGGTCGTCGCCGGGTTCTTGAAGATCGTGCCGCTCTTCAGGGAGTCCAGGCAGGGGGGCGCACGGTCCGGCAGGCGCTCCGGGTGTGCCCGGGGATTCGGGCGGAGCGGCTGCGTCCGGAACGTCGGGGATGCAACGATACGGGCCGTGCGTCGCGGCGCCGCCGCGGAGGCGTGGGGGGCAGCAGCCCGGAATGCGAGGTGGCCCGTGCCGAGTTTCGCCTCACCCCGGTTCGCCGGGGATCCCCTGCTCGAAGACATCCTCAACGACCCGGACACCGGGACCCTGAAGCTCCAGCCCGGCAGCCCGCCGGACAGCGTGATCCGGCTCCAGCAGGCGCTGTTCGACCTGTGCTGGACGGAGCGGATCGACACCCCGGTGACCGATCCGGCCCAGTTCGTCATCGGGATCTACGGACCGCTCACCCAGAAGACGGTGGTCGCCTACAAGACCCGGTACGGCATCCACTTCCCGCCCGACGCGCCGACCGGTCTCGTCGACGGCCTGGCCGGGCCGCGGACGTTCCAGCAGCTCGACCGGCACTGCGTGATGTACGACGAGGCGGACGCCGTCATCGCTGCCAAGGCCCGGCAGGTCACGGCGGCGACGGGGCGTGAGTACGCGTTCCGGACGCGTCCGGTCCTCGATACCAACGGGGCGGTGCGGCTCCAGTCCGGGGGCGGCGACCCGACGTCGCCGAGCCGGATCTCGGCCCGGCCTGGGCTCGGCGCGTTCCTCGTGGCCGACGATTTCTTCAAGGCGTACCAGAAGCAGGGCGAGGAGGCCGGGCCGCTCGGCTTCCCGGTCGCGGACGCGCGAGAGGACGGCGGCCCGGGCATCTTCCTGCAGCAGTTCGAGCACGGAAGCCTGCGCATCAACAACGGCAACGTGAGCGTCCGTCTGGACGGGGTCCCGCCCGGGCCGTTCGTGGAGCTCGGCCCCGGATTCTGACGCCGACCGGAGAGGACACGCGCGTGGCCGACAACAGGATCCGCCTCGTGCGGCCCGACGACCTGCTCGTCGCGTCCGTCCAGTTCCACAACCTGGTGCTCGCCCCGGACGGCTCGGCGCTGGTGCGGGTGGTCGGGGGCGCGCCCGCCGGCGTGGTTCTGCGGCTTCCGCCGCAGCACTACCTGGAGCCCGCCCTCACCTCCGCGACCCAGCGGCTCGCCGAGGCGTACGGGCTGCGCCACGAGCCGGCGTACGCCGTTCCTCTGCTCGCCGGCCCGGGGGCACGCTTCGAGTGGGCGCTGCCGGCCGGCCTCGAGCGCGTCGAACTCGACGTCGGCTCCGGCGGATTGCTCGGGGCGCTCGCCGGGCTCGACCCGGTACCGGGCGGCACCAGGTTCGACGCGCTCGCGAACCTGTCGTTCCAGGCCGCGGACGTCGCATGGGCGCTGCCGCCCGCGCCGGACGGGACCGGACCGCGTCATCCGCTCTGGCGGGTGCGGGCGGACGTGCCGGACGGGACCGTGTTCCCCGCCGGCGCCCCGATGCACGCGTCGTTCCCGCACGTGCTCGACGCGGTGCTCGTGACCGGGCGAGGCGCGGACCACGTGTACGGGCGCGACCGGTTGAAGGCGTATGGGCTGAACGGCCCGGCCGGGGTCACGCCGTCGCATCCCTTCCCGTACTTCATGCGCGGGTTCCTGGCCCGGGGCCTGACGGCGACCCCGCTGGGCGGGACGGTCTCGCTGTTCGGCCCGACGCCCGGCAGCGGCTCCGGCGACGGGGACAGTGAGGCGGCCGAGGACCGTACGGCGTTCGGGTACGAGCACCGGACCAGCCTCGGCCGGGACGTCTACTCCCGGCGCACCGTCACGGGCTGTCTGTCCAGCGGACACCGGGCCGTCGTCACCACGGTGACCGAACGCGTCCTGCGTACCGCGCAGCTCGCGGACAGCGACGGCCCCGCCGACACGATCACGGCCACGCTGCGGGCGCGCGCCGAACTCGTCGTCACCGAGCCCGTCCTGGACCTGACGGCGCTGGTCGGCGAGTACCCGCACGGCGGGCGCGAGATCCCGTTCGTCGCGCTGCGCGTCGACGTCGAGCGCACCGAGGTCGACGTGACCGCCGACGAGGACCCGACCGCGCCCGTCCGCCTCACCCTGGGCGGTGCGCCGATCGACTTCGGGCTCACCGGCGTCGACCACACCGGCCGCGCGGTCGAGTTCCGGACGTCCCTGGTCTTCCTGCCCGAGGGCCGGCCCGCCTCCGACCTCGGTCCGCTCGTCCCCCGCGAGGGCACACCCGCGGCGCTCGCTCCCACGCCCGTCGCCCTCGCGCCCGAGACGGGCCGGGGGCCGGGCTCGACGGGCATCACGGTCGCGGCCCTGGGCCTGGCGGTGCTCCCCGGGCGGTCGCGTGCCGTGCTGCCGACGGTCGGCGCGCTGCAGGTCCGCCTCGACGCGCTCGCCGGACTCGCCGACCGGGTGCCGGTCGTGCCGGCGTCCCTCGACGACACCTTCCTGAAGCACGGACTGGACGGAGCCGTGAACCCGCTTGGTCGGCTGCTCGCCCTCACGCCGCAGACGCTGGAGCTGCCGACGGCGGGCATCGGCGGGCTCGGCAACCCGGGCGGCGTCGTCGATCTGCTCACCGCGGAACGCGGGGCGATCGCGGGTGCCCTCGCGGCCGACCGGCCCGGCGCGGACGTGCTCCGGGCCGCCTTCCCGTCCGCCAGGCTGCTGGGCGCGATCGACCTGCGGCAGCTGCTGAACGAGGCGTCCTTCGAGGGGCTGGCGGCACCGCTGCTGACGCGTCTCGGTCCGCCGGGCGCCGAGACGCTCTCGTACCGCTTCGAGGCGAAGCTCGCCGGGAGCGATGCCGTGCTGCCCGTCCTCGTCGAACCGGGCGCCCGGCTGCTGCTGGACGCCCGGATCTACCGGTCCGGGGCGGCGGGCTTGGTCGCGACCTCGCAGGGCGAGGTGACCGGGGTCGGCTTCCGGCTGCCCGGCATCGTCGAGCTGCGCTTCGGCCGGATCGAGTTCACGACGGACGCCGGGGGCCGGACAAGCGTCGGCCTGGGGCCGCCCCCCGGTGCGGCCGCCGGACCGGGCGCGGTGCCCGGCATCGACGTCAGGTTCCTGGGCGCCTTCGAGTTCATGGCGGAGATCGCCCGGAAACTGGGCGAGCTCACCGGCGGTTCGGGCGCGCGCGTCGACGTGGACGGGAAGGGCGTCACGGCGGGGTTCCAGCTCGCGATCCCGACGCTCCCCCTCGGGGTGATGCAGCTCGCGAACCTCTCGGTCGCGGCGTTCCTGCGGATCCCGTTCGAGGACGGGCCGATCTGCTTCACCCTCGACGTGGCGAGCCGCGAACGGCCTTTCCTGGCCACCGTGTCGGTGTTCGGTGGCGGCGGGTATCTGTCCCTGGAGGCCACCCCGGACGGTGTGCGCAGGCTGGAGGCGGCCGTCGAGTTCGGCGGCAGCATGAGCCTCGACATCGTCGTCGCGAGCGGCGCGGTGAGCGTGATGGCCGGGATCTACTTCGGCCTCACGGAGGCGACGACGCCGCAGGGGACCGAGAAGAAGCTCGTGGTGTCGGCGTTCGTCCGCGCCTCGGGGCATCTCACCGTCCTCGGGATCGTCAGCGTCTTCGTGGAGTTCCGGATGGCGCTGGAGTACGCCCGGACGACCGTCGGCGGGTCCGAACACGCGGTGTTCCGGGGCACGGCGAGCGTCACCGTGGGCGTCAAGGTGCTGTTCTTCAGCAAGTCGGTCACGCTCACGGTCAGCCGCGAGTTTCTCGGATCGGCTGCCGACCCGACCTTCCTGGACTGCTACGACACCGACGACTGGGACACGTACTGCCTGGCCTTCTCGCCGGGCGCGGGCGCGCCGGCGGTGCCCGGCGATCCGTTCGGACAGGGGGCGGGCGCATGAGCGTGCAGGAGTCCTTCGACTGGGTGGCGCTGCCCGCCGGGACTGGCCCCGCCGCGGGCGGCGGCGGGAAGCAAGTGTGCCGGGTCTCGGTGTTCGTGGCGCCCCGGGTGACGCTCACCGGGGAGAGCGGGCGGACGCTGCGGCTCGACGAACTCGCCGATCTCGTGGACTGGCCCGCGGCTTTGGCCGCCATCCGGTTCGGGGTGGAGTTCGACGGGCGGCCGCCGGTCGAGGCGACGCGGGTGGGGCCGCCGCCCCGTCCGGAGCTGTGGCGGCGGGTGTTCCCGGGCACGACCCGGGTGGAGCCGTTCGTGCCCGACGACCCGACCGTGCACCAGGTCGTCGGGTACGCGGCGGCCGAGGTGCTCGACGTGATCGAGACCGGGTACGCGGACGCGGCGCTGCTCGCGCCGGTGCCGGCGGACGACCACTTCGCGCCCGAGTACTGGGCGCCGCAGCACTGGGTGCCGGAACTCCCCGAACCGCAGGGCGGCGGCGAGCCGTGGGTGGACGAGCCGGGCGGGGACCGGGAAGGGGGCGACGAGGAGGATCCGGGCGAGATCATCCGGGTGCATACGGAGCCGGAGGGCACCGGGGAGCCGGACGGTCTCACGCTCGACCCGTGGTCGATCGGCAGCCTGTTCCCCGCCTTCACCAGGACGGTCCAGGAGCCGGACAACTCCTGGCTGTACGGCCCGGGCGAGGGGTTCGCGAACGTCCTCGCCCGCGCCGAGTACGTCTCCGGGGAGCGCCGGACGTTCGCGGGCGATGCGGCAGTGGACGGGACGGACGTGGACGGGGCGGGGCTCCCGGACGGCGGCCGGGCGGCATGGGAGGTGGCACGGTTCGCCGACAACATGGCGCTGGTCTGGGACCGGGAGGGGGTCGTCGCGGCGGTCGGGGCCTGGGAAACGGCGGAGGCAGCGGCGGAGGCGGAGGCCGCGGCGGAGCCGACGTCCGAGGAGCGCCGGGCCGCCCTCGTGGAGAGCTACGACCTGCACCGGGTCCTCGCCGCGCTGGGCGACCACCCGGCCCTGCTGCGGGCGCTGGGGCTCGTCGTCGACCTGGAGGCCGAGGCCGACGCACCGGACCACGGCAGGGTCCGTGTCGTGGTGGAGCGCCCGCCGGCCTCGGGCACGAGCGCGGTCACGCGGGTCGACCGTACGCCGTGGGTCGCCGTGACCGCCGCCGCGCCGAACGGCTTCGCCGCCGGACCGGCGGGCGACGCAACCGTCCCGGCGGGACTCGAACCGCTGGACCGCCACCGTGTCGTGCAGGTCGACCTGGAGGGCGCGGGCGCGCAGTTGCTGACCCGAGCCGCCGAGGAGACAACTGGGGCGGCCACCGGCGCCGCCGCGCTTCCGGCGCTGCGCACAGTGGGCCTGCGGCTGGTGGAACAGGGCTCCGCCGCCCGGCTCGTCGGGCGCGCGGCCCGCGCGAAAGACCTGCGCCTCGCCGCCGAAAGCGATGCCGGCGAGCACATCACGGAGCTGGTGGGGAACGCGTACGCGGACGGCGCGCTGGACGCCGACGACGTCCAGCGCGGCTTCCGGCTCGACGTGTTCGACGAGTCCGCCGGCGCCTGGCACACGCTGCACGGCCGGGTGGCCCGGTACTCCGGCGACGAGGGCCCGCTGCTGGGGCCGGTGGTCGACGAGGGCTCATTCACGGGGTCGTTCACCGGCCGCCCGCTGGCGCCCGGCGAGGACCTGACCCCAGGCGACGTGATCGCCGTCGACGACGCCCTGGCGACCTGGGACGGCTGGAGCCTGGCCGCGCCCCGGCCGGGCCGGGCGGTGAGCGCCGACCCGCGCGACGGCGACGCCGCGCACCGCGCGGAGCACGGCACGGAGGTCGTCGGGCGGCCCGTGAACGACGCCGCGACCTCGACCGGGCTGCGCATCGACACGGCGGCGCTGCCGGGTTCGCTGCCCCGGCTCCGGTTCGGCCGCCGCTACCGGATGCGGCTGCGCTCGGTGGACCTCGCGGGGAACGCGCTGACCGTGCCGCAGGCGGACCGGGCCCTTGCCGAAGCCGACGAGGCCGGAGCCGACGGCTCCGGCGTCGCGGTGACCCCGTCCGTGACGTTCCGGCGGTACGAACCGGTGCCGCCGCCGGTGCCGGCGTACTCGCCCGACCCGGCAGGACCGCCTCCGGCCCGGCCGGGCGAGAGCGAGCGGCGGATCGCAGTGCGCAGCGGACTCGACCCGGGCGACAGCGCGTTCGGCGCCGCGCCGGGCACGGCCGAGCGGCTGCTGTTCGCCCCGGCGTGTCCCGTCGCCCTCGCCGAGTGGCACGGCGTGTTCGACGAGGGGATCGGGGCGGGGGCGTCCGCGCAGGCGCGGGCGGACGCGTACCGGCGGGCGGGCCGCGAGTCGGGCGCGCTGCGGCCGGGGGCGACCGAACTGCCCTGGCTGGCCGACCCCATGTCGGCGGGCGCCTGCTTCTCCGGTCTGCCGGGCATGGCCGAGGACGAGGTGCTTACCGTGCCCTGGCCGTCCTCGCCCGTCGGGCCCGGGCCGCTCCGGCTGCGCCTTGTGGCGCTCGACACCGACGAGGTGCGCCCGCCGGAGGTCGACGAAGCGGCGGGGACGCTCACCGCGTTCCTCGGGCCCGGCGGGCGCGTCACGGCGACGGTGTCGAGCATGCTCGCCGATGACGTGGTGATGGCGCTGCCCACGCTGTGGCGGGGAAGGCTCCGCCCGGAGCAGGTCGGGGACGCTGAGGCGCGGCTCGCGCGGCACCGGCACGCGATGGTGACACCGGGTCTGCCGGTCGAGCTCGTGCACGCCACGCAGCGGCCGCTGTTCGCGCCCCGCCCCGCCGAGCCGCTGGAGCTCGCTCCGCGCGCGGCCGACGACACGGTGCTGCGGGTGTATGTGCCGTGGAACGTTCACGCGCCGAGCACGGGCACGGTGGAGCTGGAGGCGACCTGGCGGGTGCCGCGCGACGAGCCGGTGCCGGCGGAGTCGCCGGCCCCGGAGGGTCCTCGCTTCGTGCCCGCGGTGGACACGGTGACGGCCCGGGCCGGGCGGCCTCTGCTCGTGCCCGTCCTCGGCGGCGCGTCGTCCACGCTCGCAGCGGTGGCAGTACGCGACGACGAGCCGGGGTCCGGTCCGGCCTGGGCGTCCGTGGACCTGGGCACGACGGCCCATGTGGAGCTGCGGGTACGGGCGGTGGCGGCGAGCCGGTTCGCGGAGTTCTTCCCGCCGGAGTACGGCGCGTCGCCCGGGGACGACCACATGCCGGCGCGGCCGAGCCGTCTCACGGCCGTGTCGGAGGAGGTGGCGGCGGAGGTGCCGGGCACCCGGCGGCCGCCCGCCCCGGCGGTGGTGGAGGTTATGCCGCTGGTGGTGCGCCGCCGCTGGACGGAGGACGTGTACGTCGGGGACCACGCGGGCATGCCTCACGGGCCGAAGCGCCCTGACGACGCGTGGGACGAGGAGGACAGCCCGTCCAGCTGGCTGGGGACGCTGGTCGGCGAGGACCATGTGGTGCGCCGGGAGGGCGGCTGGCTGCGGGTGTGGCTGGCGCGGCCGTGGTTCGTGACGGGGTGGCAGGAGTACCCGGCGGTGGTCGCCCGCGTCGACGGCGGGCTGCCGGACCCCGGGGCGGGTTCCGCGGACCGGGTCTCGACGCTGGTGGCCCCGGACCCGGCGCGCGGGGTTCCGGTCTTCGCCGGGATCACGCCGGAGGCGCTGGGCGGGTGGCCGGGAGCCTGGGCGACGGTGCGGCTCGCCGAGACGCGGGAATCCGACGAGAACGGCGGCCCCGAGGTGGCTCTGTCGGACCGGACGGTCGACTGGGATCCCGATCGGGGCGCCTGGTTCACCGATCTGCGGGTGGACGTGCCCGCGCTGTACTTCCCGTTCGTCCGGCTGGCGCTGGCGCGGCATCAGCCGTACGCGATCCACCGGGTGTCGCCGGTGGTGACGCCGGACCCGGTCCAAGTGCTGCCGAACCGGGAGCTGCGCTGCGAGGTGCGAAAGCGGGAGGTGACCGTGAGCCTGACCGGCCCGGGTTTCGACACGGCCCTGATGCCCGTCGACCGGGGCACGCCGGACGCCCCGGACTGGACGATGGAGCCGGTGCCGGACGGCGCTCCGGGCCGGGTCCGGGTCGTGCTGCAGCGCCGGGCGCGGACCGGCGGCGACGAACTCCTCGCGTGGGAGGACGTGTTCGAGCAACGGATGCCGAACGCGACAACCGCTGGGCCCGGCCGCCTCGACGCCCGCGTGATCCTCCCCGTCGACCCGACCGGCCCGCCGGGCGAGTTCCGGCTACTGGTCCTCGAGGAGGACGTCGCGCACGGCCCCCGGCTCTTCGAGGAGCCGGAGGGCACGCGGGGCCGGGTCGTCTTCGCGGAGACGGTTCCGCTGCCGCGGGCGGTCGCGCCGCCCGTCGGCTGACACGCAGGCAGGCCTTGCTGCTCTGCCCGCAGCAGAACTGACGCCGATCACAATCCGGTTCACCTAGGGTGGGCCGGATGGGACGACACATTCCCTTCGCACAGCTGCACAACTTCCGTGACCTGGGCGGATATACGGCCGCCGACGGGCGGAGCGTTCGGTGGGGCCGGCTCTACCGGTCGGTGGAGTGGTGCACCTGCCAATTTCGTCTGAGTGCTTCGAGCTCGCTCCGGGGGAAGTACTCACCCCATTTGCCCCGGTATCCACTCTCGCCATAGACCGTCGCGACTTCGTCGAAGCAGCGAACCACCGCCCGCACATCGATATCGCCTACTGCAACCGCCCCATGCCCGCAGAGAACGTCCGCGACGCCGTGCGGCCCCTGCGGAACCTCCAGCCCGTCGAGGTCCCGGTCTGCCGGGTCCGCTTGGTGGAGCTGCGCCGAGAGCACCGGGCCTACCGGTGGGAGGTCATCCACGAGCTGGCGTTGCGCCGAGCGCGGCCGAAGGCTGACAGCCTCCGAGGCTGCGAGGCGTCGACCAAGCGTGATCATCAAGGCGGGGCGGGGTGTACGCGTTCACTGCGGCAGAGCGAGAGCGGCGGAGGTGGCTTTTGAACAGCATCCCGGCTGGGAGACCATGGTCGCAGTCATGGTGTCTCGCTCACCACATGAGGTGGACGTTCTCCTGCCGGGCAGCGCCGATCGGCCCATTCCGACGCGGCGCGAGACCGGCGCCCTTGACGATCGCGGTAATCGGCGACCCAGCCGGTGCCCGCGCAGCTCGCCACCACGCGGGCCGACGTCCTGGATCACAACAGACCCCACGATCGGGATCGAGCAACGACCTGCGTCGCCGGACCGTGCGCTCGCTGACTCAGACGGCTCGTACCCGGTAGGGGTTACCTCCGTAGGCGTTGAAAAACGATTCCCGCTACGTCGTTGAGCCACTGTCCGAGGCCGATCCCTGATGGCGGTGATACGTCCATACCCAAGTTCGAGGCGGTCCGCTTGAGGTCTCTGTCTGTGGTGGCCATGGTGAGCAGTTCCGTGATGTCCCGCAAAAGTTGGTCCAGGTCGGTGTCCGATGCTCCCGACAAGTATTCGTCGATGGCTTCACCGTAGGACGTGTACTCATCGAAGAAGTCTTGATGGAAATAGGCGCCAAGGAACTGATTCAGTTCGGGGAAGCGTTCTCTGCACTCCCACGAGTTCTCCGGCAGCGTCCGGATCTTCTGCGCGGGGCTTTGGAGGTGGCGGACCAGGTGCTCGCGGATGATGCGGAGACAGTCTTCAACGCTGCGGCCCGCTGTTGGTGCGATCTTCGGGAACAGTTCGATGTCGTCAGCGATCTCGGGGGAGAACAGGCCGGTCCGGAGAATGTCATCAAGTTGATGTACCGCAGTGGACGCCCTCTGCGGGTCCGCGGAAACGATCCTGAGGTATACAGACAGTGCCGGTCCAGGGGTCTCGGGAGTATCGGTGAAGGTGTAGCCGTGCGCCGCGTACGCCTCCAAGAGTTCCTGGACCTCGTAGAACCGGAATCCGGGGCTGGGGGACGATGTCATGCGAGTGCTCCGTTGGGATCGTGAGTCAGGGTGCGGTGGGGTACGAGGTCAGGATCCGGAAACCCGCGGGGGCGTCACTCCTGCATGCTGTCACTCGTCGCCTGACCGTGCAGGAACCGAGGGCTGCGTGGCATTCCACGCCGCCGTTCTACGCAGTTTCGTCCACGACTTCGGGGAGCTCCTGGCCGAGCCTGAGGTAGTTCTCCGTGCAATCGGCGCCAGCTGAACCCCATCTGGTCCACGTCGCCGACGCGGCCGAGGCGTACACCTTGGCGAACGCGCGGCCCGCATCGTCGTCGCTGGCCATTCCATGGCTTCACATCGTTCCGCATCTGGGCCAACTCCCGCTCAAGAGCATCACGGCGGCGGAGCTGCGCAAGTACACGGCAAAGTTGGAGGCTACCGTCTCCTCGGTCGACTATCGGCGAGGAATCTTGTCCGAGTTGTCCAGCGTTCTGGAAGCGGCCGTCGACGACAAGCGGCTCGTCCGGAACCCCATGCACGCGAAATCCGTACGCTGGCCTAAGGCATCGCGTGAGCGCCGAGAGGCGTGGTCGTTGGTGACGGCGCTTGGAGTTCGCGACGTGATCAGCCCGCGCCACCGGATAGCCGTTGTGGTGGGTCTGGGATGCGGGCTTCGTCAGGGCGAAGTGTTCGGCGCGAGCCCCGAGGACATCGACTATGCGAGAGGCGTGCTTCATGTCCGCCGCCAAGTTCAGGCGATCAGCGGGAGGTTGTACTTTGCCCTGCCGAAGGGGGGGCGAAGACACGTACCGTCGACATGCCCCGCTCAGTAGCCGAGGAGTTGAAGCGTCACGTCGAGGCGTTCCCACCCGTAGAGGTGGAGCTTCCGTGGGAGAAGCCCGGGCCGGACAGGCCGCGCAGGAAGTTCGCCCTTCTGCTCACGACACGGTTCGGCAACGCCGTGGCTGTGAACACATGGAACACGCACACCTGGAAACCTGCGCCGGCCAAGGCCGGCATCATCCCGCCGCGCCCAAGGGGGCGAAGCCGTGGCAGTGGGAGGCGGCACCGAAGGACGGCTTCCACGTGCTACGGCACACCTACGCCTCGATCATGCTGGAGGCGGGGGAGTCCGTGGTGACTGTGGCGCGGTGGCTCGGGCACTCTTCGCCGGCTGTCACGCTCGGTTACTATGCCCTCTTCATGCCGGAGGCCGGGACGAAGGGCGCGCCGTCATCGACGGACTGCTTGCCGGTCGAAACTCCCCAGATTCTCCCCAGGGCTGATCGGGGGCGATTCCCCAGGCTGTACGGCGCTGGGCTTGTCCGTGGATTGCCAGGGAGCGGAGCCGTATAGCCTGGGGAAATGCTGACAGAAGTCACAGCGACCCGCTACGTCACGCCCCTGCGTGAGGGCGGTTCGCTCCCGGGCATCGTCGAGGCCGACGATCTCGGTACGTACGTCATGAAGTTCACCGGAGCCGGACAGGGCCGCAAGACCCTGGTCGCCGAGGTCATCTGCGGACAGCTCGGGCGCCGGCTCGGGCTGCGGGTCCCGGAGCTCGTGCAGATCCAGCTCGACCCGGTCATCGGTCTCTCCGAGCCGGACCAGGAGGTGCAGGAGCTGCTGAAGGCCAGCGGCGGCCTCAACCTCGGGATGGACTTCCTGCCCGGCTCGATCGGCTTCGACCCGCTTGCGTACCAGGTGGGCCCGGAGGAGGCGGGCCGGGTCGTCTGGTTCGACGCGCTGATCAACAACGTCGACCGGTCCTGGCGCAACCCCAACATGCTCGTCTGGCACGGCGACCTCTGGCTGATCGACCATGGCGCCACCATGATCTGGCATCACAACTGGCCGGGTGCGCAGGTCTCCGCCGCCAAGCCGTACGACGCCTCCGACCACGCGCTCGCGCCTTTCGCGCCGGACATCGCGGCCGCTGCGGCCGAGCTGGCCCCGCGCGTCACCGAGGAGTTGCTGACCGAGGCGGCCGCGGACGTCCCCGACGAGTGGCTGGTCGACGAGCCCGGCTTCGACTCCACCGACGCACTGCGCCGCGCCTATGTGGAGGCCCTGCTGTCGCGGGCCGCCACCATCCATGAGCGGATCACGCTGAGCGCGCCCTCCAAGCCGCGCCCCTCGCAGGCGCCGGGCTGGCTGACCGAGCACCTCACCCCCTGGCCGCACCCCACCAGGAAGGGCGGGGGCAAGTGAGCGACCGCGACGTCTTCGAGTACGCGCTGCTGCGCGTCGTGCCGCGGGTCGAGCGCGGCGAGTGCTTCAACGCCGGCGTGGTGGTCTACTGCCGCGCGAAGTCCTATGTGGCCGCCCGTACGTACCTGGACGAGGGCAAGCTGCTGGCCCTGGACCCGCAGGCCGACGTGGTCGGTGTGCGGGCCGCGCTGCACGCCGTCGAGGGCGTGTGCAAGGGCGGGGAGGACGCGGGGCAGGCGGCGCGGGACGACGCCGGCCGGCGTTTCCGCTGGCTGATCGCGCCGCGTTCGACGGTCGTCCAGCCGGGTCCCGTGCACACCGGACTGACGGCCGATCCGGAGGCCGAGGTCGAGCGCCTGCTAGATGTGCTGGTGCGCTGATCGGACGAGCCCCGGGGAGGCGCGTGCCCCGGGGCACCCGGTGGGCCGTTGACACCGGGTGCCAGGGCTTCTAGCGTCTCGTCTGCTGAAGGTACTAAGCGGTCGCTCATTCATCTGGGCCGTGCCGGGCGGCCGTATCCAACGGGATCCAAGGGCGAGGAGAACCAACCATGTCGACCAGCGAGCAGCGCGTTGCGATCGTGACCGGGGCGGCGCGAGGCATTGGCGCCGCCACTGCCGTGCGTCTGGCGGCCGAGGGTCGTGCCGTCGCCGTACTCGACCTCGACGAGGCGGCGTGCAAGGACACCGTCGAGAAGATCACCGCAGCGGGTGGGAAGGCCATTGCGGTCGGCTGCGACGTCTCGGACTCCGCCCAGGTGGAGGCTGCCGTGGCGCGCGTCGCCGACGAGCTCGGCGCGCCGACGATCCTCGTCAACAACGCGGGTGTGCTCCGCGACAACCTGCTCTTCAAGATGAGCGAGTCCGACTGGGACATCGTGATGAACGTGCACCTCAAGGGCGCGTTCCTGATGGCGAAGGCCTGCCAGAAGCACATGGTCGACGCCGGCTTCGGCCGGATCGTGTCCCTGTCCTCCAGCTCGGCGCTGGGCAACCGCGGCCAGGCCAACTACTCCGCCGTCAAGGCCGGACTGCAGGGCTTCACCAAGACCCTCGCCAAGGAGCTCGGCAAGTTCGGCGTCACGGCCAACGCCGTCGCGCCCGGCTTCATCGTCACCGAGATGACCGCCCAGACGGCCGCGCGCGTCGGCATGGGCTTCGAGGAGTTCCAGGCCGCTGCGGCCACCCAGATCCCCGTGCAGCGTGTCGGCAGGCCGGAGGACGTTGCCAACGCGATCGCCTTCTTCACGGGCGACGACGCCGGATTCGTCTCCGGCCAGGTCATGTACGTGGCCGGCGGCCCGCTCAACTGAACCGGAGGCGACAGAGATGACCGCACAGGAACTTCCCCCGCTCTCCGGCAAGGTCGCCCTCGTCACGGGCGCCAGCCGGGGCATCGGATACGGCATCGCCGAGGCGCTCGTCGCCCGCGGTGACCGCGTCTGCATCACCGGCCGCGGCGAGGACGCCCTCAAGGAGGCCGTAGAGCGGCTCGGCGCCGACCGGGTGATCGCCGTCGCGGGCAAGGCCCATGACGAAGCGCACCAGGCGGCCGCCGTCGAGCGCGCGATGGAGGCGTTCGGCCGCGTCGACTTCCTCGTCAACAACGCCGGCACCAACCCGGTCTTCGGCCCGATCGCCGAGCTCGACCTCGGGGTGGCCCGCAAGGTCTACGAGACCAATGTGATCTCGGCGCTCGGCTTCGCCCAGCAGACCTGGAAGGCCTGGCAGAAGGAGAACGGCGGTGCGATCGTGAACATCGCGTCCGTCGCCGGGCTCTCCGCGTCCCCCTTCATCGGGGCGTACGGCATGAGCAAGGCGGCGATGATCAATCTGACCCTCCAGCTGGCGCACGAATTCGCCCCGGTCGTCCGGGTCAATGCCATCGCGCCCGCGGTGATCAAGACAAAGTTCGCGGAAGCCCTTTACGAGGGCCGGGAGGCGGAGGCGGCCGCGGCCTATCCGCTGGCCCGGCTCGGCGTTCCCGAGGACATCGGTGGCGCCGCCGCGTTTCTCACCTCCGACCAGTCGGACTGGATCACGGGACAGACGCTCGTCGTCGACGGAGGTATTTTCCTGAATGCCGGAGTCCACTGATCCGGTTTGTGCCTGATTGACTCAGGATTGCCTCAAGTGCCCCGCCCGACCTCCCCGTTGATCCGGCGGGGCACTGCGGTATGGTTCGCCGACCCATGGCTGAACGAGGAGCGTGCACGTGTTCAACCGGACGATGCTGCGGGCGGCTGCAGCCCTTGCGTCCATATCCCTGGTGGCGGGATGCGGTCTGTTTTCGGACGAGGACGCCGATGGGGCCAAGCCAGTGGTGGTCGGCACGACGAGTGAGCCCAGCACACTCGATCCAGCCGCCGCGTGGGACGGCTCGTGGGAGCTGTACCGCAATGTGTTCCAGACGCTCCTGAGTTTCCCGACCGGGAGCACGAGCCCGCAGCCCGATGCGGCTCAGAGCTGTAAATTCACCGATCCGACGAATACGGCGTTCCAGTGCACGCTGCGGGAAAACCTTAAGTTCTCCAACGGGCACAAGCTGGACGCCGCCGCCGTCAAGCACTCCATCGACCGGATCCAGAAGATCAACGTCAACGGCGGTCCCAACGGACTGCTCGGATCCCTCAGCGAGGTGGAGACCGAAGGGGACCGCACGATCACCTTCCGGCTCACCAAGGCGGACGCCACCTTCCCGTTCATCCTCGCCACGCCCGCGATGTCCCTCGTCGACCCCGCCGAGTACCCGGCCGACAAGCTCCGCGAGGACGGCAAGCTCCTCGGCTCCGGCCCCTACGTCCTGGAGTCCTACACGGAGGGCTCCGAGGCCCGGCTGAAGAGGAACGTCAGCTACAACGGCTTTGCCGACATCAAGAACGAAGCCGTCACCATTCGGTACTTCAAGGACTCCGAAGTGATGGTGAGCGCGCTCAAGAACAAGGAGATCGACGTCACCAACCGAGGTCTCACCTCGGAGGAGGTCGTCGCCCTGCAGGAGAAGAAGCCCGAGAACGAGGGGCTCCAGGTCGTCGAGACCGTCGGCGCCGACATCCGCTACCTGGTCTTCAACCCCAAGGACCCGGCCGCGGCCAAGCTCCCGGTGCGCCGGGCGATCGCCCAGATCGTCGACCGTGAGGCCCTCGTCGCCGAGGTCTACCAGGGCACGGCCGAGCCGCTGTACTCCATGGTCCCCAAGGGCATCGCCGGGCACACCACCAGCTTCTTCGACACGTTCGGCGACCCGGACGTCGACAGGGCCCGCGAGATCCTCCAGGAGGCCGGGATCGACGCACCGGTCGAGCTGACCTTCTGGTTCACCACGGACCGCTACGGCTCGTCCACCGCTCCCGAGTTCGCCGAGCTCAAGCGGCAGCTGGAAAAGTCCGGACTGTTCAGGATCACGCTGAAGAGCAAGCCCTGGAAGGAGTTCCAGGCGGGCTACAAGAACGGCGAGTACCCGGTGTTCGGCCGAGGCTGGTTCCCGGACTTCCCGGACCCGGACAACTTCGTCGCGCCGTTCGTCGGCAAGAACAACGCGCTCGGCACCCCGTACGACAGCCCGGAGATCGCCCAGCAGCTCACGCTGTCCCGCAAGGAGAGCGACCGGGGGGCCGTGTCCAAGCAGTTCGAGCGGGCGCAGGAGGTCCTCGTGGAGGACGTCCGGCTGCTTCCGCTGTGGCAGGGCAAGCTGCACATCGCCGCCAGCGAGGAGATCGCGGGCTGCGAGCGAGCCATGGACCCGCAGACGATCATGCAGGTGTGGGAGCTGCAGCGGAAGACCAGCTGGTAGACGGCCGCGGCCGGGCCCGCGCCCGGCCGCCGGCGGCGGTTGTCAGTGGCCACCGGTAGGTTCTCCGATCAGAGAACCCGATCAGAGAACTGATCGCATACCGGAGGTTGTTGACGTGACCGACACCGCCATGCTGCCCGAGTCCTGGCGCGGCGTCCTCGGCGAGGAGCTCCAGAAGCCCTACTTCAAGGAGCTCGTCGACTTCGTCGAGGACGAGCGCGCCAAGGGGCCGGTGTACCCGCCGCGCGAGGAGGTCTTCGCCGCGCTGGACGCCACGCCCTTCGACCGGGTCAAGGTGCTGATCCTCGGCCAGGACCCGTATCACGGGGAGGGTCAGGGCCACGGCCTGTGCTTCTCGGTGCGGCCGGGCGTCAAGACCCCGCCGTCCCTGCGGAACATCTACAAGGAGATGCAGGAGGAGCTGGGCCACCCCGTGCCGGACAACGGCTATCTGATGCCGTGGGCCCAGCAGGGCGTCCTCCTCCTCAACGCGGTGCTCACCGTGCGGGCCGGCGAGGCCAACTCCCACAAGGGCAAGGGCTGGGAGAAGTTCACGGACGCGGTGATCACCGCCGTGGCCTCGCGGCCCGACCCGGCGGTCTTCGTCCTCTGGGGCAACTACGCCCAGAAGAAGCTGCCCCTGATCGACGAGCAGCGCCACGTGGTCGTGAAGGGCGCCCACCCGTCGCCGCTCTCCGCGAAGAAGTTCTTCGGCTCCCGTCCGTTCACGCAGATCAACGAGGCCGTGGCGGCCCAGGGTCACGAGCCGATCGACTGGCGCATCCCCGACCTCGGCTGACGGTTGGCGCACCTGGCTGACAGGCTCGGGCCCCGGTCCGAGCCTGTGCCGGAATGCCGGTGGCGGCCGCTAGCGTCTGGAGCACGCATGTCCATGCGATCAAGACGCTGGAGGCCGCGGTGAGGGAGCAGCACGAGACGTCGGAAGACGCCGTCATGACCAGGATCGGGCAGGCGGTCATGCTGCTCCACGCAGGGGACCGCGAGGAGGCGCGCAACCGCTTCGGGGAACTGTGGGCGCAGATCGGCGAGGCCGGCGACCCGCTGCACCGCTGCACCCTCGCCCACTACATGGCGGACACCCAGGACGACCCCGGGGACGAGCTGGCCTGGGACCTGCGGGCGCTGTCCGCGGCCGAGGGGCTGACCGACGAGCGCCTGGCGCGGCACGACACGGCGGTCGCGGTGCGCGGAATGTACCCGTCGCTGCATCTGAATCTCGCCGCGGACTATGTGAAGCTCCACCGCCCGGAGGCCGCGCGCGCCCATCTGGACCGTGCGCGTGCGGCGTCGGCGGCCCTGGGCGACGACGGGTACGGGGACGGTGTGCGCGCGGCGATCGCGCGGCTGGACCGGCAGCTGGCGGAGGGCTGATCCGGACCCGCTCACCGGCTCTGCTCACTGGTCCCGCTCACCGGTCCCGCTCAGCGGTCCGGGACTACTCGCCCGTCGCGCCGTCGATCTGCTCGCGGATGAGATCGGCGTGCCCGTTGTGGCGGGCGTACTCCTCGATCATGTGGTGGTAGATCCAGCGGAGGCTGAACGGCTCGCCCGCCTTGCTCTTGCGTGCGGAGACGTCGTCCAGCGAACGGGACGCGGTCAGCTCGCGGGCCCTGGCGATCTCCGCCCGCCATGTGGAATGGGCCGCGTCCCAGGTGTCCTGGTCCCCGACATGGAACTCGCCGTCCGGATCCTCCTCCGAGTAGTGGAGCGGCGGGACCTGCTCGTCGGCCAGGACGCGGCGGAACCAGTGGCGTTCGACATCCGCCAGATGCCGTACGAGCCCGAGGAGCGAGAGCTCGGAGGGCGCGAGGGGTGCCCGGCGCAGCTGTTCGTCGTCGAGCCCCGCGCACTTCCAGGCCAGGGTCTCGCGGTGGTAGTCGAGAAAGCCCTCCAGCAGCGCGCGCTCGTCGGCGACGGTGGAGGGCTCGGTACGAAGATCGGCTGTTGTCATGGCGGGCATCCTGGCCGATCGGTCCGGCCCGTGGCCAGGCATTAACCGGCGAGCGTGCGGTGATTCCCGTCCGCGCCGTGACCCCCGTCCGTGCCGGGCCCCGCGTCCGCGGCGCGACCACGGTGCGTTGCCCGGTCTCCCAGCATGCCGCGGAGCAACTCGCCGAAGCCCTTCCTGAGCTCCGCCCTGCTGGGCACCCTCGCGTGGTACGACCCCACTGCGCAGGAGAACATCAGCCCCTCGCACCATGCGACCAGCGACAGCGCGTGCCGCTCCGGCTCGGCCGACCCGGCGCCCGCCATCAGCGCCACCAGCGGCTCGCGGAACGCGGCGCCCGTCCGGTCGTAGTACGCGCGCAACTCGGGCCTGCGCGTGGCCTCCAGGGCCAGCTCGTAGCGGGAGACCAGCAGCGCCCGGTGGTCGGTGAGATACCGGTGCAGCGCCAGGGCCAGCGCGTCGGTCAGGGCCTCGGCGCTGCCCCGGGGGGCCGGCATCTCGTCCGGCGTGAGCACCTGCATCTCGCGCTCCGCCTGGCGTCGTACGGCCGCTTCCAGGAGGGCCTGCCGGGTGCGGGCGTGGTTGGAGGTCGAGCCCTGCGGCAGTCCGGCGGCCTCGTCCACGGCCCGGTGGGTGAGCCCGCGCATGCCCCGCTCGGCGAGCAGGGTCAGAGCGGCGTCGGCGATCAGTTCGGCGCGGGCGGCGGACGTGCGTGCGGTCATGGGGACAACCTACCTCCCTTACTACATCTGTAGTACGGTGGCGAGGTCACTACAGTTGTAGTTACGAGGAGGAGTCATGGACCGGACCCGCGCTCCCCGCGCCGTCGTCGTCGGAGGCGGCATCGGCGGTCTCACCGCCGCCGTCGCCCTGCACCAGCAGGGCTGGGACACCACCGTGCTGGAGCGCGCCGCCGCCCTCACCCCCGTCGGCGCCGGAATCGGCCTCGCCCCCAACTCCCAGCGCGCCCTCGACGTCATCGGACTCGGCGAGCGGGTCAGGTCCCTGTCCGCCTGGCAGGGCGACGGCGGCCTGCGCACCCCCAAGGGCCGCTGGCTGAACCGCACCGACAGCGCCGCCACCACCGAGCGCTTCGGCGGCCCGCTCGTCCTGCTGCACCGCGCGACCCTCGTCGACCTCCTGGCCTCCGCGCTTCCCGACGGAGCCGTCAGGACCGGAGCCGGCGCCACCCTCGCGGACGCGGGCGACGACCGCCGCCCCGCCGTCGTCACCACCCCCGGCGGCGACCTGGAGGCCGACCTCGTCGTCGCCGCGGACGGCATCAACTCCGCCGTGCGCCGGGCGCTGTTCCCCGACCACCCGGGACCGCGGTACTCCGGCTTCACCACATGGCGCGTCGTCGTGCCCGCCCCCGACCGCCCCTTCGCCCCGCACGAGACCTGGGGCCGGGGCCGCATCTGGGGCACCCAGCCGCTGAAGGACGGCCGCGTCTACGCGTACGCCGCCGCCGTGACGCCCCCGGGCGGGCGCGCCCCGGACGGCGAGAAGGCCGAGCTGCTGCGCCGCTTCGGCGACTGGCACGAGCCGGTCCCCGGCATCATCGCGGCCGCCGAGCCCGCCGGAGTGCTGCGCCACGACGTGCACCACATGGCCGAGCCCCTGCCCGCCTACCACCACGGCCGGGTCGCCCTCGTCGGCGACGCCGCCCACGCCATGCAGCCCACCCTCGGCCAGGGCGGCAACCAGGCCATCGAGGACGCGATCGTGCTCGCCCACCACGCACGCCGCGGCGTGGACGCCGTCCACGACCTCGCCGCGTACACCGGCGACCGGCTGCCCCGCACCATGGGGATCGTGCGGCAGGCCACGAGGACGGGCCGCATGGCCATGCTCAGCAGCCCCGCCGCCGTCGCCGTACGCGACACACTCGTCGCTGCCGTCTCCCGCTTCGGCCCCGGCCTCGTCCTGCGCAGCTTCGACGGCATCGCCGACTGGCGGCCGCCGCAGCACACGTATGCTGCCGGTGCTGCCGCAACGGCGGGCACACACACGGCGACATGACGACGCGAGAGGGAGGCCAACGGTGAAGGTCGGCTGCATCGGGCTCGGCGACATCGCGGAGAAGGCGTACCTGCCGGTGCTCACCACCCGTGCGGATGTCGAACTGCATCTGCACACCCGGACCCCGGCCACCCTCGACCGGATCGCGGCGGCCCACCACATCCCCGGGGCCCACTGCCACACCACCCTGGACTCCCTCCTCGCCCAGGGCCTCGACGCCGCCTTCGTGCACGCACCCACTCCCACCCACCCCGAGCTCGTCGCACGCCTGCTGGAGGCCGGCGTACCGACCTACGTCGACAAGCCGCTCGCGTACGAACTCGCCGACTCCGCCCGCCTGGTGGAGCTCTCCGAACGGACCGGCACGAGCCTCGCCGTCGGCTTCAACCGCCGCTTCGCCCCCGGCTACTCCCAGTGCCTGGACCACCCGCGCGAGATCGTCCTCATGCGCAAGAACCGCGTCGGGCTCCCCGAGGACCCGCGCACCCTCGTCCTCGACGACTTCATCCATGTCGTCGACACCCTCCGCTTCCTCGTCCCCGGCCCGGTCGAGCACACCGACGTACGGGCCCGGATCCGCGACGGGCTCATGCACCACGTCGTCCTGCAGCTCTCCGGCGACGGCTTCACCGCGATCGGCATGATGAACCGGCTGAACGGCTCCACGGAGGAGATCCTCGAAGTCGCGGGCCAGGACACCAAGCGGGAGGTCCTCAACCTCGCCGACGTCATCGACCACAAGGGCCAGCCGACCGTGCGGCGGCGCGGCGACTGGGTGCCGGTGGCGCGCCAGCGCGGTATCGAGCAGTGCGTGTCCGCCTTCCTCGACGCCGTCCGCGCGGGCAAGTTCCTCAGCGCCCAGGACGCACTGCTGACCCATGAGCTGTGCGAGCGGGTGGTGCGGCAGTCTCTGGCGCAGGCTTCCTGAGAGCCCGCAGGCCCTCCGCCGCGCACAGCGCCGCCAGCACCGCCAGCGCGCCGTACACCGGCCAGTCGCCGAGCCGGACGTACGGCGTCGTGCCGCCGGCCAGCGGGACCTCATAGACGGCGGAGGCACTGGTGCCGGTGCTCAGCCGCTCACCCACGGGCTCACCCCCGGGCCCGTACACCGCGCTCACACCCGTGAGCGTCGCGTGTACCATCGGCCGGCCCGTCTCCGCCGCCCGCAGCGCCGCGAGTGAGGCATGCTGCGCGGGTGCCCAGCTGTCCTGGAAGGTCGACGTCGCCGACTGGGCGATCAGCAGCTGGGTGCCGCTCCTGACCAGCCGGCGGCTCATGTCGGGGAACGCCGACTCGAAGCACACCAGCGGACCCACCCGAAGACCCGCCCGGCCCTCGTCGTCCGGCAGCACCATCACGGACTGACGGCTGCCGCGCATCCGGTCCTCGCCCGCGGCCTTGCCCACGGACGTCGCCCAGCCGAGCAGCGCCCGGGCCGGGACGTACTCGCCGAAGGGCACCAGCCGCATCTTGTCGTAGCGGTCACCGGTCGGGCCGTCGGGCCCGACCAGCACACTGCTCTTGAAGATCCCCGGGCGGTCCGAGCGCCGCGCGTCCACATTGACCAGCACATCGGCGCCCACGGCACGCGACACCGCGGCGAGCCGCGCCGCGAACCGGGGCCGCGCGGCCAGATCCACACCGACACTGCTCTCGCCCCACACCACGAGATCCACGTCCCGGCCCGCCAGCTCCCGGGTGAGCTGCTCGCCGCGGGCGAAGCGCCGGTCGGCTCCGCCGACGCCGTTGATGACCCCCGGCTGCACGACGGCGATCCGCACGTCCTCACCGCTCCGCCCGGGCCGCGGCGCCCACAGCCACACCGCCCCGACCGCCAGCGCGCACGCGCAGACACCCGCCACCGCGGGAACGCGTGCCGTCGGGACCGCCACCAGCACCACCACCGCCGTGTTCACCGCCACCACCAGCAGGCTCACCAGCCACACCCCGCCCACCGAGGCGAGCCGCAGCGCGGGTGGCACCTGCCACTGACTGGCCCCGAGCAGCCCCCACGGGCCGCCCAACCCCTCCCAGGACCTGACCACTTCCACCATCAGCCAGCCCGACGGCACGACGGCGATCGCGGCGGCGGCCCGGCCCGGCGACGGCGCCCCGCCCAGCATCGAGCGGACCAGCCACCCCCACGGCGCCCAGAGCAGCCCGAGCAGCGCCGCGATCAGCAGGATGAACACATGGAGGTTCGGCATCAGCCAGTGGTGCATGGCCAGCATGAAACCGGTACCGCCGAGCCAGCCCTCGACGACGGCGCGACGCCCGGTCGGAGCCGTACGGACCAACAGCAGCCACGGCACGAGGGCGACGTACGCGAACCACCACAGCCCCGGCGCCGGAAACGCGAGCACGGGCAGCGCGCCCGTCGCGAACACGGCCACGCCGCGCCACCACGGCGACGCCGACAGCCTCGTCAGCTGCTCCCGCCGGCCGACCGGAATCCGCATGCCGCGCCTCCCTCGCCCCAGACCCGAGGGCCCGGAGCCCCGAGAGCAGTGTGTGTCTCCAGTGTGGGGGAGCGGCGCCGACCGGGACAGTGCGCGGGCGATCAGTCGGCGGCCGTGGCGAGGAAAGCGGCGTGCCGCCACTTCTCCTGCACGGTCACCGAACGAAGCCGCCACCCACCGTCCGTGCGCGCGAGGCCGAACGCGTACCGTCCGCCGGAGACGAAGTCATCGCCCGACTCCAGCCGCATCGGATTGACGTAGTCGGCCTGTGCCTCCGCCGCGTCGCCCGGATAGCCGCCGAGATCCTCGATGCGCACCCGCCGGTTGACGATCAGATGCTGCCGTACGGGGAACAGGCGCATCGTCTCCGCCAGCCAGCCGGCGACCTCTTCCGCGGGGCCCTCGACACCGCCCGCGGCGCGGTAGTCGGCACGGCCGTCCGGGGTGAAAAGAGCCCGGTACCCGCCCCAGTCGGCGTCGTCCACGGTCACCGCGTAGCCGGTGATCACGTCGTCGATCGCCAGCCGGTCCATCACCGTCGCGAGATTCACGCGCTGCGTCATCGGCCAAGTGTGGGTCAGCGGCCGCGCCACGCCAAGGGCCCACGCAGAAACCGGGATCACCGCTTGTGCCGGCGCACGGGCTCGCCGCGGCGGACCGCTCCCGGGGCGCGGGCGGCCGGGTGGTCGGCGTGCGCGGAGGACGACAGCTGCCAGGGCACGCTGATGACCATGACCCCGGGCGTGAAGAGCAGCCGGCTCTTCAGCCACAGCGCCGACTGGTTGTGCAGCAGGTTCTCCCACCAGTGCCCGACGACGTACTCCGGGATGAAGACGGCGACCACGTCCCTGGGGCTCTCACGCCTGATCGAGCGGACGTACATCAGCACCGAGCTGGTGATCTCCCGGTACGGGGAGTCGAGGATCTTGAGCGGCACCTCGATGCCGTACTCCTCCCACTGCCGTTGCAGCTCCGCCGCAGCATCCCGGTCGACGGCGACGGTCAGCGCCTCCAACTGGTCCGGCCGGAACGCGCGTGCGTAGGCGAGGGCGCGCAGGGTGGGCTTGTGCAGGGTGGACACCAGCACGATCCCCAGGACCCGGGAGGGCGGCCGCAGTTCGCTGCGCGGGTCGGTGACGGCGAGCTCGGCCGATGTGTCGTCGTAGTGCCGGCGGATGCCCCGCATCATCACCCACAGCACGATCGCGGCCAGCACCGCCAGCCAGGCGCCCTGGGTGAACTTGGTGGCCAGCACGATGGCCAGCACCAGACAGGTGGTGACCGCACCCGTGGCGTTGATGGCCCGGGCGGTGTGGTGGCGCCGGCGGACGGCGGGGGCGGTTTCCGTGGCCAGCTCCCGGTTCCAGTGCCGGACCATGCCGGCCTGGGAGAGCGTGAAGGAGGTGAAGACGCCCAGGATGTACAGGTGAATGAGGCTGGTGACGTTCGCCTTGTACCCCCACAGGAGCAGTCCCGCCACGACCGCGAGGGCCAGGATGCCGTTGGAGAACGCGAGCCGGTCCCCGCGGTTGTGCAACTGCCGCGGCAGATAGCGGTGCTGGGCGAGGATCGAGGCGAGCAGCGGGAAGCCGTTGAAGGCCGTGTTCGCGGCCAGGATCAGGACGAGCGCCGTGGCGGCCTGGACGTAGTAGAAGCCGAAGCTGTTCTCGCCGCCGAAGACCGACGCCGCCAGCTGGGCGATGACGGTGCGCTGCGTGTAGTCCTCGCAGTCGGGCAGCCCGGTCAGACGGCAGCTGTCGTCCGTGATGTGCACCTTCGCGACGATCGCGAGCGTCGTGACGCCGACGAACATCGTCACGGCGATGGCGCCCATCGCGGCCATGGTGGTGGCCGCGTTGCGGGACTTGGGCTTGCGGAACGCCGGCACGCCGTTGGAGATCGCCTCCACACCGGTCAGTGCCGTACAGCCGCTGGAGAAGGCCCGCAGGACCAGCATCACCAGCGCCAGACCCGCCAGGTTCGCGTCCGCCGGATCCGGCTCGATGCCGTACGCGGCGGTCGGGGCGACGGGTGCGTCGCCGAGCAGATAGCGGAGCAGCCCAGTGCCGCACATGATCAGCACGCCGGCGATGAACAGATATGTCGGAGTGGCGAACGCCCGGCCCGACTCCCGCACCCCGCGCAGATTGACGGCGGTGAGCAGGGCGACGAAGACGAGTGCCATGAGCACACGGTGCTCGGCCAGCTCCGGGATCGCCGAGATGATGTTGTCGACGCCGGAGGCCACGGACACGGCCACCGTCATCACGTAGTCGACCAGCAGCGACGCGGCGACCACCAGCCCCGCCGACGCGCCCAGGTTCGTGGAGGCCACCTCGTACGAACCGCCGCCGCTCGGATAGGCGTGCACGACCTGGCGGTACGAGAGCACGACCACCGTCATCAGCGCGACGACCGCGGCCGCGATCCACGGCGTGAAATGCAGATAGGCCAGCCCGCCGAGGGTGAGCACCAGCAGGATCTCCTGCGTGGCGTACGCCACCGAGGAGAGCGGGTCGGAGGCGAAGATCGGCAGAGCGATCCGCTTCGGCAGCAGCGTCTCGCCCAGTTCCTCGCTGCGCAGCGCGCGCCCGATGACCAGCCGTTTCAGGAGCGCCGTGACGTTGAACACGGACGTGAGCGTAAGCGGGGCGGCCCGGCTCGCCCCGGCCCGCCGCGCCGGGGCCGCGTCCCGTTCGTGCTCGCGTCCCCCGGTGTCAGCCGGCCGACTCGCCCGCGTGGGGGCTGAGCGTGTCCGTGCCGACGAGGACGAAGAGCAGGATGCCGAGCAGGATCCGGTAGATGACGAAGGGCATGAAGCTCTTCGTGGAGATGAACTTCATGAACCAGGCAATTACCGCGTATCCCACACCGAAGGCGATGATCGTCGCGAAAATGGTCGGGCCCCAGGACACGTGCCCGCCGGCGCCCGCGTCCTTCAGTTCGAACAGGCCCGAAGCGAGCACCGCCGGGATCGCGAGCAGGAACGAGTAGCGGGCCGCGGCCTCGCGGGTGTACCCCATCAGCAGACCGCCGCTGATCGTGGCACCCGAGCGGGAGACGCCCGGGACGAGGGCCATGGCCTGGCAGACGCCGTAGATCAGGCCGTCCTTGACGGTCAGCTCCTGCAGGGTCTTGCGGTGCCTGATCGCACGGTGCTTGCCGCCCGTCTCGTCGCGGGCCGCCAGTCGGTCGGCGATCCCGAGCACGATGCCCATCACGACGAGCGTGGTGGCGATCAGCCGCAGATCCCGGAACGGACCCTCGATCTGGTCCTTCAGCGTGATGCCGAGCACACCGATCGGGATCGAGCCGACGATGACGAGCCAGCCCATCTGTGCGTCGTGGTCATGGCGCATCGCCTTGTTCGTCAGGGAGCGGAACCAGGCGGAGACGATCCGGGCGATGTCCTTGCGGAAGTAGATCAGGACGGCCGTCTCCGTGCCGATCTGGGTGATCGCGGTGAACGCCGCACCCGGGTCGTGCCAGCCCGCGAATGCCGCCGTCAGGCGCAGATGCGCACTGGACGAGATGGGCAGGAACTCGGTCAGCCCCTGGACGAGCCCGAGGATGAGTGATTCGAACCACGACATGAAAGCTAAGCCATCCCAGTGCTGGTCAGGTCTGAACGTACGGTGCGGGCCGCGATCATGCGTCCGCCGCGTGGCAGCGTAGCGTCATCGGATTTCCGGCCTACGGGCGGGCTGCCGCACAGCGAATCGCCGGGGTGTCATGGGAGCCCGGGGGAGCGGTGGGCGGCGCGGTGCGGCGCGATCCCCAACTCGCCCGGCTGCGGGCGGTGTTCACCGGCGAATGCCCGTCGATGCAGGCACGGGCGGCCCTGACGGCGCCATGGGCGCCGGTCTCGGCCGGGCGGCGGTGGGCCTCAGTCGCCCACAGGGCCCGTCACCGTCCAGCCCGGTGCGTGGACGTGCGGGGTGAGGCTGTCCAGGGTCGCCTCGTCGCCGCAGGACGCGCAGACGACCACCGGGGTGAGCTTCGCGCCGCAGGCGTGCTCGGCGACCGTCGGGGGGTGTTCGGCGAGGTGCCGGTCGCCCCAGGCCATCAGGGTCAGCAGGACGGGATGCAGTTCGCGGCCGGACTCCGTCGGGACGTACTCGAAGCGCTGCGGGCGCTCGCTGTACGGGACCTTCTCCAGCACCCCGGCCTCGACGAGGCGGCGCAGCCGGGCGGTGAGGATGTCGCGGGGCGCGCCCGTGTTGCGGGCGATCCGGTCGAAGCGGCGCACGCCGAGGAAGACCTCGCGCAGGACGAGCAGGGCGTACTTCTCGCCGACGAGAGCGAGGGTGTCGGCGATGGAACAGGGACGCGGGGCCTTCATGGGCCCCAGCTTAGAGGGGGGTGGGTTGGAAATCCCAACTCACTCGGCTACCGTTGAGTAGCAATAGAGTCCAGTTTTCCAACTCACGTACCGGCCGCGGGTCGTGCGTGAGCCGAGGAGGCGCCCTCCATGCGTGATGCCGTCATCGTCGAAGCAGTCCGTACGCCGATCGGGAAGGGCAAGCCGAACGGCGCGCTCGCCCAGGTCCACCCCGTCGCATTGCTCTCCCACACCCTCCGCGCCCTCGTCGAGCGCAGCGGAATCGATCCGGCCCTGGTCGACGATGTGATCGGCGGCACCGTCGACCAGGTCGGCGAGCAGGCCATGAACACCACGCGGTACGCCTGGCTCGGCGCCGGGTTCCCCGAGTCCGTGCCCGCCACGACGGTCGACCGCCAGTGCGGCTCCTCGCAGCAGGCCGTGCACTTCGCCGCGCAGGGGGTCATGGCGGGCGCGTACGACGTCGCCATCGCCTGCGGGGTCGAGTCGATGAGCCGCGTCCCGATGTGGTCCAACGTGCCGCCGGGCGCCGACCCCTTCGGTCCTGGGGTCGCCGAGCGGTATCCGGAAGGGCTGGTGCCGCAGGGGATCAGCGCCGAGCTCATCGCCGCGAAGTGGTCCATCGGACGGGAGGAGATGGACGCGTACGCGGTGACGTCGCACCAGCGGGCGGCCGCGGCATGGGCGGACGGACTCTTCGATGCCGAGGTCGCACCGATCGCCGGGCTGTCGCGGGACGAGAGCGTACGGCCGGGAACGACGGCCGAGATCCTGGCGGGGCTGCGGCCCTCCTTCGAGGACCCGGGCTTCGCCGAGCGGTTCCCGCAGATCGAATGGTCGGTCACGGCGGGGAACAGCAGCCCCGTGAACGACGGGGCCTCGGCGGTCCTCGTCATGGCGGGCGAGACCGCCGAGCGCCTCGGCCTGCGCCCGCTCGCCCGGCTGCACAGCTTCGCGGTCACCGGCTCCGACCCGCTGCTCATGCTGACGGGAGTGCTCCCGGCCACGGAGAAGGTCCTGAAGCGGGCCGGGCTCGCCCTCGACGACATCGGCCTCTTCGAGGTCAACGAGGCCTTCGCGAGCGTCGTCCTGGCCTGGCTCCAGGAGACCGGCGCGGATCCGTCCCGGCTCAACGTGCACGGCGGCGCCCTTGCCCTCGGGCATCCGCTCGGTGCGAGCGGCACCCGGCTGATGACCACCCTCGTCCACGCGATGCGGGCCCGGGGGGCGCGCTACGGCCTCCAGACGATGTGCGAGGCGGGCGGGCTCGCGAACGCGACGATCCTGGAGGCGCTGTAGCCGTACGGCGGTGCGGTGCGCGCGGGGTGCGGGGCGTGTGCCTGCGGCGGGCCCTTCCCCTACCCGCCCCTTCCCGAACCGGGGGCAAGCCCCCAGACCCCCGGGAACGTGACCGGGGCCGCCCGGTGGGGCCCGCGTGTCCGTCCTCGAACGCCGGACGGGCGGAAACTCAGTCCCGCCGGCGTTCGAGGCGCGGGGGTGTGGGGCGGAGCCCCGGTGGCCGTCACACCGTGCGCAGCCGGTGCCGCTTGCGCCAGGCCACCAGAGCCCCCGCCACGGCAGAGAGCGCGATGAAGCCCGTCGCCGCGAGGAAGGCCGGTGAGGTCGGCGAGGCCGCGCGGCTGCCCGCGACGACGTAGGCCGCCGTGTTGGGGATCGAGCCGAGGGCCGTCGCCAGGAGGAAGGGGGCGTAGCCCATGCGGGACACCGCGGCGCAGTAGTTGGCCGCGGCGAAGGGGATGCCGGGGAAGAGTCGCAGGGCCAGCATGGAGCGGAAGCCGTGGCGGCTGAGCTGTCCGTCGGCCGCGGTCAGCCAGCGGCCGCGCAGCAGCGGCCGGAGAGCGTCCTGCCCCAGCACGCGGCCCATGGTGAACGAGATGCCCGCGCCGACGACCGTGCCGGCCAGCGCGGCGGCCAGGCCGGCCTGGGAACCGAAGAGCGCGCCCGCCGCCAGGTTCAGCAGGGGCCGTGGCACGAACGCCGCCGTGCACAGGCCGTACGCCACCCCGAAGAGGACCACCGCCGCGCCGCCGCTCACCTGGACCGGGAGCCCCGAGGCGAGCAGCCGTTGCGGCTCGTACAGCACCACGGCAGAAGCCGCGCACGCCAGCAGCAGCACGAGCAGCGCCAGCCGGGACCAGGGAGACAGGAAGGCCCGGCTGCAGCGGAGAGCGAGGCCGTTGCGCGGCCCGGGGACGGGGTCGAGCATCCGGGGAGAGTAACCGAAGAGCCCGACTGATCGCCGTAACCTGTGCCGCATGACGCACCCGGCCACGCCCCGCAGCGCCCTCGCCGACACGTTGCTGGAGCGGCTGACCACGACATACGCCGCGGCGGGCGACCCCGCCCGGGCCGTGGAGGCCGCCTCTTACATGAAGGGCGTCGCGCCGTTCCTCGGCATCCGCACACCAGAGCGGCGCGTCCTGACCCGTGCCGTCGTCGACGGCATCCCGCGCCCCGCCGAAGCCGACTGCGCGGCCGTCGCCCTGCGCTGCTGGGAGCTGCCCGAGCGCGAGTACCACTACTTCGCGGTCGACTATCTGCGCCGCCACGTCGGACGCTGCTCGTCCGGATTCCTGCCGGTCGCACGGCACCTCATCACCACCGTCTCCTGGTGGGACACCGTCGATGCGCTCGCCGCGCACGTCGTCGGCCCGCTCGTCACCGCCGATCCGCAGCTCGTGGCCGTCATGGACGAGTGGATCGATGACGACAACCTCTGGATCGCCCGCACCGCCCTCCTCCACCAGCTGCGCCGCAAGGACACCACCGATGCGGAACGGCTCTTCCGGTACTGCCTCCGCCAGTCCGGCCACACCGACTTCTTCATCCGCAAGGCGATCGGCTGGAGCCTGCGCGAGTACGCCAAGACCGACCCGGACGCGGTACGCGACTTCGTCGCCGGAGCCTGTGACCGGCTCGCACCGCTCTCCGTGCGGGAAGCGCTCAAGAACCTCTAGGCCCGTACTTCGCGGGTCACCGTTTCAGGTCTGTGGCCAGCGGGTTTGCCCGATGTCGGTGTCGAGGAGATCGAGGAGGTGGAGTTGGACGCCGCGTGTGATCTGGACGGTGGGCGGGTCGGTGACGTTGCCGATCCGCAGGGTGAGTTCGCCGAGGTGGTAGAAGATCATGCGGCCGGTGGGGCGGACGCGGCGGTTGTCGGGATAGAGCCCGCGCATGGTCTGCTCGGGGCCCAGAGCACGCCTGACCTGGCGTTCGATGAGGCAGAAGACGAGCAGGGCCAGGCAGATGACCTGGATGAGGGCGGCGACGCGCCGGTTGTGCTGGACGAAGACCGGTGCGACCGCGAGTGGTCCCTTGAAGTCGTGGTAGCGGCGTTCGACCGTGTCCTGGCCCTTGTAGTGGATCAGGACCTGGCCCGGATCGGCCTGCTCTGGGGGCAGGGTGGTCAGCAGTGCGTACCAGCCGTCGACGGCGGCCTCCGCCTCCAGGATCTCCTGGTCGAAGTGCCAGGTCAGGGATAGTGTCCCGGCGTCGTCCTCGGTGACGGTGAAGCGCAGGCAAGAGCCGACACGGCGCTTCGCGGTGATCACA
>NZ_JBHWKX010000076.1:0-30746 GCF_042730885.1 Streptomyces sp. NPDC059909
CCGTGGCCGTCCCGTCGTAGGGGGCAGCCGGGAGCGCGACAAGGTGTAGACGACCGAGTCAACAGGCTCGGTCGTTTACGGCCGAGAAGTTGACCTCTGGCAACGATCCGTGGGTGACTGCCGAAACGAGGGCACTCCGGACGCAGGGCGGGCTCGTCCTCCGCCTGGACGGGCGGGAGTTGCTCGAACCGGCCTCCCTGTTCCGCGCCTTTGCCCGGGAGCTGTCCTTTCCCGGTTACTTCGGCCACAACTGGGACGCGCTCGTGGACTGCCTGCACGACTGGCACGGCCCTGGACAGGGCGACCAGGATGTCGCCGTCCTGATCGCCCATGCCGACGAACTGCTCGGGGCGAACCACCTGGGACTGTTCGTCTCCGTGCTCTGCCAGGCCGCGTGGAGGGCGAACCTTCAGCTCGACACCGATGGCGTCCCCCACGGCACCTGGTCGTCGTTCGCCCTCCACTTCGTCTTCCTGCTGGACCGCACCCGGCCCGAGGCCTTTGCGGAAGCGGTGGTGAGGGGGCCGGACGTGGGCGTGGCCCGCGCGGACGGCCGGCTGACCGCCACCCTCACCGGTGAGGACTGGCCCGGTGCATATCCGGTCACTCCCTTCCACGGGTCGGCGCCTCCGCGTTGAACGGCACCGCCGCACCAGTGGTCAGGGAGGTCTGGACGCGGCAGAGCAGCTCGCCGTGCGGGACCATGAACCAGGCGTCGTCCTCCGCGCCCCACTGCCGCCAGCCGTCGGCGATCGCCGCCAGTTCAGCGGCGCTCGCATGGCCGCCGGCGACCGCCAGTTCCGCGTAGGACGATGCCGTCGTGCGGTCCGCCCAGAGCCCGCTCCACCAGGCGCGCTCCTCCGGGGTGGTGAAGCACCAGGCCGTGGTGGTCGCCGCGATGTCGGTGAAGCCCGCCCGGCGCGCCCAGGAGTACAGCCGGCGGCCGGCGTCGGGTTCGCCGCCGCCCGCGCGGGCGACGCGGTGGTAGAGCTCCAGCCAGCTGTCCAGGGCCGGGACTTCCGGGTACCAGGTGAAGGCACCGTAGTCGCTGTCGCGGACGGCGACGACGCCGCCGGGGCGGCAGACCCGCCGCATCTCGCGCAGCGCCTGCACCGGATCGCCGACGTGCTGCAGCACCTGGTGGGCGTGCACGACGTCGAAGGAGTCGTCCGGGAAGTCCAGGGCGTGGACATCGGCGACCGCGAAGCGGACGTTGTCCAGCCCCCGCTCCGTCACCGCCTCACGGGCGTCGTCGAGGACGGACGCGGCGGCGTCCACCGCCGTGACCGCACCCGGTGCGACGAGCGCGGCCAGATCGGCGGTGATCGTGCCGGGTCCGCAGCCGACGTCGAGCAGGGCCATGCCGGGGCGCAGTTCGGGGACGAGGTAGGCCGCGGAGTTGGCGGCGGTCCGCCAGCGGTGCGAGCGCAGCACCGACTCATGGTGCCCGTGGGTGTAGACAGCGGTGTCCTTCGGCATGGCCGTACTCCCTCTCTCCCTCACCTGAAGCAGTACGGCCACGGTACGCGCCCGGCCCGAATGATGAGACCTGTGTTTTGCTATGTGGACATCGGCGTAGGTGTCAGCCCCACGACGACCGGCGGGACCGCGGCGGAGGTCGCATCCGAGGACACCGGCCGGTACACGACGAGCGCCTCAGGCTTCTTCTCCAGGACCAACTCGCCCGCGGCCTCGCTCACTTCACCGTCGTACGCGAACGGCGTGCCCGGCGCCAGGCCGGAGATCCGCAGCTGCCGCAGCCGCACCGCCGCGTGGAAGGGGGAGCGGCTCAATGGCCCCGCGAGCGCCGCCAGGAGCAGCCGGAGCCCCGGGCCGCTGCCGCCGTGCACCACGCGCACATCGAGCAGACCGTCCGCCAGACTCCGCCGCCGGCCGGGCGCGGGGCCGATGCGCTGGTAGAGACAGTTGCCCGCGAAAAGCAGCCACAACGGGCGCCGGGCACCGTGGAATTCCGCCTCCAGCGGATGGTCCCCGCGCAGCGTCCGCAGCGCCGCCAGAACTCCGGCGGGCCAGCTGCCGATGCGGGGAGCCCAGCGCTCGCGGATCCGGACGAGTTCCGGATACACGCCGAGACTGAACGTGTTGATGAAGTGCCCTTCGGACGCGCCCTCCGGACCTGGCGTGAACCGGCAGAGGTCGACCCGTACGGCGTCCCCCGACGCCAGTGCCCGGCAGGTGTCGTGCACCGTCTCCACGCCGAGGTCGTGCGCGAAGTGGTTCAGCGTGCCGCCCGGGAACACGGCGAGCGGCAGCCCGCGCCGGGCGGCGACGCTCGCCGCCCGGTTGACCGTGCCGTCCCCGCCCATGATCCCGAGCGCCCTGCAGCCGTCGGCGGCCTGCTCCAGCGCGGCGTCGATCTCGTCCGGCGCGCACTCCACGACGTGGGCGAGCGGCAGGGCGTCCCGTACGAGCGCGGCGCCCGTCTCCGCACCTCCCGGCAGGACGGTCGTCGCACCGGCCGAGCGGTTGACGACGACCACCAGGTCCTTGCCACCCGGCAGGGCCGGGGCTTCGGCGTGCGTCCGGCCCGGCAGCGGCAGCCGCTCACGGGTCGGCACCAGCGCGCGCACCGCGAACGCCGCGCCGACGCCGAGCGCCGCGCCCGCCAGTACATCGCTCGGATAGTGCGCACCCGTGTACACGCGCGACAGCGCGACCGCGAGTGCGACCGGCGCGACCACCGCGCCCCATGCCTTCGACTCCATCGCCACCCCGGTCGCGAAGGCCGCGGCGGATGCCGAGTGCCCGGACGGGAAGGACGTGGTGAACGGCTGCCGTTTCAGCTGCCGCATCAGCGGCACGGCGTCGAGCACCGGCCGGGCGCGGCGCACCGACCGTTTGCCCACGGTGTTGATCGTCGCGGAGGCGAGTGCCAGCGACGCGACGCCGCGCATCGCGGCCCGGCGGGCCCTGGGGCTGCCCCCGAGGGCCGCGATGCCGGCCGCCGTGCCGAACCAGAGGAGACCGTGGTTGGCCGCATGGCTGAGCCGGGGCAGGAACGGATCGGCGCCGGGCCAGTGCCGGGTCGCCACCGCGTGGAAGAGGCGCCGGTCCCAGTGTGCCGCCCGCATCAGGAGGGCGGGTTTCCGGATGCGCTTCGAGGTGCCCGGCGCGCCGGCCGTGAGGGTGGCGAGGTGGGCGGCGGTGTGGGCGGGCGTGTGGGCGGCTTTCGGGGCTGAGGCGGACATGGAACGCGGGTACCCCGAGAGTCCGCGGCCCAAGCCGGACGTACGGCGAAGTTCCCCGAAGGGCCGACCCGGTTGCCCGGCGCTTCCGCTGTGTCCCGGGCCGTCCTGGGCCGTCCCGGGCCCTCCCGGTCCCCGCCGTGGACCGTTCGCGGCGCCCGCCGGGCAGGCGCAGAGTGGTCCCCATGGACAATCGCCTTCTGGACCGGCACGCGGAGGCGCTCGCGCTCTTCACCGACCGGGTGCACGCCGTGCGGCCCGACCAGTGGGATGCCCCGACACCCTGCACCGAATGGTCCGTCCGGGACCTGGTGAACCATCTGGCCGCGGAGCAGCTCTGGGTGCCGCCCCTGGTCAGCGAGGGCCGGACCATGGCCGACGTCGGCGACGCCTTCGACGGCGACGTACTCGGCGAGCACCCCGCCGTCACCTGGGACCGCGCCGCCTCCGCCGCGAAGGCGGCCTTCAACGAGCCGGGCGCACTCGACCGGACGGTGGAGCTGTCGTACGGCGAGAGCACGGTGGTCGCCTACTGCGCCCAGATGGTGGCCGACGCCACCGTGCACGCCTGGGACCTCTCACGGGCCATCGGCGCGGACGAGACGCTTCCCGGCGCGCTCGTCGCCTTCACGGAACGTGAGGTCGCGCCGTACGCCGCGGGCCTTGCGAAGAGCGGGCTGTTCGCACCGGCCGTGAAGCCTCCGGAGGGAGCGGACGTGCAGACGCAGCTGCTCTGCCTGCTGGGGCGCAACCCGTGAACGTACGGACCACGCGGGTCTCGCGGGTCACGCGGGTCACGCGGGTCACGCGGATGATGCGGATCACAAGGATCACATCACGCGGATCACACGGATCACACGGATCACACGGATCACTGGGAGTACGCGAATCACGGGAATGGGCTGACAGGAGCGGCGGACCGGGCCGAACCTCCGTATAAAGGGCACGTGGACCGGGCAGGGTTCCCGGGCGCGAGCACGGGAGGTGGGCCCATGGAGCGGACGGATCCGGAAGACCACGGTCCGGTTCGTTACGGCCCGCCCGCACCCGAACCCGGTCTGCCCGTCCTGCCCGAGCTCGCCGACGTGCTCGCGGCCGCGGCCGGGCGCACATCGACCCCCGAGCCTCCCGGCGGAGGACCGATCCTGCGGGAGGCGGCCGCCGGCTACTGGTGGCGCCGCGGGCTGCGCAGCCGCGCCGACGACGTCGCTGCCGCGCCGGGCGCCCAGCCGCTGCTGCTCGCCCTGCTGGCCGCGCACGGCGGCGACGTCCTCATGCCCCGGCCGTGCCCCGCCTGGTGGACGCCGCAGGCGCGGCTCCTCGGGCGGCCCGCGTACCACGTGCCCACGCCCGCGGAGTGCGGTGGAGTGCCGGACCCGTACGCCCTGCTGGAGACCGTGCGCAGGGTGCGGGCGGAGGGCGGTTCGCCGCACCTGCTGCTGCTTTCCGTCGCCGACGATCCCACCGCCA
Source organism: Streptomyces sp. NPDC059909 (assembly GCF_042730885.1). Lineage (NCBI taxonomy): Bacteria > Bacillati > Actinomycetota > Actinomycetes > Kitasatosporales > Streptomycetaceae > Streptomyces > Streptomyces sp. NPDC059909. Next base: position 4,677 of record NZ_JBHWKX010000076.1, read on the forward strand.
CGGTCGCGCCTCCGGAGCTGGTACGTGAGGCCTGCGAGGCCGCCGTCGACGAAGGGATGCACATCGTCAGCGACGAGACCTGGCGGGACACGCTGCACCGGCCCCACGAGCGGGTGCTGCTCAGCCCCGCCGAGATGTGCCCGGACGACGTGACCGTCATCTGCGACCTGGCGGGCGCGCTCGCCCCGCCCGCGTGGCCGGTGGCGGTCGCCCGCTTCCCGGCCACGGAGCGCGCGGCGGGCCGGCGGGCCAGGGTGCTCGACATCCTCACCGCGCTCGGGGCGTTCGTCGCGGGCCCGGTCGCCGTCGCCGCCGCGCACGCCCTCGGCGAGCCCGAGCCGGTCACCACGCGGGCTGCCCGCGCGGCCGCGCTCCATGCGCAGGTGGCGGCGGCGGCCCATCGCGCGGTCCTCACCGCGGGCGCCCTCGCCCGCCCCCCGCAGGCGGGCCGCCATCTGTACGCCGACCTGGGCCCGCTGCGGGCGCGGCTGGCCGCGCGCGGCGTAACCGACTCCATGGAACTGGAGGACTACCTCAGCGCCCGCCTCGGCACCCTGTCGCCCGGCGGCCACCGCTTCGGCGACGAACTCGGCGCCCTCCGCGTACGCCTGGGCACGGGCCCGCTGCTCGGCACGAACCCGGCGGAGCGCCTGGAGGCGCTCGCCGCTGAACGGCCACTGGAACTGCACCATGTGGCCCGGGCATTGACCTCCTTCGGATCGGCCTTCGACGAACTCCGCTGACCCACCCGCGAACCGCGAACCGCACCCCGCGTTGAACGGAGCCGCAGATGACGGACCACCCGGAGCCCCCGCCCCTCACCCGCCCCTCCGCGACGGACCGGCCGTACGCCGCCCGCCCCACGCCGACCGGAACGGCGCCCGCCCCCGGCGACAGCCGCCCGGCAGACCCACCCGAGCTGCGCTCCGGCACGCCCGCCCCGCAGCCCTCTGCACGTACGGATGAAGCCGCACCCCCGTCCGGAGCCGACCACCCGACCCCCGCCACACGGCCCGAGCCCGCTGTCACCACCGCGGGAGCTGCCCCTTCGACGCGTCCGACGCCGACCGGGGGAGGCAACCCGGCGGGTACCGCCGGTGCGACGGGGCCCATGAGGGGCCCCACCGGTCCGGCGGGGGCCAGTCCCGCACCCGGGTCCACCGGTCCTGCGGGTTCCGTGACCGCACCCGGGTCCACCGGTCCTGCGGGTTCCGTGACCGCAGCCGGGTTCACCGGTCCTGCGGGTTCCGTGACCGCAGCCGGGTTCACCGGTCCTGCGGGTTCCGTGACCGCAGCCGGGTTCACCGGTCCGGCGGGTTCCGTGACCGCAGCCGGGTTCACGAGCCCGGCGGGAGCCGACGGCGTGACCGGCGTCGCGAGCCCGGCGGGGCCTGTCGGCACGTCCGAGGCCGCGCGCCCGGCGGGGGGCCTTCCAGCCGCGGGGGCCATGAGCCCGGCGGGAGCCCTTCCCGCAACGGGGTCCACCGTCCCGGAGGAGGCTGTCGACGCATTCGAGGTCGTGGGCGCGGCGCAGGCCCGATCCACGACCGAGTCCGCGGACCCGGCGGGGGCCTGTCCCGTAACCGGGTCCTCCGGTCCGGCGCGAGCCGCTGGCACAACCGACGCCGTGAACCCGGCGGGGCCTGTCGGCACGTCCGAGGCCGCGCGTCCGGCGCGGGCCCTCAGCGAAACCGACCTCGTCGGACGCACGGCCGGAAGCCGCCCCGCCGGCGGGCTCCGGCCGGTCGGTGTCGTCCGGCGCTGGCCGCGTTCGTTCGCCGACAGGCTCACGTCACCGCTGCCCGGGGTGCGGGCCATGGCCAGGCTGGCCAGGGAGGGGGCGCTGCGGCCCGCCTCGGCGGGGCTGACGGACATTCCGCAGTTGCCGTTCGCGCCCGGGCCGCTGCCCGCCGCGGAGCCGGGGACCCTCGCCGTCACCTGGGCCGGGCACGCCAGTTGGGTGGTCGCGATCGGAGGGCTGACCGTGCTCACCGATCCCGTGTGGTCGCGCAGGATCCTCGGTACCCCGGCCCGCCTCACCCCGGTCGGCGTCCGCTGGGAGGACCTGCCGCCCGTCGACGCCGTGGTCATCAGCCACAACCACTACGACCACCTCGACGCCCCCACCGTCGCCCGTCTCCCCAGACGCACCCCGGTGTTTGTCCCCGCCGGACTCGGACGCTGGTTCCGGCGCCGCCGGTTCACCCGGGTCACCGAGCTCGACTGGTGGGAGGCCGCCGAACTGCCCGCGCCCGGTGGGGGAAGGGTGCGGTTCGACTTCGTACCGGCGCATCACTGGTCCAAGCGCACCCTCGCCGACACCTGCCAATCCCTCTGGGGCGGCTGGGTCCTCACCGACCAGCAGGGCCGCAGGATCTACTTCGCGGGCGACACCGGATACGGCCACTGGTTCAAGGAGATCGGCAGGCGCCACCAGGGCATCGAGCTGGCCCTGCTGCCGATCGGGGCGTACGCGCCCCGCTGGTGGCTCAGCACCGTGCACACCGACCCGGAGGAGGCCGTGCAGGCCTTCCAGGACCTCGGGGCCCGGAACATGGCACCGATGCACTGGGCGACGTTCGTGCTCTCCGCCGAGCCCGTCCTGGAGCCGCTCACCCGGCTGCTGGCGGCCTGGGAGCACACCGGTCTCGCGCGCGAGAGGCTCTGGGATCTCCCGGTCGGCGGCTCACGCGTACTGCCCCCGACCGAGCGAGCCCTGCCGCACGCCTGCTCGCCTCCGACCGAGTCAGCGAGCGGCGGCTCGCGCCCCTCCGGCCCCGGGCCTCAGGCCCGCTGACCGTCCGACGAGTCCGGTCCCGGCCCCGACCCCCGCCGTCCCGGTCCCCGCAGCCTGCGCCACACCGCGGGTCCGGCGCTGATCAGCACCGTCAGCGCCACCGCTGCCACGACTCCCTGCCAGGGCTCCGGGAACAGGGAGCCGCCGAGGATCCCGATGAGCCCGTACGTCGCCGCCCACGCCAGGCACGCCGGCACATCGCCCCGCGCGAACCGCGCTGTCGGCATCCGGGCCAGTAGGCACGCCAGCATCACCGGGATACGCCCGGCCGGCACCAGCCGCGACAGCACGAGCACCTGCGCCCCGTGCTCGTCGAGCTTGCGCTGGGCCTGCGCGAGCCGGTCCGGGGTCGCCCGGTCCCGCAGGGCGCCCAGCCACCGCGAACCGTTCTTCGAGCCGACCCCTCGCCGCCCCAGCCAGTACAGCGTGATGTCCCCGACGAACGCCGCGAGCGCCGCCACCAGGAAGACGAACAGCAGCGCGAACGGCGCCGTCTGATGGAACGCCACCACCGCCGCCGAACTCACCAGCGCCCCCGTCGGCACCACCGGCACCAGCGCACCCAGCGCCACCAGCAGGAACAGCGTCGGATAGCCGACGGCCTGCTGCGTGGACTCCGGCGGCACCTGCCCCACGACGTCCTGGAGCGTCATGGGGCGACCTCCGGCCGGACGCTCTCGCCGTGCCCCAGCCGGTGCACCGCCACCTTCGGCGCCAGTCGCGCCGCCTTCCGCGCGAACTCGTCCCCGGGCGAGTGGAACTCGTGCGGCCGGATCGCGTCCATCCCGATCGGCCAGTACGTGCCGTAGTGCACCGGCACGGCCGAGTGGGGCGCCAGCGCGGCGAGGGCACGCGCCGCACGGTCCGGGTTCAGGTGCTTGTGCCCCAGGAACGGCCCCCAGCCGCCCACGGGCAGCAGCGCCACGTCCACCGGGCCGACCGCTTCCGCCATGCCGTCGAAGAGCCCGGTGTCCCCGGCGAAGTACGTGCGCACCGCACCGCGGATCACATAGCCGAGGGCCGGCGAGCGATGCGGCCCCACCGGCAGCCGTCGTCCGTCGTGCAGTGCGGGAACGGCTCGTACGCACAGACCGTCCACCGCCACCTCGTCACCCGGCGCCACCTCGGTGATCCGGAGCCCGTGCAGCCTTCTGAGCCCCGGCACCGCGCGCTGCGCGCCGCGCGGCACGATCAGCCGGGTGCCGGGCGCGAGCCGGGACAGCGACGGCAGATGAAGATGGTCGGAGTGCAGGTGCGACACGACGACGGCCTCGGCGACTGCGGCCTCCGGCGGCGGCAGTTCACCCCGGCGGCGCCGCAGATGCGCCAGCCTGCCGACGAAGAGCGGGTCGGTGAGCACCCGGACACCGGAGTCCTCGACCGTACAGGTGGCGTGACCCCACCAGGTGACCTCCACCGGCACGCACCGCCTCCTCGCTCCCTACGAGACCTGTGCACGATCCCGTGACCCGTGACCAGTCACCCGTGACCAGTCACCCGTCACCCGTCACCCGTGCACGTTCCCGTGTGACCAGTGACGTGTGACCCATCCACGATCCCGCGTGACACCGTGACCGTGACCGCGACCCGTGTACGAGAGTAGGCGTTGCGCGGCCGCACGGTCCTCCGGTCCGCCCCCTATGCGCGCCTGTATCGCGCGGCCGTACTCGGAGTAGGGTCGGCGACGACAGCCGACGCAGGGGGACGGTCCATGGGCGACGTACGAAGCGATGCGCGAAGCGACGTACGAGTGGCGGCGATCGCCAGTCTGACCCCGCTCGAGGAACTCGACAGCGATCCCTTCCTGGTCGACACCCGCACCCAGCACGCCATGTGCGCACGCTGGGCCGCGGACAAGGGCTACGTGGTCACCCAGGAACTGCTGTTCTACCGGCTCCGTCCCGATCACCGCGGGCTCTGGGCGGACGTCGACGCGGGCCACGTCGATCTCTTCGTCGCCCCCAACGAGCGGGTGCTCGCCCGCGCGCTCACCTCCGTGCCGGAGTTCTCCGCCGAATGCGAGCGGCGCGGCGTACGGCTCGAGACCGCGGGTCTCGACGAGCCCTCCTACAACGCGCCGATGAAGGCGAGCGTGCACCGCCGGCTCTCGATGCCTACGGCCGGGTACGACGGCTGCTGACCGGATGCGGCGGGCGCTGACGCGGGTACGACGGACACGGACCGGACACGACCGGCCGCAGACCCGATGTGACGCCCGCTGTGCCGGGCCTCGCCCCTGCCCGCGGGCGAGGGTGAAAAGCGGACCGTGCCCGGCTTTGTGTCACGCTGGACACCGAGCGAATCGTGCTGGCGAGAGGCAGTGACCGGGCGTGGGCGAGCGGCAATGGCGGACGGCCGGCGGCGCCCTGTTGCGAGTGATCGTGGTGTGGGCGGTGTCGACGCTCACGATGCTGGCGCTCGCCGGGCTCCTGCCCGACTTCGAGCTCCAGTCCGCCGACGGGGACAGCGTCACCCGGACGGCGATCACCGCGGCGTGGAGCGCCGGCGCGTTCGGTCTGCTCAGCGCGCTCGTGTGGCCCGTCCTGGTCCGCGCGCTCCTGCTCGTCCCGGCCCTCGTACTCGGGCTGCTGGTGTTCTTCCTCAACGGCTCGCTGCTGCTGTTCGCCCTGTGGCTGATCCCCGACGGGCGCGGCGCCGCCGACCCGGAGACCGCGGTGGTGGTCGCCGCCGTGATGTCGGCGGTCGCCTCCGCCACCTCCACCGCGCTTGCCGTCCGCGACGACAACGCCTACCGCCGCCGTCTCTCCCGCCTCGCCGACCGGCGCCGCCGCAGACGCGGGGAACGTATCGCGGGCAGTGCTCCGCCCGGCACGGTGTTCCTGCAGCTCGACGGGGTCGGGCACGCCGTGCTCGTACAGGCGCTCGAGGACGGGCTGATGCCGACCGTGGCCCGCTGGCTCGACACGTCCCACCTGCTCACCCGCTGGCGCACCGACTGGTCGAGCCAGACGGGCGCCAGCCAGCTCGGCATCCTGCACGGCTCGAACCACGACGTCCCCGGATTCCGCTGGTACGAGAAGGACACCGGCCGGATCATGGTCAGCAACCGGCCGGCCGCGGCCGCCGAACTCCAGCGCCGGGCCGTCGCCCGCACGCGCGACGCCGGACTGCTCAGCGTCGACGGGGCGAGCCGCGGAAACCTGTTCAGCGGCGGCGCCGACCAACTCGCCCTCGTGCTGTCGGTGGCCGCGCGGCGAGGCCGTGCCAACCGCTCCCGGGCCGGCTACTTCGCGTACTTCTCCGACCCCGCAAACGCCGTCCGCACCGCCGTCTCCTTCGTCGCGGAGGTCTTCCGCGAGATCGGCCAGTCGATCCGCTCCCGACTGCGCGGCGACGAGCCGCGCGTCGGCCGCGGCGGCCTCTACCCCTTCATCCGGGCCTTCGCGACGGTCGTCGAACGGGACGTGGTGGTCGCCGCGGTGATCGGGGACATGCTCGCCGGGCGCACGGCCGTGTACGCGGACCTCGTCGCCTACGACGAGGTCGCCCACCACTCGGGACCGCACAGCCACGACGCGGCGAAGGTCCTGGCGCGGATCGACCGCGCCGTCGCGCTGATCGCCACGGTCGCCGAGCACGCGCCCCGCAGGTACCGGATCGTGCTGCTCTCCGACCACGGTCAGAGCCCCGGGGAGACCTTCGAGGGCGCGTACGGGCTGACGCTGAAGGACCTGGTGCGGGCCGGCTGCGGGCTGCCGGTGTCGCGCCGCGCCGGGCGCACCAGAAGCGGTGCGGAGGCCCGTGACGCCGCCCGTGACGCACTGCGCAGCGCCCTGCACCGGCCGCTCGGCGACGGGAACGAGGACGAGGAGGCCGTGGAACGGCCGACGGGCAGCTCCGACCCGGTCGTCCTCGCCTCCGGCAACCTGGGCCTGATCTCCTTCCCCGGCCTGCCGGGGCGGCTCAGCCGGGAGCAGATCGACCGCCACCACCCGGCCCTGCTGCGCACCCTCGCCAACCATCCGGGCATCGGCTTCCTGCTGGTGCGCAGCGAGCGGCACGGCTCCGTCGTGCTCGGGAGGGACGGGGCGGAGCTCCCGGTGGACACGCTCGACGGCTCGGGGCCACTGGCCGCGTTCGGGCCGGGGGCGGCGGACGCCGTCCGGCGCACCGATTCCTTCCCGCACGTCGCGGACATCATGGTCAACTCGATGTACGACCCCGGCAGCGGCCGGGTGCACGCCTTCGAGGAGCAGATCGGCTCGCACGGCGGGCTCGGCGGCGAGCAGTCGCATCCGTTCCTGCTGTCGCCGCGTGAGTTCTCGGAGCCGGTCGCCGACCAGGGGGAGCCGGCGGGCGCGGAGCAGGTGCACGAGGTGCTGCGGCGCTGGCTGGGCGAGTCCCTGGGCGACGCGCACGGCCCGCAGGTGCCGCTCGGCAGCGTGGAGGATCCCCGGCGGGCGGGTCGCGAGGAAGAAGCATTTCCGGTCACCGGCGGGGCGGGACAGGACAAAAGCGAGTAATTTGGCGCAGCCTTCAGCGTCCCCGACGATGGTCGGGTTTGCACGGAGAAAGGCGCACCACCCTCATGACCACCACCGTTCCCTCCATGGACACGATCGCAACCGTTTCCGGGGAACAGAGCAAAGAACAGAAGCGCACGCGGGGCGAGCAGAAGCGTGGCGAGCGCGCGGAGGGCGCGCACGCGCAGGGCGAGCGCACGCCGAGCAGGCACACCCGGCGCTTCGGACTCCCCGTCGCCACCGCACTGGTCATGGGCAACATCATCGGTGGCGGGATCTTCCTGCTCCCCGCCTCCGTCGCCCCTTTCGGCTCGATCAGCCTCGTCGCCTTCGCCGTCCTCACCGTCGGCGCGATCGCCCTCGCCCTCGTCTTCGGCCGGCTCGCCGAGCGCCATCCCCGCACGGGCGGGCCCTACGTCTACGCCCGCGAGGCGTTCGGCGACTTCGCCGGCTTCCTCGCGGCCTGGTCGTACTGGATCACCGCCTGGGTGTCGAACGCCGCGCTGGCCGTGGCCGCGGTCGGCTACCTCGACGTGCTCGTACCGCTCCATGACTCCAAGCCGGCGACGATCGGGGCGGCCCTGCTCCTGCAGTGGCTGCCCGCCCTCGCGAATCTCGCCGGTACGCGGTACGTCGGTGCGGTCCAGCTCGTGGCGACCGTCATGAAGTTCGTGCCCCTGCTGCTCGTCGCCGTCGGTGGGCTCTTCTTCTTCGACGCGGACAACCTGGGCCCGTTCGAGGCGAGCGGCAGCGGGACGGTCGGGGCGCTCTCCGCCTCCGCGGCGATCCTGCTCTTCAGCTATCTGGGCGTGGAGTCGGCCGCCGTGAGCGCGGGCGAGGTCCGCGACCCGCAGCGCAACGTCGGGCGCGCCACGATCCTCGGTACGGCCGGGGCCGCCGTGCTCTATCTGCTGGGCACGCTCGCGGTGTTCGGCACCGTCGCCCACGACAGGCTCGTCTCGTCCACGGCGCCGTTCTCCGATGCCGTCAACGCGATGTTCGGCGGTGCCTGGGGCGGTACGGCCGTGGCCTGCATGGCCCTCGTCTCGATGGTCGGCGCGCTGAACGGGTGGACGCTGCTGAGCGCCCAGACGCCCTACGCGGCCGCCCAGGACGGGCTGTTCCCCGCGGTCTTCGCGCGCAAGCGGCGCGGGGTGCCGACGGTGGGCGTGATCGTGACCGTCGTCCTGGCCTCGCTGCTGACGGTCTACAACTACACGGCCGGCTCGGACGGCGTGTTCGAGATCCTGGTCCTCGTCACCACCTTCACGGCGACGGTGCCGTACCTCCTGTCCACGGCCGCCCAGATCCACTACCTGGCCTCGGGGCAGTCGCACCGCGTCAGCCGCGCCCGGCTCGTGCGCGACGCGGCGCTGGCGGCGGTCGCCGCAGGCTTCTCGGTGTGGCTGGTCGCGGGTTCCGGCTACGCGGCGGTCTACCAGGGGGTGCTGTTCCTCTTCGCCGGCGTGCTGGTGTACGCGTGGATGTCGGCGCGCCGGCAGCGCAATCAGGGCAACCAGGGGGCGGCCACCCGGGCGGCGGATTCCGCCTGACGGGTGCAGCGGGTGTAGGCCGGGAGAGCGGATCCCGGCCCGAGGCGGGCGAGTCGGGGCCGGTTCGCGGGCACATGTGGCATGTGCAGGAGGTGCGCCCCCGTGAACCGTTCCGCGCGCTGTGCAGTCGTTCGTGCCGTGCTCGTCGTTCTGCTCGCCCTCATCGCCCATTGGGGTACGCAGGCGGGCGCGGGCGCCGCGGCCGCACCGCTGCAGGGCACGGACGACCTGCCCCCGGCCTCCTCCGCGCCGGCCGACCCGGCGGGCGAGGGCCAGCAGGAAACCGCTGAGACCGAACAGCCCGCCGCGACCCGCCGTGCGGAACGCCGCGGCGCGCAGGCCCGTGACCGGCAGGCCCCCGTGGGCCTGCCTCGCCCGGACCACCGCGGCGCGGCCGCACCCGTGACGCCGCCGCCCGCACTGCATCCGACGAGGTCCGTGGTCCTGCGCTGCTGAGGGAGCCCCGTACGGGGCGGCCGGCCGGTACGTACGTGCCGTGCGGCCCCCGTTCACGACGCCCCTCACCCCTCATCACGCGTAAGGACCACTGCCATGCCCATCGACCCATTCACCGCCCTGAACGCCATGATCCGGGCCGAGGCCGCCCGTACGGGACCCACGCCAGAGGCGCACGAGTCGTCCCAGGCCGCCGCGCCGGAACCTGATCCGAAGCGCGGCGACGCGCACCACCGCGACTCCGAGGGCGACAGGACCCGGTTGCCCCGCTGACCCACGAGCCGGACCGCACCGCACCCGCTTCGGCTCGCCCCGGCGGGTGCGGCGGGCGGCGGTCCGCCGACCGTCCGCTCGAACTATCGTGCGCCTGTGAGTTCACTCATCGACCGCGCCCTGAACGGCCTCGCGGTCAACCCGGCGGCACCTTCCTCCGTCCTGCTGCGCCTGCTGCGCTGGGACGACGACTCGATCCGCTTCATCCTTCCCCGGCGCGGGAACCTGCCGGACGACGTCTTCGACGCCCTCCTGGCCCACCCGGAGGACAGGGTCCGCCTGAGCCTCGCCGAGAGCTGGACCGCACCGCCGGAGGTGCGCGCCCGGCTTCTCGACGACCCCAGCCCGAGGGCGGCCCTGGCCCTCGCAGTCGGAGCCACCCCCTACCGGGAGGCGATCCCGCCGCTGCCCGACCACGCCTACGAACGTCTGCTCACCCATCCCCGCGAACTGGTGCGCCACGAGACGGCCTTCTCACCCACGGTCGCGCCCCACGTCCTGGTGGGCCTGGCAGGGCATGACGACCCCGTCCTCCGCAGGGCGTCCTGCCGCGTCTGGGACAGGCTTCCCCCGACCGTGCGCCGGGCCCTGCTGGAGGACCACGACCCCGAGGTCCGGAACGCCGCACAGGTCCAGGCATGCCAGGACGGCGCCGAGTTGACCGTGGAGGCTGCGGACGAACTCGCCCGCAGCGCATATGGTTCCCCGAGATCGTGGCGCGGGCCTCGATCAGCGCCGAGGTGGCCGAGCACATCATGCGCGCCGAGTACTGGCCAGCCGCCCTCGCCGGGAACCCGACGCTGCCCGCCGGCCTCGTGAAGCGACTCGCCACCGACGCCGACCCGAAGGTGCGCCTCCATGTGTCGGCACGACCCGAACTCCCCGAGGAGCAACGCGCAGCCATCGACTGGACCGTGGGGCCGGAGGACAGACTGGGCACCCTCGACTGGGTTTGGGAGGCCCGCGAGGTCCCCGACGTACTCCGCCGGTGTGCCACCTCCGCGCACGTGTGGCTGCGCCGCAGCGCGGCCGTGTGCCCGGGACTGCCCGCCGACATGGTCGAACTCCTCGCCGGGGACGAGGACTTCGCGGTACGCCTGCTGCTGGCCGAATACCACCCGGAGCCACCTGCGGAGCTGCTCCTCGACCTCTACCTCCACGGCACCCACCGCGCGGTGGGCATGCTCGTCACCCGTCCCGCGTTCCCGACCACCGGCCTCGCGCCCCGCTTCGCGGACGCCCCCGACCCCAGAGCACGCGCCCTGGCCCTGCGCGACCCCGACGCCACGGCAGAGCTCGTGGACCGCCTCAGCCACGACCCCGAGAACGAGGTCCGCGCAGCCGCGGCCCGCGACCCCAGGCTCCCCGTACCGCGTATACGGGAGCTCCTGGCCGAGCCCGGCACGGCGTACTCCGCGGCAGCCAACCCCGCACTCCCCGTTGCCGACATGCTCGGCCTCCTGGAACGCGCCGGAGTCCCGCAAGAGCAGCCGTGAAGTCAGCGCCTGAACAACCGCGGGAACGGGCAGGGCTCAACAACCGCAGAGTGCAGGCCGATCTGGCACACCTCAAGCGTGTGTCACCACACCGAGAACCGAGGGACGCCGCCTCCGTTGCAGCGGCGCTGCTCTCGGGTTTGCGCTTCACAGGTTCGGAATCCTGTTCAAGCGAGGCGGCGGCTCCTCCGGCATCCTGTCCGGCATGACATTGATCCGCGCGCTGGCGATCGGCCTTCTGGCAGGGAGCGCAGGAGTCCCGATCTTCGAGACCCGGGGCGAGGGCCTCGATCACTTGCGTCTCGCCGTGTTGACGGGGTTGTTGTTGGGCCAGTTCCTCACGGTCCCGGTTTCCCTGGTCGCAGGGGGCATCCGGGCGTTTGCGCGGAGAGGGAGGCCGGCCCGTCGTGGCGGTCTTCCCCTGGGCGTACTGCTCGTGGCCTTCGGGGTTCTGGTGGTGACCCAGGCGTGGGCGGTGGGGAGCTGGCTCGACACCACTCCAGCGCCCAGTGGCGTGGGTGATCCGGACGGGGAGGTCTCCATAGCGCTGCTGGCCGGCCTCTCGGGATGCCTGGCAGTCCTCGTCGGCCTGGTGCTCCTGGCGAAGCGGCGTGCGGTGTCCGGGCGAGCGCGCCGCCAGGTGGACGGCGGCCCGCCACAGAGGCACCTCGGAAGCTGAGACGAGGCCCCCGGGCGCGGGTGTCTGTCAGTGTCCCGGTGAATGATCCCGGGCATGGGATACGAACTCCACATCACGCGAGCTCCTCACTGGGTGGACAGTGAAGAGCATCCCGTTCCGATGAGCGAGTGGCTCGAGTTCGCGCGGACCAGCCTGGTGCTCGAGGAAGAGGGGTACCTGGACCTGGCCGGCGTGGGCCGACAGCCGCTGTTCACCTGGATCGGTCCGGGCGGCGGCACGGTCTGTCTCCATTGGGTTGATGGACAGGTAACTCTGTCCGGTGCGCACGCACCTGACGTGGACAGGGCAGCCCTGGCCGACCTCGCGGCGGAGCTGTCGGCGCACTTGATCGGCGACGATGGTGAGCACTACTCGGGCTCCGCGGACAACGGAGCTGGACGGTGAGCTGGGGAATCACCAGTTCGAGGGCGGGCGCGTGCCATCCGGGCCTGGCGGCGGCGCGGTCATCGGTACGGACTATCGTGCACCTGCTCACAGCAGGAAACGATCAGTTCGAGGAGTGAGAGACATCAGACGTATATGGGCGACGGCTGTGTTCACAGGGTCCCTTCTGGCTGCGCTACTCGTGCCGCTCCCCGCCGCGTCGGCGGCGGACACGGCGCCCGTGCTCACCACGGGCGCCGTCTTCAACGACCCCCTCGGCACCCCCGCTGAACAGGATGCGGTCAAGAACCACATCATCAAGGCGATCGACGACACCCAGAGCGGCCGTACGCTGCGCGCCGCCATGTACGCCCTGACCGACGCCGGGTACGGCGACGCGCTCGGACGGGCTCACCAGCGCGGGGTTCAGGTGCGTGTCGTCCTGGACCACTCCTACTCCACCTCCGCGGCCGCGACACAGCTCACGTCCGCCCTCGGTACGGACATGACCAAGGCGTCCTGGGTGCACATCTGTCCCGCGGACCGGGCGTGCATCGCCGACGCGACGTTCAACGCCGACAAGAACCACATCAACCACAACAAGTTCTTCCTCTTCTCCCGGGTGGGTGACCCGGGAGTCGCCGAGGACGTGGTGATCCAGACATCCGCCAACCAGACCCCGGCCAACACCTCCCGGTTCTGGAACAACGCCTACACGTCGGTGGGCAACACCGAGCTCTACACGGCGTACACGGGGTACTTCAACGACCTCGCCGCCGAGAACCGCAATGCGGACTACTTCCGTCAGGGAGCCACCGCCGGGGCCGAGAAGTACTACTTCTTCCCGCAGAGCAGCGGCGACCTCATCGTCGACGTGCTGAACAACGTCTCGTGCACGGGTAACACGACGGTCGGGTCCGCCTCCCACAAGACGGTCATCCGCGTCGCGGCGTACGCCTTCTACCGCGCGGAGGTGGCCACCAAGCTGAGGGAACTGGCCGATCAGGACTGCTGGGTCGAAGTCATCTACAACGAGACCGACGAGCTGACGGCCCTCGGCAACCATGCACGGATCAAGCCGTACAAGCTCCATCTCGACAACGGCACGCCCACGAGCGAGGGGGACGACCTCTTCGTCCACTCCAAGTACCTTCTGGTCGAGGGCAATTACGCCGGGCACCCTGACACCAAGTGGACCTTCACCGGATCCCACAACCTCGATGTCTCCTCCCTGAGGGAGAACGACGAGGCCCTCCTGCGCGTCGAGGGCGCCGCGACCCATGACGCCTACCGAGGCAACTTCCTCGCCATGCGCGCCATGGCCACCCTGACCGGCTGACCTGGCTCCTAGGGGCGGGCCCAGCCGGGTCCGCCCCTCGCGTTGGTCACCTTCGGCCGAGCGGGCACGGGCCGGCGGCGCTGCACCGGGTCCCCGTGACTTGCACGGTGGCCCCGTCGGCCCCGGACACCGCCATTACCCCAGCGGTAAGAGTGGGCTCAGGAACGCTGCGGAGCGCGAGCGTCTGACCACGGGGGTTTGGGGCATCGGCGTCCGTGGTCGTCCAGGGGAAGCCGCCTGGTGCGCCTCGGTTGGCTCCCAGTTTGGCTCCCCGGACGTGGAGCAGAGCGCCAGAAGGGACACGGCTCCGGAGGGCGGCTGCCTTTGTGGCGTTCTCGCAGATCCGAGGATCCCATAGCGTCGACCTGCTTCTTCCTGTCCGCGTATGGTCCACAGACCGCCGCCGACCCTTCGTGCGGCAGACGCCGGCGAAGGGTCTCGCCGGCTCCGGCCTCGAGCAGCACATTGTCGGGCAGCACCACGTCACCGGGCTTGACCCAGACCCAGGGGACGCGCAGACCTCTGCCTCCGGCACCGTCGTTCAGTCGGCGAGGTTGACCCCGTATCCGCGTACCAGGACATCGAGGCCGTGGTCGTAGCCCTGGCCGACGGCGCGTAGGCGCCAGACCGGACCCCTGCGGTAGATCTCCGCGAGCAGCATGGTGCGCTCTGTGGTGGCGGCATCCAGGGTGGCCCGGGCAAGAGGGGCCCCGCTGCTGCCTGGAGCCGCGCCGATCTGGATCGCACCGACCGTCCCGAAGGTGGCGGCGCCGTCGATGGCCGCAGCGACGACGACCTTGCACGTCGCGGGCGGCAGGGAGGCCAGGTCGAGGGCGATGGTCTGCTCGGCCGGGCCGCCGGTCAGCAGCCGCACAGTCCCGGCCGGGCTCTCTGGAGCTCCGTAGAAGATGAAGTCCCCGTCGAAGGTGACCTGTTCGTCCTCGTCGAGGAGGAAGGCGACGACGTCGATTTCGTAGCCGGACTGCGGGGCCCAGCCGGCGGTGACGTACCACTCCGGCGCGGGTCTGCCGTGCGGCATGGGCAGGTCGATGACCCCGCCTCTCGGCATTACGTGCGGCTGCTGAAGCCGGAGAGCCGCCTCGGCCGGGGAAGCGGCGGTCGGGGCGGTGAGCCAGTGAAGGTCGTGCACGGGGAGCCCGAGGGCGGTGATGCGGCTCATGCGCCGGTCACCCTCGCCTCCCGGCAGGAGCACGACGTCGGTGACGCTGGCGGACAGGTTGACCGCCGCGGACCCGCCCAGCCCGACGATGCGGGTACGAGTCGCCGCGGCATCGGCATGGGCACCACCGAGCACCAGCACGCGGCACCCCGCCAGAGGCTTGTCCATGGTGCCGACGGAGGGCTCCGGTTGGCGCGGAGCTGGTACTGACACGTCGGGGGCGGCCGCAGGGAGGGCTGCTGCTTCCGGAACGGGTGCGGCAGAGGTTGTGGTCGACACCGGCTCCACGGGTCCGACGACTGGTTCTGCTTCCGGCTCAGCCACCGGGACGACAGCGACGGCCGTCGCCTCATGCGCTGTCCCCGGCCGTACGTCGGCCAACAGCCGTAGGAAGGTGTGCTCGTCGATGACTGGCACGCCTTCGGCGAGCGCGCGTCGGGCCTTCGCTGAATCGGACGCCGGTTCATTGGTGACCAGCAGGCTGGTGTGCCGGCTTACGGAGGTCATCATGTTCAGCCCAGTGGCAACCGCCCGCCCGACCAGCTCCGCTCGGGCATGGGCGGTCTCACCGGTGATCGCGACCTTCATTCCCTGCTGGAGAAGTCCGCCGGGAGCCAGCCGTCCGGGATTGCGGTACGCGCAGGGAGTCTTCGGCGGCTTCGGCGTGAACTGGGACTCTGCCCGGGGCGGGCAGGTCACCAGTGGTAGGGGCAGATCGAGCCGCGCTGCCTCGCGCAGTGATGCCCACAGGATCCCGGCCAGCACACGGGGGTCGTCCAGCGCATCGTGAGCACGCTGCTGGGGGACGCCGTAATGGGCGGCGAGGGTGCCGAGCTTCATGTCGTCCGTCGGCGGATCCACCTGGCGATTCAGCGCCAGTGTGCACAGCCGCTGCGACACCGGCAGCCACATCCGCGCACGGGCGAACTCGTATGCTAGGAAGTCGTAGTCGAACTGGGCGTTGTGGGCGACCAGGACCCGGTCCTGGAGCATTGCTCCGATCCGCCCGGCGACCTGGTCGAAGGTCGGCGCCCCATGCAGTCGCTCGACGGTCAGCCCGTGCACCTCCACCGGCCCCGGATCGCACCCCGGATTGAGCAGCGTCGAGAACTCCCCGGTCTACTCGCCGTCGGGACCGATCGTGATCACTGCTACGGACAGTACGCGGTCTCGCCGAGCGATGAGCCCCGAGGTCTCGACATCGACCAGGGCCCAGTCGTAGGTGTAGTCGCCCATGGAGGGCACGTCCAAGGAGGTGGAGACGAGACTCATGGCGGCAAGGATGATGCGATATGCGGCCCTCCTTCAACCTGCATGACGATCTGTTCTCATCTGGACTGTCGTGGCGAGGTGGTCGTCTCGCGCCGACCCCAGAGAGACCGCACCGAAACTTCGGGAAGTTCTCGGGAAGAACACCCTCCGGCCGGACTCCCACCGATGTCACGAGGGGGGGCCTCCGCCCCGTGCAGCCACTCCGCCGGGCTCGCAGACCTGCCCCTGACCGGCAAAATTCGACAGGGGGCGCCAACGTCCACTGGCTGCGGCCGCTCCTGCCGGGTATCTGGCTGAGCATGCTTGCTCTGATCTATACCTCGCACAGCGCAGCAACCACGGTGTGTGCCTTCGTGGGAGCCATTCTCATCGTGCTGGCGGTGGGTTGGTACATCCGGATGAATCTCACCTGAGGCGCGATCCAGATTTTTCGGAGTTCGGCGGTCTGGGGATGTCGAGAACGTGCCACCGGCTCCGTCCCAGGGACATCAGCGGTCACTACCGGCCGCACGAGGAAGAAGGGGAAACCAGCATGGCGATTCAGCGGATGGACAACGTCGGCATCGTCGTCGAGGACATGGATGCCGCCATCGCGTTCTTCGTGGAACTCGGTATGGAGTTGGAGGGCAGGGCGGAGGTCGAGGGCCTCTTCGCCGACCAGTGCACCGGACTCGACGGCGTCCGCTGTGACATCGCGATGGTCCGGACCCCGGACGGTCACAGCCGGCTCGAGCTGGCGAAGTACCGCAGCCCCGCGGTGATCAGCGCCGGGCCGCGCAACCGGCCGCACAACATTCTGGGCACGCACCGCGTCATGTTCGCCGTCGACGACATCGAGGACACCGTTGCCCGCCTGCGCCCTCACGGCGCCGAACTCGTCGGCGAGATCGCCCGGTTCGAGGACAGCTATCTGCTCTGCTACATCCGCGGCCCGGAGGGCATCATCGTCGGCCTGGCCGAGCAACTGCGCTGAGAAGGAGCCTCGCACCATGATCGGTGCGGGGTCTTCCCCTTGTGCCCCAGGCAGGATTCGAACCTGCGACACCCGCTCTAGGAGCGAGGTGGGGCGACTTGTGGTCTGACCTGCGGCACGCGGACATCGACGGACACGGGCGCGGAGCACCGTCGGCGACCGCAGTTCCCCGTGGCTCCCCGCTCCATCTGGCGCGGTTGTGGCACGGGGAGCATCTACGGGGGCGGTTGCGGGGGTTGCGGTACGGCGCTGCTGTACAGCGACCAGAGGTCGACCAGCCACGGGCAGCCCCGCCATGTCACGCTTAGCCCCCTCAGGCCAGCCGCCGGGTCCGTCTGTGCGAATGAGGATTCCGGGGGAGTCCGGATCAACCTCACCTGTGAAGGAGTTCGGCCAGAACGCCCGGCGGGTGCGCGGCAGAGGTACCTCCACCAGTCGGCCGTCGTGGATCATTCATAGGCCGAAGCACTCGTCCTCCTCATCGTGAACGAGCACTTGTACCGAGTGGGGTGATTTCCAGGGCAACGACTCAAGGTGTTCAAGCAATCCGATCCATCTGGACCGCCTCACGAACTCAATGGCCCAGCCGCCGAACATGCCCTGCCCGATATCGGTGAAACATCCTGACCACTCTCGACTGTCGTCTGGGCGTGTCAGCGGCTCCATGGTCTCTGCTTCGTCGCTGGCCAGCACGATGACTTCGGCAAATCTGCTCATGAGGGAGTATCGCCATCCGTTGAGAAGGAATGGCAACCGTCAATGGCTCAGGCAAGGGCTGGCGCACCGGGTCATGAAGCCCCAGTTTGGAAGTCCCCGTATGCGGATGTCCGATGAACTGGGAGATCGCTGACCTGCGGCGGGATGGTTGTCTCGCCCTGGTTCTCCGCTACTCCCCGCTGTTCGCTCCTCGACCGGGCATGCAGCGGGCACGCGTTGGTGCGCAGTGTCCAGTGGTGCCGGGATCGGTCACCTCACGTGCTTGACGTCGGCGCCCCGACGGGCAATCGATCAGCGGCCGGATGTGTGGGCGAGGTCTGCTTCGGCCCAGAGGACCTTGCCGCCTGCGACCGGTCGGGTGCCCCATCTGCTGGACAGCTGGGCGACCATGGCGAGTCCGCGGCCGTGCTCGTCGACGATGCGCGCGCTCTGCGGACGCGGGGAGGAGACGTCGGCATCGGACACTTCGACGGTCAGGACCTTGTGTCGGATCAGACGCAGGCGAATCGGGCCGTCGCTGTGGCGGACGGCGTTGGTGACCAGTTCGCTGATGATCAGCTTCGTGGAGTCCTCGAGCCTTTCCAGGCCCCATGCGGCCAGCTGACCGGCGGCGAGGTTTTGGGCGCGGTGGAGGACGGTGCCGTCGCGGGGCAGGGTCCAGGAGGCGACCTGGTTCGGGCTGAGCGAGCGGGTGCGGACCAGGAGCAGGCTGGCGTCGTCGCACGCCACCTGATCCTCGAGGGGTGCCATCGCGCGGGTGCAGAGCTCCTCCAGGGACAGCTCCGGTTGGGCGAGGGCGGTGCCCAGGCGGTGCATTCCCTCGTCGATGTCGTCCTCGCGGGTCTCGACCAGGCCGTCGGTGTACAGTGCGATGAGACTTCCCTCGGGCAGTTCCAGCTCGACGGCCTCGAAGGGGACTCCGAGTCCGACGCCGAGGGGGGCTCCGGTGGGCAGGTCGGGGAAGGTCACCTTGCCCTTCGGGTCGATGATCGCGGGCGGGAGGTGTCCGGCCGTTGCCATGGTGCACTTCCGGGTGACCGGGTCGTAGACGGCGTACAGGCAGGTGGCGGCCACCACCGTGGGAGCCTGGTCCGGGGCGTCGGGGTCTTGCTCCGCCAGCCGCTGGACCGTGTCGTCGAGGCGGGTCAGCAGTTCGTCGGGGGGCAGTTCCATGTCGGCGAGCGTGTGGACGGCGGTGCGGAGTCTGCCCATGGTCGTGGCGGCGTTGATGCCGTGTCCGACCGCATCGCCGACGACGAGGGCGACCTGGGCGCCGGACAGCGGGATCACGTCGAACCAGTCGCCCCCGACGCCGCGGTCGATGTCGGCGGGCAGGTAGCGGGAGGCCGCCTCGACCGCCATGCCGCCGTGCAAACGGCGTGGATGCAGGTTGCGCTGGAGTGTGAAGGCCGCAGTGTGCTCGCGCGTGTACTGGCGAGCGTTGTCCAATGCCAGTGCGGCACGGCTGACGAACTCTTCGGCCAGGAGCAGATCGGCCTCCTGGAACGGCACCGGGTCCTTGGTGCGGATGAACAACGCCACGCCCAGCAGGACGCGCCGTACGTGGATGGGGACGACCATCACGGAGTGCATGCCGGTGTCACGGATCTTCTGTGCCCGTACCGAATCCTTGTCGATCCACGAGCCTGGAGCGGTGTCCAGGACCGGCTCCAGGTAGGGCCTGCCAGTGCGCAGAATGTCGGTGACGGGCGTGTCAGGCAGCATGGGGACCGCCTCACCGCGCATCCACGGGGATTCCGGGACCCCTTGGTGGATCGAGGCCAGGCCGGCGCGTCGGAGAATGGGGAGGCGCTCGCCCACCGCGCCGATGCGGACCGGGGGCCCCTTGCCGAACAGGGCCGACTGCTCCAGGTCCACGGCGACGAAGTCGGCGAACAGAGGCACGGCAAGATCGGCCAGTTCCTGACCGGTCTGCATCACATCCAGGGTTCTACCCAGGCGCGTGCCGGCCTCGCCGAGGACGGTGAGGCACTCGCGCACCTGTCGGCTCTCCGTGACATCAACGCTGATGGTGCCCACCCCCAGGGCTTCGCCGTCAGCGCCTTGGAGACAGCAGAACGAAACCGCGAACGGGCGCTCCTTACCCAGACTCGTCGGCAGCCACGTGCGGTATTCGTGGATCTTGGCGGTGCCGCTCTGGAGCACGTGCCGCATCACCGCCTCGGTGGTTTCGGCCTCGGTGCCAGGCCACGCATCGGTGAGTCGACATCCGAGCCGCCGCTCACGGGAAATGCCGTCGTGGCTCCCCATGACGTCGTTCACCCAGGTACAGCGCAGCTGCAGGTCACGAACGGAGACACCGATCGGCGCACGGGCAAGAAGCGCCCCGCGCACTGATCCGTGCACCAGGTCCTTGGACGGCACGCTGATGTCGGTCACGGACGCAAGCCACCGCACTGCTCCGTCCTGCCCCTGCAGAGGCGAGATCCGCAGGCCGACGTCGAGCACGCGGCCGTCCCGGTGGCGCACCGCCGAAGCGCCCGACCAGCCGTTCCGGACACGGCACTGCTCGACGAACGCCGACATCGTCGGCGCTTCACCAAGGGACGGCAGTACGAGTGCGGCGGACCGGCCCACCACGCTCCCGGCGCAGTACCCGACAAGCTGCTCGCCGGCCTGCGTCCACGCGACCACCGTCCCCTGCTCGTCGAGCAGCGCGAACGCCGTGTCGGATATGTCAGACGCATGTATGTGGCTACCGAGTGTCACGCGTTCGGTGCTGATAGTGGTTCTAGTCATCGAGCCATCATCCCCGGATGGCCTGGGAATGGACGATATGGGGGATAGAGGTAAATTTACCCCTTTCGGGGCAGTTGACTGGATGGCGCTCTGCCTGTGGCAACGTCGCAGCCGTGGCTGATACCTCGGTCAGGAAAACCCGCTGACGGGCTGCGAGGCGGGCGCAGCACGTGGACGGCATGCGTGCGGCAGCCGGAACGGCACCCAGGAAGCGAGGCGACGCCAGACCGCATGTGGACGTGTTGCGCTCCGTCCGGCGAACGGGGGACACGAAGACGAAGACGAAGACGAGCCGTCGCTCGCTCGCGATGCCGAAGCAGGCTGCCTCTGTGATGGAAGCGCATCGGACGCGGCAGCAGAAAGAATGCGATACGGTCGGCACGGATTGGCGGGAGTACGGGCTTGCCTTCCCCGATGAATGGGGCGAGCAGCGATCCTCGACGAACGTCCTGCGTAACTTCCGATCCCTGCTGAAGGCAGCCGGAGTCGAGAACCCGAAAGGCTGGACGACCCGGGAGTTGCGGACAAGCTTCGTCTCCCTGCTGTCGGACCACGGCATCCCGATCGAAGTCATCGCCCGAGTGGTCGGCCACAGCGGCAGCCAGACCACGGAACAGGTCTACCGCAAGCAACTTCGCCCCGTGATCACGGAGGGAGCTGAGGCGATGGACGACATCTTCGGACGGGGCAATACGACGGACAGCGAGTCCGGTCCGAGCGCCTGAGTTCTCGGCCGTGGCTCCCTGTTTGGCTCCCTCTCTTGCCAGAGTCTCTGTGCAGGGCGACCGTGACCTGCACGGAGGCCCTGTTGGCCCCGGCCACCGCCATTACCCCAGCGGTAATCGACCCCTCCGCCGGGCCTCCGGCATCGTGGTGGTCACCGGGGCTCGGGCGGCGCACTCCGCTCGAGCTCCGGGTCAACGACCAGCACGTACGACCTCGATGGAGGCTGATCCGTCATGTCCCAGGCCCTGCTCGCCGGACTCTCCCGCACCACCGAGCCACAGACGACGCTCCGTCGCTTCCTCGCCCTCGACGCCGTCGTCACGGGCACCAACGGACTGGCGTATCTCGCCGCGTCCGGACCGCTCGGGCGGCTGCTCGGCGTCGATGCGGCGCTGCTGCTCGAACTGGGCGTGTTTCTCACCCTGTTCGCTGCGGGCGTCGGGTTCCTTGCCGCTCGGCAGCAGCCGCCCGCCGGGCCCGTGAAGCTCGTCGTCGACGCCAATGCGGTCTGGGCCGTGCTCAGTGTCGTCGCGCTGGTGGCGTGGCTGGAGCCCAGCACCGCGGGGACGCTGTGGATCATGGTGCAGGCGATGACCGTCGCGGGGTTCGCGGGGCTTCAGTGGTTCGCGCTGCGGGCGCTCACGCCGCACCCCGCCCCGTGACGGGAGCGCCACTTCAGGCCGGCCGATGCGGCCGACGTGCGGGATGTGACCCGCACGTCGGCCCTCGGGCCCGGAGCCCTCCGGAAGATCAGGACGTGAGCGACTGCAGGTACTTCACCGTCGCGGGGTCGGCCGGAAGGAACGTTTCGATGGCCAGCTCGGCGACCGTGACGTCCAGCGGCGTGTTGAACGTCGAGATCGACGACACGAACGACAGCACCACGCCACCGTGTTCGATCCGCAGCGGAAGCGCGAAGTACGGGTAGGGCGCCTCGTCCTCCCGGTCCTCCCGGCCCGCCGCGTCGCCGCCAGGCTCCGGCACGGGATACGCGGCGACCTCGTCGTACAGCTTGCGCAGCGTCTCGGAGCGGACCAGGGCCATCTGGCGCTCCATCTGGTCCAGAAGATGCCCGCGCCACTCGCGGAGATTGCGGATCCGCGGGGCGAGACCCTCCGGGTGCAGGGTGATGCGCATCGCGTTGAGCGGGGGAGTGAGCAGATGCTCCGGGAGGCCATCGAGGAGCATGGCGATTCCGCGGTTGGCCGCCACGACCGTGTACGTGCCGTCGACGACCAGCGCCGGATACGGCTCGTACCCGTGCAGCAGCCGCTCCATCCCCTCCCGCAGGGCCTCCAGCGCCGGATCGTCCATGGGCGTCTCGGCGAAACGCGGCGCGTAGCCGGCCGCCAGCAGCAGCGCATTGCGGTCGCGGACCGGGACGTCCAGGTGCTCGGCGAGCTTGAGGACCATCTCCTCGCTCGGCCGGGACCGCCCCGTCTCGACGAAGCTGATGTGCCGGGCGGAGGACTCGGCGCGCAGGGCCAGTTCCAGCTGGCTGAGCCTGCGCCGCTCCCGCCAGGCACGCAGTAGTGGCCCCACTCCCGTGTCGGGCGCGACAGTTGTCATACGGAAACCGTAACGTCGCACGAAGACGATCCCGGAGGGAGTCCTGCTCATGCCCACAGAGCCGCTGTCGCAGAAGGAGATCGAGGACAGGCTGCGCGAGCTGCCCGGCTGGTCCCAGGAGGGCGACCGCATCGCCCGTACGTACCGGCTCGGCAACCACTTCGCGGCGACCGCACTGGTCGTGCACGTTGCGCAGATCCAGGACGAGCTGAACCACCACTCCGATCTCACGCTCGGCTACAACACGGTCAATCTCACCGTGAACACGCACGACGCGGGTGGCGCGATCACCGATCGCGACTTCGAGCTCGCGCGCCGCGTCGAGACGGTCGCCCCGAGCCACGGCGCGAGCTGACCGTGCTGCACGACGACGAGACCACCCGCGACACGGAGGGGTCGGCCGGCGCCGGCCGGGACACCCTGCTCGACTACGACGTGGAGGCCGCGCTCTACGACGCGACGCGCGGCGGTGTGCCCCGCGCGGCGGCGGCCGCCGCTGCCGTGCTCTCGCTCGTGCCGGAGACCGCCCGTTCGCTCCTCGACATCGGCTGCGGCACCGGTCTCGTCACCGAGCGCCTGGGCAGGAGCGGACTGCGTGTGTTCGGTGCCGACGCCGCGGCCGGCATGGCCAGGATCGCCGCCACCCGTGTGGGCGCGGTCGTCCTCGCCGACGTCCGGCGGCTGCCGCTGCCCGACGCGTCGGTGGACGCGGTCAGTGCGGTGTGGCTGCTGCATCTCGTACGGGACGCACGGGCCATCGTCGCCGAGGCGGCGCGGGTGCTGCGCCCCGGCGGCGTGTTCGTCACCACCGTCGACAAGGACGCCGGACACGACGTGGGCAGCGACATCGACATGGTCCTCGCGCCGTACCGCACGACCGAGGCGTACGACCGCGCCGACCGCATCGAGGCGTTCGGCGCGGTTCATGGCCTCCGCCCTGCGGGGGAGACGCACTTCACCGGCCACGGCCAGGGCCGCTCACCGCGCCGTGTCGCCCAGGCGCTGCTGCGCGGCGAGTACGCGTCCCGGCTCACGGCGCGCGGGGTGATCGCCGAGAAGCTCGCCGAGGAGCTGCGCGCGCTGCCCGACCCTGACGAGCCGCGAGCCGAGCCGCGCTACCGGCTCCTCGCACTGCGCAGGGCCGCGCCGGCGGGTGACGGAGCGTCACCCGGACGCCGGTGACCGGTCGCTCGCCGGGTGGCGGGCGCATACGGTCCGAGTGGGTTCACCCTGCGTGATCAACCGGTCAACCGGCCGTCCGGAGGTTCGTATGTCCCGTCATCCCCTCACCGGCTCAAGAACCGGTCGGCGCCCCGCCCGCCGCCGCAAGGCCGCCGTGCGCGTGCCCGTACGCGTACCCGTATCGGTGCCCGTGCTGTCCGCGGCTGCGGCCGCTGCCGTGCTCCTCACCCTCGGACTCCCGGCCGCCACCGCAGACGCAGCTCCCACGCCCCAGTGCCTCGGCCGTGCGGCGACCATCACCGGCTCGGGCACGGTCACCGGAACCGACGGCCCCGACGTCATCGTCGGCTCGGTCGGCGACGACGAGATCGACGGTCGCGGCGGCAACGACGTCATCTGCGGGCTCGACGGAGGGGACACCATCAGCGGAGGCTTCGGGGACGACCGCATCAACGCCGGGCCGGGCGACGACGACGTCCGGGGCGATGCGGGCGCGGAGAGCGGCAACGCCGTCGGCGGTGGCGACGACCTGCTGATCCTGGGCGAGGGCCATGACGTCGCGGCGGGCGACAGCGTCGCCTTCGACGGCGATGCCGAGGGCGGCGGGGACGACCGGATCATCGGCGGCCCCGGCGACGACGGCATCACCGGGGACAGTACGTCTTATTCGGGCACGGCCTCCGGCGCGGGCGACGACCACATCGACGGCGGGACCGGTCTCGATGCGGTGCGCGGGGACAGCAACGCGCTTCTGCGCGCCACCGGTGACGGCGGCAACGACCGCATCGACCTCGGGCCCGACGGCGGCTCCTTCGCCATCGGGGACCACAACACCTTCTCGGCGGGGGCCACGGCGAGCGGCGCGGGCAACGACCGGATCATCGGCGGCAGCAACGGTGACCTGCTGGTCGGTGACAGCGCCGCGGACAAGGCCGGCGACGCGGGCGACGACCGGATCGTCGCGCGGGGCGGCGACGACTCCGTTTTCGGTGACAACGTCGACGTCAACAGCCTCGCGACGGTCGGCGAGGCCGGCGGGCGGGACAAGCTTGTGGGCGGCGCGGGCAACGACACCCTGCGGGCGGGCCCGGCCCGTGACTTCCTGGCCGGGGGGCGGGACACGGACAACTGCGACGGCGAAGCCGGCAGGGCCGACTTCGCCATCACCTGCGAGAGCGACACCGTCGCGCGGTAGTCGTTGCCCCGCAGCCGTCGGCCCGTAGTCTTCGGGCGCCGCGCCGCGGGTGTCAGGCCGACCACGCCCCCGAGGCCGCCGCGTCCTTCGCGAAGGCCGAGAAGTCCCCCGGAGCACGGCCCAGGACGCGCTGGACGCCGTCCGTCGGATGCGCGTTGCGGCCGTCCATGAGCATCGTGAAGAGTTCGGTCAGCCACAGCGCGTCCTCGGCCGGGAAGCCGGACTCCTGCAGCATGGCCACGTAGTCGTCGCCGGAGACCGGGACGTACTCGATCCTGCGCCCGGTGGCGGCGGACAGCTCGGCGGCCACGTCGTGGAACGTCAGCAGCCGGGGCCCGGTCAGCTCGTGGGTCAGGCCCTCGTGCCCGTCGTCCAGGAGCACCGTGACCACCACGTCCGCGAGGTCCTCCAGGTCGAGGAAGGGCTCGGCCGTGTCACCGGCGGGGAAGGGGATCTCGCCGTCGAGCACCCCGCCGGCGAAGGCGCCCTCGCTGAAGTTCTGCGCGAAGAACGCCGCCCGCACCACCGTCAGCGGCACGCCCGCCTCCCGCAGCGCGTCCTCCGCGCGCACCGCCTCCGGCTCACCGCGGCCGGACAGCAGCACCAGCCGACGTACCCCGCCCTCGGCCGCCAGCCGGCCGAAGCGGCGCATCGCGTCCACCGCGCCCGGTCCCGCCAGGTCCGGGTAGTACGTCACGTACGCGGCGTCCGCGCCCCGGAGCGCCGGACCCCATGTCGACTCGTCCTCCCAGTCGAAGGGCACCTCTCCCGTGCGCGAACCGGCCCGCACGGTCACCCCGTGCTCCGCGAGCCGCTCCGCCACCCGGTGGCCGCTCTTGCCGCTCGCCGCCGTCACCAGCACCGTCGCCGGCTGCGTCGCCGGGGTCGGCCGGGACTGCTGTGTCTGTTGCGTCTGCTGCTTCAGGTTCTCCGTCATGACTTCAGCACGATCTAGCGCGGAACCCCGGGCGTTCACGCCCGGGAGGAAGCGCTTGTCTCGATTGCCCTGACCCGTGCTGGACCACGGGTCTGCAC
>NZ_JBHWKX010000077.1:0-30690 GCF_042730885.1 Streptomyces sp. NPDC059909
ATGCAGGGAACTCCGCCGCTTCGCGGCTCCGCGCCAAGGACCCATTCCTCCCCGCCCTGAAGGACGGGGCCTCCTGGGAGAAATCAGGTGAACACCATGGTGTCGCGCGGGTCGACGCAGAGGCTGGTGCTGCAGGGCGGGGGCGCTTTGCAGGGGCGTTGGCGTCTGCTGTGTTCAGGTGTTCTTCAAGAGCCCGCCGGTTGGGTGAGTACTCGGGGTTTGGCGGTGTACTCCAGGCGGGCAAGTGCTGGTACGGACTACGCAGGTGCCGGCCGAGGCCATCGGCCTGTGTGTTGCAGCTGTCCGAGGAGACCTGCATTTCGCCCGGCCCAGATTGCCGCTGCGCGGCCGGCACCTGGGTCGCGGCTCGAAGACGTCGTCAGCCACCCCGGACACGGGCATCCGGCCGGTCCCCGGGGAGACGCGGCCACCGCCCGAGTCATGCGGAGGGATCATCAACACCAGAATCGCACCGCCCACAGCACCGGGAGCGCTGCCGTTGCTCGGCCACGCGCTGCCGCTGCTGCGCAGTCCCCTCCCGTTCCTGGCCTCTCTGCCCGCCCTCGGTGACCTGGTCCGGATCAGGCTGGGCCCCCAGCACGTGTATGTGGCCTGCACTCCTGAGCTGACCCGCCGGGTCCTCCTGGAGGACAGCACTTTCGACAAGGGCGGGCTGCTCTTCGACCGCGCCCGCGAGACCCTGGGCAACGGACTGGGCACCTGCCCTCACCGGGACCACCGGCGTCAGCGGCAGCTGATCCAGCCTGCCTTCCACCCCGAGCGCCTGCCCCGCTACGGCCAGGTGATGACCGAACAGATCACCGCGGTCACCCGCTCCTGGCAGCAGGGACAGGTCATCGATGTGCTCGCCGACATGCAGCAGATCACGGCGCGCACACTCGTCGCCACGATGCTCGCCGACGCCCGCCTGACCGGCGTGGCCCTCACCGAGATGATCGACGATCTCCATACCTTCCAGGCCGCTTTCTACCGGCGGATGTTCATGCCACCGCCCCTGGACCGGCTTCCCACCCCGGGCAACCGCCGCTACGTCCGGGCCGGCATACGCCTGCGCGCCAGTCTCAGCCGTATCATCGCCGAGTACCGTGCCGCCGGCACCGACCACGGCGACCTGCTCTCCGCCCTTCTCGCCGCGCGCGACTCCCACAGCGGCGACGCCACCGGCCAAGGCATGTCCGATGGCGAGCTCACCGACCAGATCATCACCTTCTCCTTCGCCGGAACGGAAACCACCGCCGCCCTTCTGGCCTGGGCCCTGCACCTCGTCGCCCGCCATCCCGGCGTCGAAGAAGCCCTGCACCGCGAGGCCGACGGCGTCCTGGCAGGCGCCGCCGCCACCGTCGGAGATCTGCCCCGCCTGGAGGTGACCGGGCGCATCCTCACCGAAACCCTGAGGCTCTACCCGCCCGGCTACCTCCTCACCCGCACCACGACCCGCCCCACCGAGCTCGGCGGCCACCTCCTCCCGGCCGGCGCCACCGTGGCCTACAGCCCCTACGTCATCCACCACCGGCCGGACCTGTATCCCGACCCTGAACGCTTCGACCCCGACCGGTGGAAGGACGGCGGCACCGCACGAACCCCTCGTGGCACCCTGGTGCCCTTCGCCGCGGGCCCCCGCAAATGCATCGGCGACACCTTCGCCATCACCGAGGCCACGCTCGCCCTGGCCACCATCGCCACCCGCTGGCGCCTGGAACCCGTATCCGGCACACCCGTCCGCCCCGCACTCGGCTCCACCCTCACCCCCCAAGGGCTGCACATGCTCGCCACACCCCGCAGGCAAGGCCCGTAGCCTGCGGCGGGGCCCCGCCCGCGCCGAGCGGTCGCTCACGACGAGCGACCGGCAGCGCCTGCAGACCTGAGGGCACGGCACGACCCGGAGGGCGTTTTCCCCTCCTGTCCGACGCCCACCACCCGGTTTTCCCTGCCCTTTTCTCGGGGCCCTTGACCTGAACGAAGCTTGAGGTTCTACGGTCCTCTCATGAGCATGGAGACCACAGCCTGGATGCAGTTGCACAGCGTCATGAACGCACAGCGGGACAGCCGCCCCCTCGCCCGGGCCACCCTGCGCCGCATCGGTACCTTCGCCCGACCTCACCGCCGTCGCATCGTCCACTTCGTGCTGCTCAGCATCATGGGCGCGCTGCTCGCCGTGGCGACGCCGATCCTCGCCGGACGCGTCGTCGACGCGATCGTGCGCGGGTCCGACCCGGGCGTGGTCGTCCGGCTCGCGCTGCTGATCGCCCTGATCGCGCTCGGTGAGGCCGCCCTCGGCCTGCTGAACCGCTGGCTTTCGGCGTCCCTGGGGGAGGGGCTGATCCTGGACCTGAGGACCGCCGTCTTCGACCACGTCCAGCGCATGCCTGTCGCGTTCTTCACCCGCACCCGCACCGGCGCCCTCGTCAGCCGCCTCAACAACGACGTGATCGGCGCACAGCGCGCCTTCAGCAACACACTCTCCGGAGTCGTCGGCAATGTCGTGACGCTGCTGCTCACACTCGCCGTGATGCTGACCCTGTCCTGGCAGATCACCCTGCTCGCCCTCGTCCTGCTGCCGGTGTTCGTCGTGCCCGCGCGCCGCATGGGCACCCGTATGGCGAAGCTCCAGCGCGAGGCCGCCGATCTCAACGCCGCGATGGGGACCCGGATGACCGAGCGCTTCTCGGCGCCGGGCGCCACGCTCGTGAAGCTGTTCGGGCGGCCCGGCGAGGAGTCGGCGGAGTTCGAGGCCCGGGCCCACCGGGTGCGCGACATCGGTGTACGGACGGCGATGGCGCAGTCCGCCTTCATCACCGCGCTCACGCTGGTCTCCGCGCTGGCTCTCGCCCTGGTGTACGGCCTCGGCGGCTGGTTCGCCCTGCGCGGCTCCCTCGAACCGGGCGCTGTCGTCGCCCTCGCCCTGCTTCTCACCCGCCTGTACGCGCCGCTGACCTCGCTCGCCGGCGCCCGCGTCGAAGTCATGAGCGCCCTCGTCTCCTTCGAGCGGGTCTTCGAGGTCCTGGATCTGAAGCCGCTGATCGAGGAGAAGCCCGATGCCCGGCCCGTGCCGAACGGACCCGTCTCCGTCGAGTTCGACGACGTCCGCTTCGGCTACCCGTCCGCCGACAAGGTCTCCCTCGCCTCCCTCGAAGAGGTCGCCGCACTCGACACGCGCGGCGGCGCCGAGGTCCTGCACGGCATCTCGTTCCGTGCCGAACCCGGCCAGACCATCGCCCTCGTCGGCTCGTCCGGCGCCGGCAAGTCGACCATCGCCCAGCTGCTGCCCCGGCTGTACGACGCCGACGAGGGTGCCGTCCGCATCGGTGGCGTCGACGTACGCGACGTGACGGCTGAATCCCTGCGAGCCACACTCGGCATGGTCACCCAGGACGGGCACCTCTTCCACGACACCGTCCGCGCCAACCTGCTCCTCGCCCGTCCGGAAGCGACGGAGGACGAGCTGTGGGACGTCCTGGGGCGGGCGCGGCTCGACGACCTCGTGCGGGGCCTGCCGGACGGGCTCGACACCGTCGTCGGCGAGCGCGGATACCGGCTCTCCGGAGGCGAGCGCCAGCGCATGACCATCGCCCGCCTGCTGCTGGCCCGGCAGCGCGTGGTCATCCTCGACGAGGCCACCGCGCACCTGGACAACACCTCCGAGGCCGCCGTCCAGGAGGCGCTCGCCGAGGCGCTGGAGGGCCGCACCGCCGTCGTGATCGCCCACCGGCTGTCCACGATCCGCGCCGCCGACCAGATCCTCGTCGTCGAGGCCGGCCGGATCGCCGAATGCGGCACCCACGACGAACTGCTCGCTCTCGACGGGAGATACGCGGAGCTGTACCACACCCAGTTCACGAAGCGTGGGCATGGGCAGGACGTGCCGCAGAGCGCGGAGGAGGCGGTGGCCGTGACCTACTGAGGGGGCGAGGAGCGGCCAGGATCGGGGCGGGGACGGCAGGAATCGAACAGGACGGCCTCGGTGGCCTCCAAGCCCCCTGCGGACCTCGACGCCTTCGCAGATCTCACCGACCTCGAGGACACAGGCTCGCCAAGTCGACTTGCCAAACCCGCAGAACCCGGGACAACCTGATGTGATTCCCCCCGCGATACGGTGATCCCGCGTTTCGCAACGTTCCGCGCCAAGGGCCGCACCCACTCCGGCAAAAGCGCCAGTCTTGAAATCCTCGAGGTCTCCGCATGATGCCGATCCGATCGAGCAGTCGTGACTGACGCAGCCTCACGCGCGGAGCAACGGGTCGCGCGCGTGCGAGACGAGGCGGCCGGACGCTACGCGCTGGCGCAGGAGTTCTACCGGAACGCCACGGGACCCCGCCGCCGATACGGCCACGCAGAGCGGAGTTTCATGCGCTGGTCACTCGCCCGTGGCGTGCTCGCACCGGAAACCTCCGACCCGCCGGGCAGTCCCTGGTGGCGCGCCGTCAACGAACGACTGCTGCGGGACAAGATCGAGGCCCACCTGCTGTCCGCCGGGGCCACAGGCGCAGCCAGCGCCCACAGCGTCGAATACTGGGAGGACTTCATCCGCAAACCCGATCCCGGCCGCTGGTACCGCGCGCACAACGCCAGCATCGTCGCAGGCTACCTGCAGCACGAGGATCTGGCTGCTGCCGAGCCGCAAGTGGAGCGATTCATGATGAACGTCGCACTGCTCCGCGTCCTGTTCACCCACGCGATGCTCGTGCAACCGCGACTCGCGCTCGGCCGACTGGCCGCCCTCGGTCCTCTGATGGCCGACCCGCGCCACCGGGCCGTCCAGATGTTCCTCGACCTCGGCCGCTCATTCCCCCCTGAATACCCGGTAACCACGGCCGTCGAGGAGACCATCCTCGACGAACACGCCTTCGCACGCATGCTCGACTACGGCCTGATCGCCCCACGGCTGCCCGCACTCTACGAGTTCTCGGCCGCGTCCCTGGACCAGCCGCGGCTGACAGCCCTGCTGGACGACGGTGTCCCGGCCTACGCATGGCCGCACACGGACCGACCGATCTGGTACATCGGCAACACAGGCCCCCACCTGCGCGCCATCGCCCGCGTCAGCGGCGTGCGTCTGCTCTGGGAGCCGTCGCCATTGGCCCCCGCCCGCCGCAGACGGCACCGGTGACGGCGCCGCACCGCGGCACCGCGCCGTGGCCGTGGGGTACGAGGCTCGCGGTCCGCCACGAGGCGACTGTCCTCATTGCGGCCATCAGCGAGTGGCTGTGACTCACCGCCCTCATTCAGCGAGGTCCACGTTCCATGCCTCGGGCAGATCGCTGCCGCAGAAGACGCAGACGAAGTCGTCCTCACGCACGATGCTGAGCTCCTGGCAGCCAGGACAGCGCCGGAACACCACCTCATGGGTGAAACTGGACGGACGCTCAAGCCCTGCGCAATCCAGTGCCTGGGCAACCGCCGGCCACGAGCTGACGTCCGGACAGTAGCCGGTCGACTGGTTGCTGACGTCGCCCACGACCCATCGGCTTGCTGGTGCCCAACTTGCAGCGCGCGTAGGTGGAGCGGCGCGGGCGCCGGGCGCACCCCCGACATGGGCGCGCTGTTCCAGGAGATGATCGACTACCGGGGCAGCGCGCCCGGCTGCCGGGCATGACGGCCCGCGCGCGTGCAGTTCACCTTCCTGCCGTTCGAGTTTGCCGAGCTGTGAGACCGGGAGCCGGCGGTGGGAGGGAACGACCCGCGGACTCGCGCGCGGGTCCGCAGACACCGTGAGCGGTCACCTCCAGTGAATGGGCGATGACGCCGAGAAGTCGCTGCAGAGATGAAGAGAGTCCATCTCAACGGTGCGGCGGGTGAAGGCGGCCGTAGCGGCGTGCAACTGGGCGGTCATGGCCTGGCACCGCACAATGGTGGCAAGGAGGGCCTGAAGCTACACGTTCGCCGCTTCACGGCGGCTGAGCCCCGTGGCATGCCTCAGGCGGAAAGGATCACCCGGTGCCATCTGTTCGGCCGGGGGACGAGAGGGATCCGGGTCCGCTCCGATCGGAGCCCGGAGCCCTGCTCGAGCACGTCTCAGTGGCGGTCTTCGGTATGGATGACGACGACCGGATCTGTTTCTGGGGGCCCGGCGCGCAGGACCTCTTCGGGTACG
This sequence comes from Streptomyces sp. NPDC059909, assembly GCF_042730885.1. Lineage (NCBI taxonomy): Bacteria > Bacillati > Actinomycetota > Actinomycetes > Kitasatosporales > Streptomycetaceae > Streptomyces > Streptomyces sp. NPDC059909. The sequence goes on from NZ_JBHWKX010000077.1 coordinate 6,113, forward strand.
AGTCGGCGGCCGTCCTGTCCGAGCCCGCGGAGGTTCTCTTCCCCGAGCCGCCCCCAGGCACCCCCCGCGCAGCCGCGCGGCTCGCGGACCACGCCCGGACCCTCGGGTACTGGCGCGGCCGACTGGCGGCGCTGCACCGCGACGGCACTGTCTTCGCCTGCGGATTCCGGGTCTTCCCCGTCACCGGTGCCACGGGGCAATCGGTCGTCATGGGCCTCGCGAGCCGGGGCGAGGAACTCGACCGGGTAAAGACCAACCTCGCGTTTCTCGACGCCCTTTTCGAGACCTGCCCCATCGGCCTGGTCATGCTCGACGAGGACCTGCGGTACGTCCACCTCAACCAGGCACTCGCCGAGATGGACGGCCTGCCTATCGAGGACCACCTCGGGCGCCCCATGGGAGAAATCATGATCACGTCCGACGGTGGCGAGTACCAGCGCATGCTGCGCGCAACCGTCGCGGACGGCCCGCCCGTCATCGGGACACTGGTCGGCCTGCGCACCCCGGGCCACCCGGATCGTGACCAGGTGCGGTCGGTGAGCCTCTTCCCGCTGAGCCAGGCGGGCGGCACCCGGCCCGGTCTCGGCGGGCTGATGGTGGACGTCACCGACCGGGAGCAGGCCATCCTCGAGGCGACCGCCGCCCGTCAGCGCCTGGCTCTGCTCGACCGGGCAACGGCAAGGATCGGCACGTCCCTCGATGTGAACGTCACCGCCCAGGAACTGGTCGACGCCGCGGTTCCGGATTTCTCCGACGCCTCCGTCGTGGAACTCGTCGACTGGATGGACGAACCCGAGGTGTTCGATCCGAAACGGCCGCTGGTCACGCACAGGATCGCCTCCGGCACGATATTGCCCCCGCCTGCCGTCGAACTGGTGAGTGGGTTGGAGACGGTGACGTACCCGCCGGGCTCCAGAATCCACCGGGTGCTGCGGACGGGCCACCCGATCACGTTCGCCGTCGACGAGGACTTCGCGACGACGACCGTCCTGCACCATGCCCGCGCACAGCTCCTCCTCGAAAGCGGCCTGACCTGGATCACCATCGTCCCCCTCATCGCTCGGGGCACGGTCCAGGGACTCACCATGTTCGGGCGCTCCGCAGCCCGTCCGGCTTTCAACAAGCAGGATCTGAGTCTGGCCGCTGAGCTGTCCTCTCGCGCGGCTCTGTGCCTGGACAACGCACGTCTCTACAGCCGGGTCCAGGACATCGCGCTCACGCTCCAGCGCGCGCTGCTTCCCACGGCCCTGACGACCAGCCCGTACGTACAGGTCGCCCACCGCTACGTTCCCGGCAGCCATGTCACCGAGGTCGGCGGCGACTGGTATGACGTGATCAACCTGTCCAGGGACCGCGTCGCGCTCGTCGTCGGCGACGTCATGGGACACGGCGTGCGGGCCGCGGCGAACATGGGCCGGTTGCGCATCACCGCCAAGACGCTCGCCCGGCACAAAGAGGAGCCGGCCGCCCTGCTCACCGAACTGGACGCCTGTGCCGGGGAAGCGGGCATCGAGCTGGCGACCTGCCTCTACATCCTGTACGACGCCAGGAGCGGCCGCGCTCGCATCGCCAATGCCGGCCATCCCCCACCGCTCGTGCTCCACCGCGACGGCGCGGTCGAGACGATCGGCGAGGTCCTGGGGGTGCCCCTTGGAGTCGGTGGCCATCCCTTCGGAACGACCGAGATCGAACTGCCGGAGGGTGCCACCCTCGCCCTGTACACGGACGGCCTCATCGAGGCGCGCGGCCAGGACATCGACGTGGGCGCGGACCGCCTCCGCGCCGAACTGAGCCGTGCTTCAGGCCCGCTGGAGGAGGCGGCCGACCGCATTCTGGCGCACCTGCTGCCCGATCGTCCGGACGACGACACGGTGCTCGTCCTCGCACGCGTCCGGCGGGCCGCATGAACCCGGCGCAGCCACCGCCCGCCTTCCGGCGACGGCCTACCCACGGTGCTCCGTGCGCGATCGACGAGCGCATGGCACCGGGCGTACCGGGACCGCCACCGCGTTCGGCAAGCGCGAATCGCCCGTCGACGCCGAGCCCTTGCCCAGGGAAGGGCGGGAGCGGACGGTTCGTCAGTTCCGTGGCGCCGGACCAGTGGAGGCGCGTACGACCAGCTCGCAGCCGAGCAGCAGTGACCGGGGCGGCCCCGGCTGGTCGATGCACTTCAGCAGCATGCGTGCGGCCTCGGCGCCGATTTCCTGCTGGGGCACGTGCACAGTGGTCAGCGGCGGGCTCATCCGCGTCAGGAACGGCATGTCGTTGAAACCCACCACGGACATGTCCTCGGGGCAGCGCAGCCCGAACGCCGCCAGGGCGTCCAGTGCCCCGAGTGCCAGGAGGTCGTTCGCCGCGAACACCGCCGTGGGGCGGTCGGGACCCCGGTACGTGGCGAGGAGCTCGTCCATGACCGCGGCACCCGCGGCCTCGCTGAATCCCGTGGCGGTGACGACGGGGGTGTGCCGGGAGTCCAACCCGGCGTGTTCACAGGAGTCGAGGAAGGTACGGCGCCGGATGAGCCCGGTGGAAAGCTCCTGCGGGCCCGCGACGTGCGCGATGCGCCGGTGACCGAGCCCGGTGAGGTGCCGCACGACGGCGTGGACGCCGGCCGCCTCGTCGGCGGTGACCGACGGTGTGTGCCGGGTGTCCAGGACGCGGTTGACGAGCACCATCGGCACCCCGTCCGCCGCCGCGCGCTCGAGCAGGGGGTGCTCGCGGCGCGCGGTCGCAACCACGAAGCCGTCGCACTGACGGCCCCGCAGTTCGGCGAAGAGCCGTGCTTCCTTGTCCTCGTCGTTGTCCGTGCTGACCAGCAGCGCCGAGTAGCCCTCGACGGCGAGCGCCTCCTCGACGCCTCTGACGATGGGCGGGAAGAGAGGGTTGGTCAGGTCGGGGATGAGGATCGCGACCATCCGGGAGCGCCGGGTGCGCAGGGCGCGCGCGACGGAGTTCGGCTGGTAACCCAGGCTCTTGGCCACGGCCAGAACCCGTTGGGCCGTCTCCGCCGACACCCGGTGGCGGGTGTCGGGATTCAGAGCTCTCGACGCCGTGCCGGGGTGGACGCCGGCCGCTCGCGCCACGTCGCTCAACCTCGTCACAAGCCCAACCGTATGCCGTGGCCACCGCGATGACAATGGATTGCATCAGCGGTTGCCGGACACCTTGACACCCCCGGGGCGCGAGCCTAGTTTCGCGGCAACCGATTGCGCAGCGGTGCGGCACCACTTGGTGCGGGGCACTGTCACTGCGCCCTGAATGGCCATGAAATTCCCTGTCTCCGAGCGTAGGGACGGCTCGCCGTGGAAGACAATCGATTGTCATTGATGGTCAGAGGACACCGATGGCGCCACCGTGGGGTCCTGGCGGCCCTGGCGGCGACGACCGCGGTGGCTCTGGCCGCCTGTGGGCCCGCGACCGGCGGGCCCGCCCAGGGGGTGGGCAAGGGCCCCGGCAAGGACACGTTGACGATCGGCGTCTCGCTCTCCCTGACGGGCGACTTCGCCGACCCCGGCAAGGCCGCCAAGCGGGGTTACGACCTATGGGTGTCCGACGTCAACGCACGCGGCGGCGTGCTGGGGCGCAAGGTCTCCCTCAAAGTCGTCGACGACACGTCCAACCCGAACCAGGTCACGACGAACTACACCAACCTCATCACCAAGGACAGGGTCGACCTGGTCGCCGGCCCGTTCTCCAGCCTGCTGACCATTCCGGCCTCGCAGGTCGCGAAGCGCTACGGATACGCCTTCCTCGAACCCGCCGGCGGCGGACCGAAGGTGTTCGCGCAGCATCTGGACAACCTGTTCTTCGTCCAGCCCGCCGCCATCGTCAAACAGGGCGACATCTTCGTCGACTACCTGCTCTCCCTACCGTCCGCCAAGCGCCCCAAGACCGCCGCGTACGCCTCACTCGACGACCCCTTCGCCGCCCCCCTCGCCGACAACGTCCGCAAGCGCCTGGAAGCGGCCGGCGTCAAGACCGTGTACGCCCAGACCTACCCCGACAACCTCACCGACCTGACCCCGGTTATCACCAAGGTGGCCGCCGCCAAGCCCGACCTGGTGATCGCCGGAACGCAGTCCGAGGACGCCTACGCCCAGGTCAAAGCAATGATCCAGTTGGGCTTCAACCCCCGCTGGCTGTTCATGTCCAACGGCGCCAACAACCCCGTCGAGTTCCCCGACAAGGTCGGCGAGAACAGCACCGAGGGCATCTTCACCACCGGCGACTGGTTTGCCGGCTCCCAGCAGGCCGGCGCCCCCGAGTTCGTCAAGGCCTACCTCGCGAAGTACGGCGGCGCGGAGACGGACATCGACCCCACGAGCGCCGAGGCATACTCCGTCGGCACGCTGATCGAGCAGGTCGCGAAGAAGACCGGAAAGATCGACAACGAGACCATCATCTCCGCACTGCACTCCGGGACTTGGCAGACACCGGTCGGCGACCTGTCCTGGGACGCCAACGGTGAGCCCAAGGGGCACTACACCCTTGTCCAGTGGCAGAAGCACCGGCTGACCCCGGTGTACCCGGACGACGTGGCCGCCGCCGAGCCGCTGACGGCCAAGCCGGCCTGGGGAGAGTGAGCAGTCGTGCACACCCTCCTTCAGGCGACCCTCCTGGGCATCCTCACCGGCGGTGTCTACGCCCTGATGGCCAGCGGCCAGACCCTCGTCTTCGGCATCATGCGGGTGATCAACCTGGCACAGGGCGCGCTGGTGGTCCTCAGCGCCTATCTGTCGTACTCCCTGTTCACCTGGGCCGGAATCGACCCCTTCCTCGGCATCCTGGTCGTCACCCCCGTGATGTTCGCGCTCGGGGTCGCCGTCCAGTGGGTGTTCCTCCGGCCGCTTCGAAGCGGAGAGGGCGAGCTCAGCCTGCTCGTCATGTTCGCCGTCGCCCTGGCCGTCGAAGGCGTACTGGCGTCGGTCTACAAGACCACCTTCCGCTCCATCAACACCGGCTACCGCGACGCCGCCTGGCACCTCGGCGACTACCGGCTGCCCGTCACCCGGCTGGCGGCCTTCGGGCTGTCCCTCGCCGTCCTGGGCGGACTGTGGCTGCTCCTGCACCGCACCCGCTTCGGCGCCTCGGTACGGGCCACCGTGCAGAATCCGACTGCGGCACGGCTGCTCGGCGTCAACCCCGAACGCGTATCCGCGCTCGGCTTCGGCCTCGGCACGGCGACCGCCGGCGCCGCCGGAGCCGTGTTCGGCCTGGTCTACCCCTTCAACTCGGCGAGTCACTACGACCTCATCGCACGCCTGCTGGCCATCGTCGTACTCGGCGGGCTCGGCAGCCTCGGCGGGGCCGTGGCGGCCGGCGTGCTGATGGGCGTCGCCGAGGCGGTGGTGGCCGCGACCTGGTCCCCGTCGTGGGCGGGATTCACCTTCTTCGCGGTGCTGCTGCTCGTCCTGCTGCTGCGGCCGCGGGGGCTGTTCGGGGCACGGCTGAGGGGGGCGCTGTGACCTCCACCCTCTCCGCGACGCCCGCGCCGGCCGCACTCCGCCCCGGATTCGTACGTCACGCCAGACGGTGGCGCATCACGGTGCCGGTCGTCGTCTTCGCGGTGCTGCTGGCCGCGCCCTGGACCGTGGGCCAGCCTTGGATCGTCAACCTGCTGATCTTCACGCTGATGTACGCCACCATGGCCAGCGCCTGGAACCTGGTCGGCGGCCTCGCCGGATATCCCTCGCTCGGCCACGCGGCGTTCTTCGGCATCGGCGCCTACGGCGAGGCGATCTGGTTCCACGACCATCCGCCCGTCTCGGGATGGGAGCCCTTCCTTGCGCTGCCGGCCGTGGCCGCCGGCACCGCGCTGGTGGGGCTGCCGGTCGCGTGGGTCGCCATGCGTACCCGGGCCGCGACCTTCGCGATCGTCACCATCACGCTGGTCTTCGTCGTCCAGACCCTCGCGTTCAACGCTCGCGGGCTCACCGGGGGCGCGCAGGGCATCGGCATGGGCCCGGCCCCCTTCGGCGTCGCCTACTTCGCCTTCCCCTTCTACTACGTGCTGGTCGCCCTGCTGGCCGTGGCCGTCGCGGTGACCGCCTGCGTCCAGCGGTCGCGGCTGGGGCTGATCCTGGCCACCGTCCGCGACGACGAGGACAAGGCGCGGGGGATCGGGGCGCCGACCGCGGTCGCCAAGCTCGCGGCGTTCGCGCTGTCGGTGGGCATCACCGGTGCCGTCGGCGCGGTGTGGGCGTACTACGTGTCCTTCGTCTACCCGCCGTTCGCGGTCGACCCGCTGGTGACCATCGGCATGGTGCTCATGGTGTACCTGGGCGGCCGGGGGACTCTGTGGGGGCCGGTGCTGGGAGCCTTCCTCGTCGTGCCCGTGCAGCAGTATCTGGCGTACCGGCTGGGCGCCAACTCGCTGCACCTGGTGGGCTACGCGGCCCTGTTCCTCGTGGTGATGCTGGTCCTTCCCCGCGGCATCCTGCCCTCGCTGGCGGACCTGCTCGGGAAGCGGGTGAGCCGGCGATGACGACGCTTCTCGAGGTACGCGGACTCACCAAGTCCTTCGGCGGGGTGCGGGCGGTGGACGACTGCTCGTTCGACGTCGAGGAGGGGTCGGTGACCGCGCTCATCGGCCCCAACGGGTCGGGGAAGACCACCGCGTTCAACATGATCACCGGCTATCTGGGCGCAGACGCGGGCTCGGTCCGCTTCGCGGGCGCCGCCTACTCCAGGCCCGACCCGACCGTGCTCTACCGCCGCGGACTGACCCGTACGTTCCAGCAGGCACGGATCTTCGGGTCGCTCAGCGTACGGGAGAACCTGATCGCCGCCGCGGGCCACCGCTGGACCGCCCTGCTCGGCCCGCGTGCCGCCCGTGCCGACCGGGCGCGCGCCGACGAACTGCTGGAGGACTTCGGGCTGGCCGCCAAGGCCGGGCTGAAGGCGGCCGAACTGTCCTACGGTCAGCGCAAGTTGTGCGAGTTCGCCGCCGTGCTGATGGCGGATCCGCGGCTGGTGCTGCTCGACGAACCCACCGCGGGGGTCAACCCGGTGATGATCGAAACGATGGAACGCCATGTGCGCAGCCGGAACGAGCAAGGAGTGACCTTCCTCATCGTCGAGCACGACATGCCGCTGGTGATGCGGCTGTGCGACCCCGTCGTGGTCCTGGACCGGGGCCGGCCCATCGCGGCGGGCAGGCCCGCCGAGATCCAGGCCGATCCCCGCGTGCTCGACGCCTACCTGGGGGAGTAGCGATGGCCGACACGACCACTTCCGCGCCCGCGGAGCCGCTGCTCGTACTGGACGGTGTCACGGCCGGATACGGGGCGGGCCTGATTCTGCGGGGCGTCGGGCTGACCGTCGCCGCCGGAGAGGTCACCTGCCTCATCGGCCCCAACGGCTCGGGCAAGTCGACGACCCTCAAGACGATCTCGGGACTGCTGAAGCCCGCCTCCGGCACCGTCACCTTCAAGGGTGAGGACATCAGCCGGCTCAGCGCCCGGGAACGGCTCCTGCGCGGCATCGTCCACGTACCCCAGGACCGCAGCCTGTTCCCGGCGATGACCGTGCGCGAGAACGTCGAGATGGGCGGCTACGTCCTGCGCAACCGGCGGCTGGTGGCCGAGCGCTGGGAGCGGATCGCCGCCGCCTACCCGTTGGTCGCCGACCGGGCGAACGCCCACGCGGGGTCGCTGTCCGGCGGTGAGCAGAAGACCGTCGAGATCGCGCGGACCCTGATGCTCGACCCCGTCCTCATCCTCCTGGACGAGCCGTCCATCGGGCTCGACCCCAGGTCCCGTACCACCGTGTTCCGCAGTGTCGCGGACCTCGCGGCCTCCGGACGGTCCGTACTGCTGGTCGAACAGAACGCCCGCTCGGGCCTGGCCGTCTCGCACTCCGGAGCCGTCCTGGAGGGCGGCCGGGTCGCCCTCACCGGCACCGGCGCCGGTCTGCTCACCGACCCCGAGGTCGGCCGGCTGTACCTCGGAGCGGCCGACCGGCCCTCCACACCTCTCGCCTCTTCCGTCCCGTCGCGCTCCGGCGACCACGACCCTCAGGACTGAATCATGACCGATCACACTCCCCGTCCCACCATCGGCTGGGCCGGCACCGGCCGCATGGGCTACGCCATGGTCTCCCGGCTCCTGCGGGCCGGCCACGATGTCACCGTCTACAACCGGACCCGCAGCAAGTGCGAGCCGCTGGCCACGCTCGGCGCCACCATCGTGGACACGCCCGCCGGGCTCGCCGACCGCGACATCGTGTTCACCATGGTCAGCGCCGGCAAGGACTTCGCCGAGGTCACCCTCGGCGAGCAGGGCATCCTGCGCCAGCCCGCCAAGCCCCGCATCATCGTCGACTGCTCCACGGTCTCCCAGGACGTCTCGGCACAGGTCCGCGCGGAGGCGGAGCAGGTCGGCACCGCCCTGCTGGTCGCCCCCGTGTCGGGAAACGCCAAGGTCGTCAAGGCCGGTCGGCTCTCCATGGTCGCCTCCGGCCCCCGTGAGGTCTTCGACGAGGCCGAGCCGCTGCTCAGCACGATCGCCCGCTCGGTCACCTACGCCGGGCAGGACGATCTGGCCCGGCTGGTGAAGCTCGCGCACAACATCTTCCTCGGCGTCGTCACCCAGTCGATGGCCGAGATCACCGTGCTGGCCGAGAAGGGCGGCGTGAGCCGCGCGGCGTTCCTGGACTTCCTCAACGGCTCGGTCCTCGGCTCGGTCTTCACCCAGTACAAGACGCCCGCCTTCGTGAATCTGGACTTCACCCCGACCTTCACACCCGAGCTGCTGCGCAAGGACTTCGACCTCGGCCTCGCCGCCGCCCGGGAGCTGGAGGTCCCCATGCCGGTCGCGGCGCTGACCCACCACATCGTCCAGCAGTCCGTCGGCCGCGGCCACGAGGACACCGACTTCGCCGTGCTGCTGTCGGAAGTCGCCCTCGCCGCCGGGCTCACCCTCGCGCCAGAGGACGCCGCCGTCACCGACGGTCTGACAGCCGCGTCGTGAGCCCCCTCACCCCCACCAGGAGGTCACGGTGACCACCACCGCGCCACTGCCCGCCCCCGGGCACACCGCCGTCGACTTCGAGACCCGCGTCGACTTCGACCGGCTGCGCTCCTACCGGCTGGCCCGCGCGCGAGCCGCCCTCGACGCCTCCGAGCTCGGCGCCGTCCTGCTCTTCGACGTCAACAACATCCGCTACGTCACCGGCACCATGATCGGTGAATGGTCGCGGGACAAGATGACCCGCTACGCGCTGCTGACCCGCGACCACGAGCCCATGGTGTGGGACTTCGGCTCCGCCGCCCGTCACCACCAGCTGTACGCGCCCTGGTTGCGGCCGGAGAACTGCCGCGCCGGGATGCTGGGACTGCGCGGCGCCGTCGCACCCGAGGTCGGCCTGATGCGTCGCGCGGTCGCCGAAATCAAGGGCATCCTGGCCGATCACGGTCTCGCGGGAGCTCCCATCGGCATCGACATCGTCGAGCCGCCGTTCCTGTTCGAGATGCAGCGCGCGGGCCTGACGACGGTCGACGCCCAGCAGGTCATGCTGGACGCCCGCGCCGTCAAGAACCCCGACGAGATCATGCTGCTGTCGCAGGCCGCGGCGATGGTGGACGGCGCCTACCAGCAGATCTCGGAGGCCCTCAAGCCGGGCGTGCGCGAGAACGACATCGTCGCACTGGCCAACAAGTACCTCTACGAGCAGGGCTCGGACGACGTCGAGGCCATCAACGCGGTGTCGGGGGAGCGGTGCAACCCCCATCCGCACAACTTCACCGACCGGCTGATCCGGCCCGGGGACACCTGCTTCTTCGACATCATCCAGTCCTACCAGGGCTACCGGACCTGCTACTACCGCACCCTGAACGTCGGCTCGTCCACCCCGGCGCAGCGCGACGCCTACACCAGGGCACGCGAGTGGATCGACGCGGCCATCGAACTGGTACGCCCTGGGCAGACCACCGACGTCATCGCCAAGGCATGGCCCAAGGCCACCGACTTCGGATTCGCCACGGAAATGGACTGCTTCGGGCTCCAGTTCGGCCACGGACTGGGGCTCGGCCTGCACGAGCGGCCCATCATCAGCCGGCTCAACTCCCTCGAACACCCGGCGGAGATCCAGGAGGGCATGGTCTTCGCCCTGGAGACCTACTGCCCGGCTTCCGACGGCTACTCCGCCGCACGCATCGAGGAGGAGGTCGTGGTCACCGCCGACGGCGCGCGCGTCCTCACGCTCTTCCCCGCGCAGGAGCTGTTCGTCGCCAACCCCTACTAGACCCACCGGAAGGAAAGGAGGCACCGGATCGTGACCATCCAGCAGACCCGGCCCACGGGGCCCGGCATCGACGAGCCCACCCGTCTCGCCCTCTATCGGCAGATGGTGCGGATGCGCGGCATGGAGAAGCGCGCGTACGACCTGTTCCTGCAGAACCTCGTCAAGGGCACCAGCCACCTGTCCCTCGGTCAGGAGGCCATCGCCGCCGGCTTCGGCGTCGCCATGCGCGACGACGACTACACCTTCGCCACGTACCGGGGCCACGCCCACACCCTCGCCCGCGGGGTGCCGATGGCCGGCATCCTGGCCGAGCTGATGGGCCGCGCCAACGGTCTGATGGCCGGCAAGGGCGGCAGCATGCACCTGACGTCCGTCGAGCACGGGATGATGGGCTCGTACGCCATCATCGGCGCGCATCTGCCGATCGCCACCGGGGCCGCCTGGTCGGCCCACTACCGGGGCAGCGGGCAGGTCGCCGTCTGCTTCTTCGGCGACGGCACGACGAACATCGGCGCCTTCCACGAGGCGCTCAATCTCGCGGCCGTCTGGAAGCTGCCCGTGGTGTTCGTCTGTGAGAACAACCTCTACATGGAGTACACGCCGATCGGCGCCGTGACCGCCGTGCCGAACCCCGCGGCCGACAGGGCCGCTGCGTACGGCCTGCCATCGATCACCATCGACGGCAACGACCCCGACGTGGTGTACGAGACCGCGGTCGCCGCCCTGTCGCGGGCGCGCTCCGGCGAGGGCCCCTCCCTCATCGAGGCCAAGACCTACCGGCACGGCGGCCACTCACGGGCCGACCCGGCCAAGTACCGCCCGGCGGGCGAGGTCCAGGAGTGGCTCGCGCGGGACCCACTGCCCGCCTACCGGCAGCGGCTGCTCGGCCTCGGCGTCGCCGAGGCCGCCCTGAGCGGCATCGAGGCCGAATCGGCGCGCCTGGTGGACGAGGCGACCGAGCAGGCGAAGGCGGGACCACAGCCGGGCGAGGACCTGGTGATGAAGGACGTATGGGCTGACGGAGGTGCATCATGGCGCAACTGACCTACCGGGACGCGGTCGCCCGCGGCATCGCGCAGGAGATGCGGCGGGACGAGTCGATCGTCTTCCTGGGCGAGGACATCGCCGCCGCCGGGGGTGTGTTCAAGACGACGGCCGGCCTGCTCGACGAGTTCGGTCCGGTCCGCGTGCGTGACACGCCCATCTCGGAGCAGGCCATCCTCGGTGCCGCCATGGGCGCGGCCATGACGGGCCTGCGACCCATCGCCGAGATCATGTTCTCCGACTTCTTCGCGGTCTGCTGGGACATCGTCGTGAACCAGATCGCCAAGTCGCGGTACATGACGAACGGTCAGATGTCCTTCCCCCTGGTCATCAAGTCCGGCAACGGGGGCGGCCTGCGCTTCGGCGCGCAGCACTCGCAGGACATCGCCAACTGGGCGATGGCCGTACCCGGGCTCAAGGTGGTCGCCCCCTCCAACCCCGCGGACGTCGTCGGCCTGATGGCGGCCGCCGTCCGTGACCCCGACCCCGTCGTCTTCCTGGAGGCCAAGGGCCTGTACCCCACCAAGGCCGAGGTGCCCGAGGGGGACATCGTCGACGAGCTCGGCAAAGCGAGCGTGCTGCGGCACGGCGGCGACGTCACGCTCGTCTCGCTCGGCCTGATGGTGCCTCGCGCACTCGCCGCCGCCGAGCAGCTCCAGCAGCAGCACGGGATCGACGCCACCGTCATCGACCTGCGCAGCCTGGTGCCGCTGGACGTCAGCACGGTGCTGGGCTCCCTCTCGCACACCGGCCGGCTGTTCACCGTCGAGGAGAACCCCCGGCTGTGCGGCTGGGGCGCGGAGCTGGTGTCGATCGTCGCGGAGGAGGGCTTCACCGCCCTGGACGGGCCGCTGGTGCGGATCGCCACGCCGCATGTGCCGCTGCCCGCCGCCGACGCCCTGGAGGACGCGACCCTTCCCAGCACCGCCCGCATCGTCGAGACCGTCGCCAAGAGCGTCGACTGACCGGCTCCGGGAGGCCGATCGTGATCACTCGTATGGACACCCCCACCAGGCTGCTCATCGGCGGCCGGTGGACGCCGGCCGGCGACGGCGGAACCCTGGAGGTGACCGACCCCGCGTACGCCGAACCCCTCGCGGAGGTCGCGAACGCCACCGTGGAGGACGCCGTGGCGGCCGTGGACGCCGCCCACGCAGCGCTCGAGGGCTGGCGGGCCACCGAGCCGCGCGGGCGCAGCGACATCCTGCGGCGGGCGTTCGACCTGATGACCGAGCGCGCCGAGGCGTTCGCCGAGCTCATCGTCCGGGAGAACGGCAAGGCCCTGGCCGACGCCCGGGCCGAAGTGGCCTACGCTGCGGAGTTCTTCCGCTGGTACGCCGAAGAGGCGGTGCGCGCGGCCGGGTCCGTCCAGACGGCGCCGTCCGGCAGCAACAAGATCATGGTGCTGCGCCAGCCCGTTGGCGTCGCGCTGCTCATCACGCCGTGGAACTTCCCTGCCGCCATGGCCACCCGCAAGATCGGCCCGGCCCTGGCGGCGGGCTGCACCGTCGTCCTCAAACCGGCCTCCGACACCCCGCTGACCGCACTCGCGCTCGGGGCGCTGCTCACGGAGGCCGGCGTGCCGGACGGCGTGGTCAACGTCGTCCCTTCACGCCGCTCGGCCCGGATCGGCGCGGTGCTGCTGGCCGACCCCCGGGTTCGGAAGGTGTCGTTCACCGGGTCCACCGAGGTCGGCCGAGAGCTGCTGAGGCAGGCGGCCGGCTCGGTGGTGAACGCCTCCATGGAACTCGGGGGCAACGCGCCCTTCCTCGTCCTGGCCAGCGCCCACCTCGACGAGGCGGTGGCCGGCGCGATGGTCGCCAAGATGCGCAACGGCGGGGAGGCATGCACCGCCGCCAACCGCTTCTACGTCCACGCCTCGATCGCCGAGGAGTTCTGCCGTCGCTTCGCCTCGGCCATGGCTGCGCTGACGGTCGGCCCCGGCCTGGACGCGGGCGTGGACGTGGGTCCGCTGGTGAACGAGCCGGCACTCAAGAAGGTCGGTGAGCTCGTCTCGGCCACCGTCGATGCCGGCGCCCGCCTGCTGGCCGGCGGCACCGCACCCGACCGCGCCGGGTACTTCTACCTGCCGACCGTACTGGCCGACGTCCCTCCGGACGCGCCCATCCTGGCGGAGGAGATCTTCGGCCCGGTCGCGCCGGTCGTCCCCTTCGACGACGTCGACGAGGCGATCCGGATGGCCAACGACACCGAGTACGGTCTGGTGTCGTACGTCTACACCGGTGACCTGGCCGAGGGCCTGCGCGTGTCCGAGGCGCTGGAGTCCGGCATGGTCGGCCTCAACCGTCCGGTCGTGTCGGACCCGGCCGCCCCGTTCGGCGGCGTCAAGCAGTCCGGTCTCGGACGCGAGGGCGGCCACGACGGCCTCCTGGAGTTCACCGAAAGCAAGTACATCGCCGTGCACTGGTGAGCACGCGCACGCCCCGGCCCGGCGCCGGTCGGCCTCGGCCAGGCCCGCGCACACGCCGTGTGACGTCCACACCAACGACAACGCCCCCACGGCCTGGTGAGGGTCATGGATCCGCACTCCCGTCCTCGCCCTTCACATGTTGCGGTTGATCAGGAACGGCAGAAGCGTGTGGATCTCGCCGAGCGCTCCGTGTGCCGGCGGGAGGCTTGCCAAGCAGTCGCGGGCACTGTCCAGGTGGTGATTCGCCTCGGTCATGGCGGCGGAACGTCCGCCTGCCGTCTCCACGAGATCGGCGGCTCGCCGCGCGGTGGTGTCGTCGAGCGGACAGCCGGAGGTCAGGTGGGTGACCAGGCGTTGTGCGGCCGGGCCGTCCGTGGCCAGGACTGCGAGGACGGGATACGTCTTCGTCAGCCTGCGCAGATCGTTGTGGACGGGTTTTCCTGTGACCTCCGGGTCTCCCCGGATGCCCAGCAGATCGTCCACGACCTGGAAGGCCACACCGAGATGCTGTCCCGCCCGGGTGAGAGCGTCCACGGTCCGGGGCGGGCCCCGGCGAGCACGGCGCCGACACCTGCGGCGCATCCGAGCAGTGCGCCGGTTTTGTGCGCGGCCATTGGCCGGTACTCGTGCGGCTGCACCGCGCCCCGACCTGTCCAGGGGCGGGACTCGAAGAGCAGGTCTTCGGCCTGCCCGTGCACCAGGTCGTTGAGCGTAGCGGCCAGGTGCGGAACTGCCGCCGCGCTGTGTGCGTTTCGGGAGTTGGCGGGGGCACCCCGAGCTCGGCATGAGCCTTGCTACCGGTCGGGCCGTACTCGTCAAGGGTCTCAGGACTTGAGGCCCGACATGGTGATCCCCTCGACGATATAGCGCTGTGCCACCAGGAACATCACCACGAGCGGGAAGATCGCGACGACGGTGCCCGCGAACAGCACCGGCAGGTTGATCGTCTGGGAGGTGACGAACGACGACAGGGCCACCTGCGCCGTCCACTGGGTCGGGTCCTGGCCGATCATCAGCGGCCACAGGAAGGAGTTCCAGGCCTCGATGAAGGACAGCGCACCGAGCGAGGCGATCATCGTGGCCGAGTTCGGGAGAATCAGCCGCCGGTAGACGCCCAGATGGCTGAGGCCGTCGATACGGCCGGCCTCCTCCATCTCTGCGGGGAAGCCGAGGTAGAAGCTGCGGAACAGGATCACCGCGAAGGCGTTGAACAGCCCTGGCACCACCATCCCCCACAGCGTGTTGACCCCGCCGAGGGCGCCGACCACCACGAACGTGGGCAGGAAGGTGACCGCGTTCGGGATCATCAGCGTGCCGACGATCAGCGCGAGCACGATGCCTCGTCCGGGGACGTTGATTCGGGCGAGCGCGTAGCCTGCCATCGACGCGAAGAGCGTCGACAGTGGGGCCGTGAGCGCCGCCATGATCAGTGAGTTGCCGAGCGATTGCGCGAACGGGCGCTCGGTGTCGGCGAAGAGGTCACGGAAGTTGGCCCAGCTCAAGCCGGAGGGCAGCCAGTGCCAGTCGGGCGAGGTGACCTCTGGCGTCGTCATGAAGGCGTTGCGCAGGAGGACGTAGAAGGGCGCGAGGAAGAGGACTGCGGTCAGGATCAGCACCATGTACGTGAGTGCCGCGCCGAGCACCGGCCGCCGTCGTCGCTCCGGCCTGATCGACGTGAGCGTGCTCATGCCGTCCCCTCTTCCGTCTCCGTCCGGCCGAAGCCGAACACCCGGCTCTGCACCAGGGTCACGATCACGATGAGCATCGTGAGCACGAACGCACCTGCCGATCCCACTCCGTAGTCCTGGTCGAGAAGGGCCATTTGGAAGATGGACATCAGCGGGGTGCGAATGGGCTCGCTGCCGGCCGCGGGCGGCGTGAACATGTTGTAGAACTCGTCGAAGGCCTGGAGCGCGTTGATCATCATCAGCAGCAGGATCGCGATCGAGGTGTTGCGCAGCTGCGGGATCGTGATGTGGCGGAAGCACTGCCAGGCGTTCGCGCCGTCCAGTTGCGCCGCCTCGTACAGCTGACGCGGCACGGCCTGGAGGCCGGCCAGGAAGAGGATCATGTAGAGCCCGCCCTGGAGCCAGAGCCGCAGCGTGATCAGCACGATCCAGTACAGCGGCGGGTGGTAGGTCTGGATCCACGGCGTCGCCTCGTGGCCCAGCAGGATGGCCAGGGTGTTGGCGACGCCCGAGGGCACTCCGCTGAACAGCGACATCTTCCAGATCAGCGTCGCCGCCACATACGACACGGCGGCCGGCAGCAGGAACGTCGTACGGAAGAACGCCCGGCCCCGGCGCACCCGGTTGATGAGGACGGCCAGCGCCAGTGACAGGGTGAAGGTGACGGGCACGATGAACGCGGTGAACGGCACGATCATCGTGAGCGAGCCGCGGAACCGCTCGTCCTCGAAGAGGAAGACGTAGTTTTCCAGGCCCACCCAGTGCCCGAGTGCGATGGTGCGCCGGGCCTCGCTGAAGCTGAGCAGGAACGACCAGCCGATGGCGATGTAGCGGAAGACGCCCAGGCCGATCAGCATCGGCGCGGTCAGCACGACGAAGGCGAAGACGGCCGAGCGGCGCTGCGAACCGGCCATGCGGCGCCGCCCGGGGGCGGGACGGGCCCACGCGGTGCGCGGACCCGTCGCCTTCCCCGTCCGGGTGTCGGTCTGCGGGAGTACGGACATCAGGTCAGCCCAGCGCCTTCGTCAGAGCGTCCTGTGCCTTCGCCGCGGCGGTTTCGAGCTCCTGCTTCGGGTCGGCGCCGTCCCGGATCTTGATGGCCGCGGCGCCCAGGCCTGCCGCCATCGCCTGGCTCCAGGTGATCGGGAACGTCTTGCTGTACTGCTGGGCGATGCTCACCGTGTCCTTGGCGGCGCCCTCCTTGAGCGGCTCGGCTTGGGCGGCGACGCTGCTCTGCGGCGGGACGTGAAAGCCGTACTTGACCGACCAGTCGATCTGCAGATCCGCCTTCTGGATCCACAGCCACTGGACGAACTTCTTCGCCTCGTCGAGCTGCTTGGATTTCGCGTTCACCAGCTGGGACCAGCCGCCGAGACGGGCGACGGGCCGTCCGCCGGCCTTGAACGCGGGCCACGGCATGACACCCAGGTCGTCGCCGAGGGCCTGCTTCATCGCGGGCAGCGCCCACAGACCGCACCAGTGCATGGCGGTGGCGTTCTGGGTGATGGCACCCGGGTCGTACCAGTCGGTGGTGAAGCCGATGAGCAGCGACTTGTCCTGGTGGAGGCGGCGCAGGCCGCCGATGGCCTCGACGCCGGCCGCGCTCGCAAAGGCGACCTTGTCGCCCTCGATGAGTTCGCCGCCGTTGGACCAGATCAGCAGGGATGCGGCGTCGCCGATGCCGTCGTTCCCGATGAAGAGGCCCTTCATCTTCTTGGTGGTGAGCTTCTTCGCGGCCGCGGCAAGCTCGTCGAAGGTCTTCGGGGGCTCGAGACCCGCCTTGCTGAGGACGCTCTTGCGGTAGTAGAGCGCCATCACGTCGTCGATCATCTTGACGCCGTACAGCTTGTTGTCGACCGTGAGGTACGCGAGGTCGGTCTGGTTGAAGCCGGACTTGGCAGCGCCGTAGATGTCGTCGAGGGGCGCGAGCTGGCCCTTCTTGGCCATGTCGTAACGGAAGTCGCCGAGCTCGAAGATGTCGGGGCCGTCGTCGCCGAGCAGCGCCGCGCTCAGCTTCGTCTCGTAGGTGGTGGTGTCCGAGGCCCACACGACGCGCACCGCGACGTCCGGGTTTTCCTTGGTGTACTGCTCGGCGTAACGCTTGGCGGCCTCCTGCGTGCCGGCCTCGCCGTACTGGTGGTACCACTGCGTGAGCGTGACCTTGGCGGCCTTCTTGCCGGATCCCGCGGGATTCTGCGGGTCGGTGGAGCAGGCGACGGCGGTGCCGGCCACGAAGAGCATCGACATACCGAGGAAGCCACGCCGTGTTGGATGCGCGTTCATGAGGGTCCTCCCTGAGCGGTGGGGGGGTGAGCGGATCTGTGCGGTGCGGACGTGCGGTGGATCGTTGCGGAGCGGTTCGGTGCGGAAGAGGGACCGGATCAGGTCGAGCAGGGTGGATCGACCAGGGATTCGGAATGTTCGGAAAGCCGGTGGATCAGGGCGAGAAGAGCCGTTGGATGCTCACCGCAGCGGCTCCCCGCGCCCACTCCTCGAACGGCAGCGGACGCACCACGAGCGGGCACTGTGCTGCCGCACCGAAGACCTGTGAGGCGAAGGTCGCGCGGATCTGTTCCTCGAAGAGGTCGTATGCCGCCAGGCCCTCACCGGACACCACGACCCGTTCGGGCCCGGTGAGGTTGACCAGGGCGGCGAGGCCAAGGCCGATGGTGTGCCCGGCCTCGGCGAACACCGCGCGCAGGGCGGGGTCCTGGGCGGCGCGGTCGATCGCGCCGGCCATGTCCAGACGAAGGTCGCCGGTCACCGTTCGGGCCTTGGCCACGATGGCCCGCTCGGATGCGATGGTCTCCACACAGCCGCGGCCCCCGCAGCGGCAGTCAGGTCCGGATACGTCGACGGCGATGTGGCCGAGCTCGCCGGCGACCCCGTAACCGCCTGCCACCAGGCGGCCGTTGATGACCAGTCCGCAGCCGATGCCCGCGCCGACCGTGACCAGCGCGAAGTTGTCGGCGCCGACCCCCTCGCCGAACCAGTGTTCGGCCACGGTGAGCGCCTTGACATCGTTCTCGACAGTGACGGTGAGCCCGGTGGCGTCCTGGACCAGTGGACCGAGCGCCACCTGGCGCCAGCCGAGGAAGGGCGTGTAGCGGACGGTGCCGGTTGGGCTGTCGACGTCGCCGGAGATGGACAGGCCGAGACAGTGCGTGCGGTCCGCGTAGTCGGCAGTCAACCTCCGTACCAGACCGGCGATGTCGGCCACAACGCCGTTGACATCGGAGGGATTCTCGATGAGCTGATGTGCGGTCGTCCGTACGCCTGCCCTCAAGTCCGTGACAACGCCGATGAGTTCGGTCCCGGTGACCTTGATCCCGGCGAAGAACTCGCGGTCGGGGCGGATCGCCAGCGGATGTGCGGGCCGGCCGGCACCCACCGCCGTGCGCTCGGTCTGCGGCACCTCCTCCATATAGCCGGCATCCAGGATCGGCTTGACCGCCTTGGTGACGGCAGCCGGCGAAAGGCCGGTGATCCTGGCCAACTCGGGGCGGGAGAGCGGACCTTGGGTGAGCACCGTGGTGAAGACCGCGTTGGCGGCCGGCGTCGCGTTCACGCCGGTGCGGCTCGGCAACATGGCGGAAACGTAGACCTAATAATTTCCCGCGTCAATATTTAAATTCATCCGTCTTCGCCGTACGCTCAGTCAGCGCCCGAAGGCGGACCTGACGCTCCGTCACGGCTCGCCCACCACCCATCCAAGGAGCTTGTGTGCCCTCGGTGACCTTCGACGCGCCCAGCCGAACCCTGCTGCTCAGCACGCCGACGACCAGCTACGCGCTGCGTATCGGAGAGGACGACAACCCGCGCCACCTGTACTGGGGGCCGCGGTTGTCGCTCGCCGCGGCCGCCGCCCTCGGGGTGCCGGCTGGTGAGGGCAGCAGCTTCGGCTCGCAGGGCGGCGAGGAGCTGGCCACCGAGGGTGGCGCGCGTTTCGGGGTCGCCTCCCTCCAGGTGCGGTACGCGGACGGGACCCGCGGCACCGAGTGGCGCTACCTCGGTCATGCCGCCGACACCGGTGCCGACGGCGGAACGCTGGACGTACGGCTGGCCGACCGGCACTATCCGCTCGAACTCACCCTGCACTACCGGGTGTTCGAGGACAGCGACGTGATCGAGCGATCCGTGACCGTGCGGCACACCGGCGCTCCGGGTGAGGCTCCCATGGTGCTGCTGCGCACCGACGCCGCCTGCTGGTCGCTTCCCGAGCTCTCCGGTTACCGCCTCAGCCACACCGTGGGCGACTGGTCGGGCGAGACACAGCTGCAGCGGGTGCCGGCGCCGGTCGCCGAGACCGTGTTCACCAGTCGGCGCGGAGTCTCCAGCCACCAGGCCAACCCCTGGCTGATGGTGGACGCGGGCGACGCCGATGAGACGCACGGCGAGGTGTGGTCCACCGCCCTTGCCTGGAGCGGGAGCTGGCGCATCACCGTGCAGCGGACCGCGAACGGCCGGCTCAACTGGACTGGTGGCGCGGGCCATGAAGGCCTGACGGTGCGGCTGGAGCCCGGTGAGACCTGGCGGACGCCCGCCTTCTCCGGGCTGTACTCGGCGGACGGCTTCGGAGCCACCAGCCGCGCCTGGCATGCGCATATCGCCGCGCACCTGCTGACGCATCCGGACGAGCCGCGGCCCGTTGTCTACAACTCCTGGGAGGCGACGGGCTGGGAGCTGACCGAAGACGGCCAGCGCCGGCTCGCGGAGGTCGCCGCCTCGCTCGGCGTCGAGCTGTTTGTGATGGACGACGGCTGGTTCGGTGCCCGGACGAGCGACCGCGCGGGGCTCGGCGACTGGCGGCCCAACCCGGAGCGCTTCCCGGACGGGCTGGGCCCGCTCATCGGGGAGGTACACCGCCTCGGCATGAAGTTCGGGCTGTGGGTGGAGCCCGAGATGGTCAATCCGGACAGTGACCTCTACCGTGAGCACCCCGACTGGGTACTGCACATGCCGCACCGCACCCGTACGATGCTGCGCCACCAGCTCGTACTGAACTTCGCCCGCCCGGACGTCGCCGACTGGGCCCACACATGGCTCGACCGGTTGCTCGATGAGCACGAGATCGACTTCCTCAAATGGGATATGAACCGCGCCTTCACCGAGGCCGGCTGGCCCGGACACCCGGACCCGGACCGACTGTGGTTCGACCATGTCACGGCCGTGTACGCGCTGATCGACCGGCTGCGGGCCGACCACCCAGGGCTGCGCATCGAGGCGTGCGCGGGCGGCGGCGGCCGGGCCGACCTGGGCATGCTCGCCCGCACCGACCAGGTGTGGATCTCCGACAACACCGACGCCGCCGACCGCCTCTCCATCCAGCACGGCTACAGCCAGCTCTACCCGGCACGCACCATGTCCGCCTGGGTCACCGACAGCCCCA
This sequence comes from Streptomyces sp. NPDC059909, assembly GCF_042730885.1. Lineage (NCBI taxonomy): Bacteria > Bacillati > Actinomycetota > Actinomycetes > Kitasatosporales > Streptomycetaceae > Streptomyces > Streptomyces sp. NPDC059909. The sequence continues at coordinate 26,907 of NZ_JBHWKX010000077.1, forward strand.
ACGGCCACACCGGCCGCACCGCACCCCTACGATTCCGCTTCCATGTGGCCATGGCCGGGGTACTCGGCCTCGGCGGCGATCTGCTCCGCTGGTCAGAGGATGAACTGGCCGAGGCCCGCGAGCTGGTAGCGCTCTACAAGTCGATCCGGCCGGTCGTACAGTTCGGCGCCCAGTACCGCCACCCGGACGCCGTCCAGTACGCCACTCCCGCCGAACACACCGTCATCGCCTGGGGTGCCGCTCGCCGTCTGCGCCTCGCGGCCCTCGACCCAACGGCCCACTACCGCGAGCCGGACAGCGGCGCGACGTACGACGGGGCGACGCTGTCGACCCGCGGGCTGCCGCTTTCGCTGCCGACGGGGGACTACCCGAGCACCGTGGTGCGGCTGACGCGGGTGGAACAGCGGCGCAGCCAGGGCGTTCGCGCCACCGCGGAGGCGGACCCGGCCCCGTTCCGGCTGCCGGTCGCGGGCCGCGGCGACAACGACCGGGACTCCCCCCAGTCGGTCACCGTTGCTGTCCCGCTGACCGCCGGCGCCAACTCCAACGCCTTCGGCGACCCCACCGACGACGCTCCCGACGTCGACATGATCACCATCTGACGATCCGTCACTCCGAGGAGAGTGCCGTGGCGGCGATGCGCACAACCGCACCACCGGTTTCTGCCGGTGTGCAGTGCAAGGTTGCCGTTTTCCCCGGTCCGGGCCACTCGCATCCCGGCGGCGCGCCGAGGGGGACGCGGATGGCCTGGCTACCGCGCTACGGCACAACCTCGTCCTGGGCTCCGAGGCCCGCTGCTGCCCACTGCCGAACTCACGCCGGAGAAGCGATGCTGACCGACCTCGACCACGCGGGCCTGGAGTCCTACCGCAGCGACTATCGCGAACCCGCCGATTTCGACTCCTTCTGGGCCGACACCCTCGCCCAGGCACGCGAGCACGACCTTGCCCTGCAGATCGAACCGGTCCCGACCGACCTGCTGACCATCGAGGTCTTCGACGTGACCTTCGCAGGCTTCGGCGGGCACCGCGTCCGCGCCTGGCTCAGGGTGCCCGCCGGACGCCCAGGACCGCTGCCGGCAGTCGTCCAGTTCCACGGGTACGGCAGCGGTCGCGGCGCACCGGTCGAGGACCTGCTCTGGGCCAGCGCCGGATATGCCCACCTGCTGATGGACGTCCGAGGGCAGGGCGGCGCCCATGCCGGAGGCGACACTCCCGACCCGGTCGGCAGCGGACCCTCCTACCCTGGCTTCCTGACCCGCGGCATCCGGTCCCCGGACAGCTACTTCTACCGGCGCGTCTTCACCGACGCGGTGCGCGCGGTCGAGGCCGTCCGCGCCCTGGACCTGGTCGACCCCGCCCGGGTGGGCATCGTCGGCGCCAGCCAGGGCGGCGGCATCGCACTGGCCACCGCCGGGCTGCTCGGCGACATCGCCGCACTCCATGTGCAGGCGCCCTTCCTGTGCGACATCCGCCGCGCGACCCTGATCACCGGCAGCATGCCGTACGCGGAGCTGACGGGGTATCTGGCTGCCCACCGCGGCGAGGTCGACCAAGTCTTCCGGACCCTGTCCTACTTCGACGGCATCGGCTTCGCCCGCCGCGCCACCGCCCACGCCTGGTTCTCCTGCGGACTGATGGACGACATCTGCCCGCCGTCCACCGCATTCGCCGCCTTCCACGCCTACCGCGGCCAGGCGCGTATGCAGGCCTGGAAGTACAACGGCCACGAAGCGGGCGGCGCCGAAGACCTCACCACCGCGCTGGCGTCATTCCGTGGCCTGCTGCAAGCACCATCCCTGCCACGGACCGACCGCGGAGCCGCCGGCCGCAAAGTGCTGTTCGGAGCGTGACGATCAACGAAAGGAGCAGCGTGGCGATCCATCCGATGAATCATCCGCAGGTCGACGGCCGGCTGACGACCTCGTACGGGCCTGGCCGCAGCCCGCGTCGAACTGGTTCGAGGCGATACCGGTCGGGAACGGCCGGCTCGGTGCCATGGTGTTCGGCGGCGTGCACCGCAGCCGGTTCCAGATCAACGACTCGACGGTCTGGTCAGGGGTTCCGGATGGACCCGCGGCCGGCCTGGCCGAGGTCATTGCCTCGGGCGTGGGCTCCGAGCGGCTGGCCGAGGCGCGCCAGGCCATCCTCGAGGAGGACTACCGGCGGGCCGAGGGCGCTGATGATGTCCTTCGAACAGCCGCGGACGGTGCTGGGCCGGCTGCTGAACTCCGCCTCGGCCCGGCTGCCTGCCGTCACAGCAGCCTCCGGCAGGCCACTCGCCCACTCTGACCTCGATCACTTCGCCGCGCTCGTGGGACATGGCGGTGCGCGAACCACGGACCATCTGCGCCATGTCCTAGTGTCCTTCGGCGTCCTGCCGGCGCGTGATGAGTACCTGGCCCGCATCGAACGCCACTCGGCCGCATCCTGGCCAGGCACCGCGAACATGCCCCCGGGTGAGCCGCGGTCCCTTCGACGGCGTCGCCAACCGATCGGCCCGCAGCCGGGGTTCGACCCGCGCGAACCGGCGGGCAATACGGCTCATGGGCACCTCGAATGCCTCCCGCCAACGCGCGGGATCTATGCCGTGCCCTGCGGCCACCATCTCTTCGTCAGTCCACACAACTCACGATGACACACCGGTTGCCGCAGCCCTCCGGTGTTTCCTGTCAGTCTCGGACGAGACAGAACGGGTGTCCTGCGGGATCCGCGAAGATGCGCCAACTCCGCTTTCCGCCACCCCCGTCGAGCAGTGTGGCGCCCCGATTGAGGACGTCTTTCTGGGCTTGGTCCAGGTCCTTGACCCCCAGGTCAAGGTGGAACTGCTGGGGGTGAGCGGGGTCCGGCCACCGCGGCGGCTGATGGTCTTCCACGCGCTGGAAGGCCAGCACGAACCCACCGTCGGTGTGGAGCGTCGCCCAGCCGTCGCCGAGCGACCACCGCGGATCCGGCTGGTTCACTACGCCGCCGAGAAGCGACTGGTAGAACCGGGACAGCTGAACGACATCGGCACAGTCCAACACCACGCACTGCAGTTTGGCGATCATGAAGGGCAGCGTCTCACGACGCCTGATCACGATCTACAGCTGTTCAGCTGCGGGTTCTGGCCCGGAGGCGGTGAGGAGGGGAGGGCGGGTTCTACGCAGACGTCGGTCTCCTCGGCGCTCAGTCCGTCGTGGAGGGCTTGGGCGGCCAATGTTCCGGTGTGCTTCAGTCCGGCGTCCAGCGAGAGGTCCGGCGCTTCGACCAAGCCGTCGGTGACCATGACAGGCGCGGTGTCCTTGTCCAGTGTGAAGGTCTCCTGCGGGTACTCGGCGTCGGGCAGGATTCCCAGGACCGGACCGGACCGCCCGGCAGCAGACGGATGTCATGGCTGCCGTCGTCGTGTGCACACAGCAGGGGCACGTGGCCGGCGCCGGCGCCGGTGACCTGTCCGCCGCGGGTATCGATGTGCAGCATGGTGCAGCTGGCGAAGCGTGGTGCTCTGCTTACTCGCGTGAGTCACGATGCGCTCGACACGGGCCGCCGGCTTTCGGGCAGCAGCTCCCATATGTGTCGGCCTACACACTCTTCGGCAGGCCTGCCGAGCGCCGTGGCCATCGCGGCGTTCAGGGAGTGGACGACGCCGTCCCGGCCCAACAGAGCCGACGGTTCAGCCCTTCGGAGGAGTTCGTCCGAGGCGCCCACCCAGGGCGGCGTCGTTCAGGGGATCTGTCCGGTTTGATCACGTGATGCCGAGGGTGGTCAGTGGTCGGGTGGCGTCTCGGGAGTGCTTGCGCAGG